>DAISWY010000052.1:0-9022 GCA_036826135.1 Gemmatimonadaceae bacterium | reverse complement strand
CGATCCCCGGTCAGCTCTCGCTCGCGCGGCTCCGCCGCCAGGGGCGCGTGGTGCGCGAGAACCCCGAGGCGCGGCTCCTCGACCTCGGCGACGGGGTGCTCGGCCTCGAATTCTGCGGGAAGATGAACACCCTCGGCCCCGGCGTCATGGATATGGCCGCGCACGCACTCGAGACCGCAACGTCCGGGCCCTGGCACGGTGTCGTGGTGGGGAACGACGATCCGCGAACCTTCACCGCCGGCGCCAACCTGATGGGGGTCAGCCAGCTCGTGCAGGCCGGGGACTGGGCCGCCGTCGAGACGCTCTGTCAACGCTTCCAGTCGATGGTGATGTCGTTCCGGACCGCGCCCGTGCCTGTGGTCGCCGCACCATTCGGACTCACCTTCGGCGGGGGCTGCGAACTCTCGCTCCACTGCGATCGCATCCAGGCGCATGCGGAGCTGTATATGGGGCTCGTCGAGATCGGGGTCGGGCTGATCCCCGGCGGATGTGGCACGAAGGAGCTCGCCTTCCGCTTCACGAAGGCGCTCGAAGCGTACGAGGGGGCCGATCCCTTCGAGGGCGTGAAGCGTGCCTTCCAGTTGATCGTGCTCGGCAAGACGAGCACCTCCGCACACGAAGCGCGCACCCTCGGCTTCCTGCGGCCGCACGCGGACCGCATCTCGATGAACCGCGACACGTTGATCGCCGACGCCAAGGCGCGGGTGCTCGACCTCGCCTCCGACTACGTCGCCCCCCTCCCGCGCACGATGACGGCGTTGGGGAACGCCGGGGTCGCGAACCTCGACTACGCGCTCTGGTCGTTCCGCGAGGCGGGCCACGCCTCCGCGCACGACGTGCGCATCGGGCACGAGATCGCCGTGGTGCTCTGCGGCGGCGACGGACCGGCGCGGCGCGTGACCGAGCAGGACCTCCTCGACCTCGAACGCGACGCCTTCCTGCGGCTCCTCGGCACCGCCGAGACGCAGGCGCGCATCGCGCATATGCTGACCACCGGCACGCCGCTGCGGAACTGACCGCGGCAGGAGCAGACGACGATGCACGACGATGTGGTGATCGTGTCGGCGGCGCGGAGCGCCGTCGCACGCGGGAAGGCCGATGGGGCGCTCGCCTCGCTCCACCCGGTGGATCTCTCCGCCGCGGTGATTCGCGAGGTGGTCGGGCGCGCGCGCGTCCCCGCCGAGCGAATCGATGACGTGATCTGGGGCTGCGCGATGCCCGAGGCGGGCCAGGGGCTGAATCACGCCCGGCTCGCGTTGTTGCGCGCGGGGCTCCCGGTGGAGGTGAGCGGGATGACCGTGAACCGCTTCTGCTCGAGCGGGCTGCAGACCATCGCGCTCGGCGCGCAGGCGATCAAGAGCGGGATGAACGACGTCGTACTCGCGGGCGGCGTCGAGATGATGAGCGCCGTCCCGATGTCCGGATACCACACGCGGTTACATCCCGAACTCGTCGAGGAGAACATCGGGATGGGGTTCACGGCGGAGCGGGTCGCCGCGCGCTGGGGGATCACGCGCGAGGCGCAGGATCGATTCGCCCTCCGCTCGCAGCAGCGGGCGGCCGCGGCGCAGGCCGCTGGGCGCTTCAAGGCCGAGATCGTGCCGATCGAGGTGGAGCGCGTCCGCTATGACGGGGCGAACAGGATCGTCGAGACGACGATGTTCGCGCAGGACGAGCTGGTGCGCGCCGGCACGACGCTCGAGGGGCTCGCGAAGCTCCCGCCCGCGTTCAAGCCGGGCGGGACCGTCACCGCAGGCAACGCGTCCCCGCTCTCCGATGGCGCGGCCGGCGTCCTGCTGATGTCGCGCACCACCGCGACGGAGCTCGGCCTCACCCCGCTCGCGCGCTTCGTCTCATTCGCGACCGCCGGCGTCGCGCCCGACATCATGGGAATCGGCCCCGTGGCCGCGGTGCCGAAGGCGCTCGTCCGCGCCGGAATCCAGCTCCGCGATCTCGATCGCATCGAGTTGAACGAGGCCTTCGCCGCACAGGCCCTCGCTGTGATTCACGACCTTGAGCTCGACGAGCAGAAGCTCAATGTGAACGGCGGGGCGATCGCCCTGGGGCATCCGCTCGGAGCGAGCGGGGCGAAGCTCACCGTGCAGCTCATCCACGACCTCCGCCGAAACGGGGGCGGCCTCGGGATGGTGACGATGTGCATCGGCGGGGGGATGGGCGCGGCGGGGATCTTCGAGGTCTACGGGGCCTAAGCGGTTGACGAATAAGGTGTTAGGCCTCGGAAATCAGGAGACGGCGGAGCCCGGCGGGCCGTCGGGAGGAACCTCGGCGCCCCGGGCCGGCGTTCGTCCGGCATGAACATCGACCGCAACACCGCCATGCTCCGCGCGGCGAAGCTCGAGGAAATTGAGCAGGAGATCCGCGCGCGTACCCCTCGCGCGTCCGCGCGCCTGCACGTGTCGCTGTCGAACCCACCGATCCGCACGGTCTACCAGACGCAGATGCGGATCAGCGGGAAGCGGGACGACGTCCTCGACTTCACCGCCGCGCTCTATGACGAGGTGAAGGGGATGGTGCGCCCCGACGGCTCACTGCCCCTCTCGGTGCAGGCGATCGAGAGCGAGAGCAGCGAGCACCTGCAGCTGTTGCTCGTGCGGGATCTGTACGAGGGGTGAGTGGGGTGACGGCGCCGACGTCGGCGCCGCCCCGGTCCGTCGTCGGCGTGCGTGACTCGCGCCGTGCCCGTCAGCGCAGCGCCAGCAGCTCCGCCTCACTGAACGGCTTCGTGCGCCCCTTCGTCTTCGCGCGGACGCGGGCGATGTCCGCCACCGTCACCGGCGTGGCGCGATTCCCCCAGGTCGTGCGGATGTAGGTCAGCACCGCGGCGAGCTCGGCGTCGGTCATCGCGACCCCCGTGCCGTACGCCAACATCACGCCGTTGTACGACGCGCCACTCACTGTGAGCGGCCCCTGCAACCCGTGGAGCAGGATCGCGATGGGGCGATCGACCGGCCCGGTCACCCACGACGATCCCGCGAGTGGTGGAAACGCGCCGGGTATGCCGGCGCCATTGGCTTGGTGACACGGCGTACAGCGCACGAACACCGCCGCGCCGGAGGGTGCCGCCTGCGCGTGGAGATACGAGGCCGACAGGCCGAAGAGCAGGAGCAGGGTACGTAGGGGCGAGCGAACGATGGACATCGGCGGCACCTCGATCGTTGAAGTCTGCGAGGTGAGACCCCGGAGTCCGCCACGGGAGCCATCAGCCGCACGACGTGCCGGAGCAGCGCGCCACGGCACGCCCTGCACCGACACCTCACGGACAGACACGCCACGGACACATACGCCGGGGATACCCTCCCATATCGCGTCCGGAGATGGCTCGATAGACTGCAGGAATGAAGACTGGACTCACGATCCTCGCCGTAGTGGTCGCGCTCGCCGGTGTCGCGGTGGCGTCGGTCTGGGCCCCGGACCGGCCGGTGGAGTCGCTCATCCCCCGCTGGGCCCCCGCCCCCTCGCAGTTCATCACACTCGATGGGGCCGCGGTCCACTATCGCGACGAGGGGCCGCGCGACGACCCGCAGCCGCTGCTCCTGCTGCACGGCTCCGCCGCGAGCCTGCATACGTGGGAGGGATGGACGGCCGCGCTCCGTGGGGAGCGGCGCGTGATCCGACTCGACCTGCCGGGGTTCGGGCTCACGGGCCCATTCGCGGATGGCGCGGCGTCGCTCACCCGCACCCTCGGCGTGCTCACGCAGCTGCTCGACACCCTCCACGTCGCGCGCGTGGTGGTGGCCGGCAACTCCCTCGGTGGACTCTATGCGTGGCAGTTGGCCGCGCGGCATCCCGCGCGCGTCGCGGGGCTCGTCCTGGTCGATCCCGCGGGGTATCCGTCGCAGGCGACCTCGGTGCCGGTCGGATTCAAGGTCGCGGCGCTCCCCGGGATGCGCTACGTGGCGTCCCAGGTGCTTCCGCGCAGCGTCATCGAGAGCAGCGTGAAGAACGTGTACGGCGACCCGTCGAAGGTGACGCCGGAGCTCGTCGACCGGTACTACGAACTCACCCTCCGTGAGGGGAACCGTCGCGCCTTCACGCAGCGGCCGCGTACGCCGAGCGGCGGCGCAGCGAACCGAGGCGGCGGTCTCGACACATTGCAGATCGCGACGATCCGCACGCCGACGCTC
Source organism: Gemmatimonadaceae bacterium (assembly GCA_036826135.1). Classification (GTDB taxonomy): domain Bacteria; phylum Gemmatimonadota; class Gemmatimonadetes; order Gemmatimonadales; family Gemmatimonadaceae; genus Pseudogemmatithrix. Next base: position 4,877 of record DAISWY010000052.1, on the reverse strand, counting down.
ATCCTCTGGGGCGACCTCGACCGGTTGATCCCACCGTCCAACGCCGCGCGCTTCGCCCGCGACATCCCCGGCAGCCGCGTGGTGCGGTTCCCCACGCTCGGGCACGTGCCGCACGAGGAGGATGCGGCGCAGACGCTCGCACCGGTGCGGGAGTTCCTCGCGACGCTGGCGCGCTGAGTTCAGACCGGCTGGATCGAGCGCAGTCGGTCGCGCCGATGCTCGGCGCTACCCTGCCGCCGCGCGCTCGCCCATCGCCGCGAGTAACGGCACCGCCTCGCCGAGCCGCGCGAACCGCGCATCGGTCGATTGCCCGTTCCGATACCGCGCGAAGATCTGCTGTGCGATCACCGCGATCTTGAAGAGCCCGAACGCGTGATAGAACGCCATCGGGCGCATCGACCGGCCTGACCGCGCGAGATAGCGCGCCCAGAGCTCCGCGCGCGTGAGGTTGCCCGGGAGCGCCGTCATCCCGAGCCCGAGCGCGCGGAACGCGGGATGGTCGCCGGCCTCGACCCAGTAGCCGAGCGCCGTGCCGACGTCGAGGAGCGGATCGCCGACCGTCGCCATCTCCCAGTCGAGCACCGCGACGATGCGAGTCGGGTCCGCGGGGTCGAGCACGAGGTTGTCGTACTTGTAATCGTTGTGCACGAGGCAGGCGCCCGACTCCGATGGCTGATGCGCGGCGAGCCAGGTCGCGAGGGCGTCCATCGCCGGCACGTGGTCGGTGCGGGCGCGCTGCCACCGCTCCGTCCACCCCTCCACCTGCCGCGTCACATACCCCATCGGCTTGCCGAGGCACGCGATGACCGGGTCGGCGGGCGTCGCCCCGTGAATCGCGATGAGCGTCTCGACGAAGGCGTGTGAGAGCGCGGTGAAATGCGCGGGGGTGAGGTCGGCTGGCGGCGTGCCGCCGCGGAGCACGCGGCCGGCGACGTGCGTCATCACATAGAACGGCGCGCCGATGACCGCCGCATCCTCACAGATGGCGAGCGGCTCCGGCGCAGGCACGCCACGGAGCGCGAGCGCACCGAGGATGCGCGCCTCACGCGGCATATCGTGCGCGGCACCACCGGGGAGCGCCCCGAGAGGCGGACGCCGCAGCACCGCCTCGCCGCGTTCGGTCCGCAGGTGGTACGTGAGATTCGAGAAGCCACCCGGAAAGCGCGTGAGCGCCACGACCGGCCCGAGCTCCGGCAGGGTCGCGGCGAGCCAGGCACCGAGTGGAGCGAGCGGGACGGCGGCATCCGGCTCCGCCTGCGAATCCGGGCGCGTGACGGCCTCGCCGTCGTGACGATGCCCCGTCATCGGCTCAGCCGTTCCGGGGCTCGCGCCCCGGCATCCCTGCCTTCGCGAGGATCCGCTTCGCGACCGACGTCTTGTGCACCTCGTCGGGACCATCGTAGATGCGCGCGCCCCGCTCGTGGCGGTACCAGTACGCGAGCGGCGTGTCGTCGGTCATCCCGAGGGCCCCGTGCACCTGAATGGCGCGATCCAGCACCCGCTGCAGCACGCCTGCGACATGGAACTTGATGAGCGAGATGCCGTCACGCGCCGCGTGCGCCCCGTCCCGCTCGATGCGATGCGCCACGTCGAGCACCAGCAGGCGCGCCGCATCGATCTCCGCCCGCGACTCCGCGATCCAGTGCTGGACGACCTGCTGTCGCCCGAGTGGCTCGCCCGGGGCGAGCTCACGGGTGGCCGCGCGCGTGACCATCAACCGGAACGCGCGCTCCGCGATGCCGATCCAACGCATGCAGTGATGGATCCGCCCGGGACCGAGCCGCTCCTGCGCGAGCGTGAAGCCCTCGCCCTCTGCGCCGATCCGGTTGGTGACGGGGATCCGCACGTCATCGAATCGCACTTCCGAGTGGCTGAAGTAGTCCGCGCCGGCCTCGCCCATCACCGGGATGTTCCGGACGAGCGTCACGCCCGGCGTCTCCATCGGCACGATGATCTGGCTTGCCCGACGGTGCGGTGCGGCCTCGGGATCGGTCACCGCCATCACGATGGTGAAGGCGGCGCCGTCGGCCGACGAGGTGAACCACTTGTGACCCGAGAGGCGGTACGTGTCGCCCTCGCGCACCGCACGCGTGGCCATCCAGACCGGGTTCGAACCCGCGAACTCGGGCTCGGTCATCGCGAAGCAGCTGCGGATCTCTCCGCGCACCAGCGGCCCGAGCCACCGCGCCTGCTGGTCCGGTGTGCCGTGCGCGAGCAGGAGTTCCTGGTTCCCGACGTCCGGCGCCTGGCAGTTGAACAGGTAGTGCCCGAGCGGAGACTCGCCGAGCACCGCACTCACCTCGGCGAAGGCGGGGAGGGAGAGCCCGAGCCCGCCCTGCGCGCGCGGCAGGTGCGGGGCCCAGAGGCCGAGTCGCCGGACCTCGGCGCGGAGCGCGTCGAGGGTCGGCAGCAGCTCCCGGATGGGGCGTTGCAGGAACGCCGGCTCGAGGGGAATCGCCTTCCCGGCGATGAAGTCGCGGATGGCGTCGAGTGGGGCGGCGGCCGGCATGGCGAGAACGTTAGCCCGGGCGCGGGGCACATGCGACCGGGGCCGCCCGCGTCTCGCGCGGACGGCCCCGGTCGACCCGACGACGCGGGTCAGCGCTTGGCCTGCGCCGAGAAGAAGAACGCCGCACCAGCGAGCGCGATGTCCTTCAGCAGCGAGGGCATCGCCATCTGGTTCCCGCCAATCACCTGCGGGAGCTGAATGGTGACGGCGAAGATCAGCAGCAGCACACCGAGGAGGGCGGCCGCGAGCTTCTCCTGCCGCCCGGTGAAGAGGCTGATGGCGGCCGCGACCATCGCGACCCCAGTGAAGTAGACCCAGATGATCGCCGGACCGGGGACCCACGCGGGGACCGCGGCCGTCATGTTGCCGCCCATCGCGAGATGGAGCAGGCCGAAGATCGCGAAGACCACCGCGAAGAGCGGACGGCCGAGTTTGCCGAGCGCGTTCATGCGGCCACCGCCTGCGCGTCGATGGAGAGCTTCACCTCGTCGGAGACGAGGAAGCCACCGGCCTCGAGGGCCATGTTCCAGGTGAGGCCGAAGTCGCCGCGCGAGATCTTCCCCGACGCCGAGAGCGAGGTGCGCTGGTTGCCCCAGGGATCCTTGATGGGCGAGGCGACCTCACCGGTGAGCGTAACCGACTTGGTCACCCCCTTGATGGTCAGCTCCCCGACGATGGTGAGCGCGTCGGGGGTGCCGGTGATCGTCGTCGCCGCGAAGGTGATCTTCGGGAAGTTCGCCGCGTCGAAAAAGTCAGGGGAGACCAAGTGGCCATCCCGCTGCTCGTTGTTCGTGGAGATGCTCGCCGCGTCGATCTCCATCTGGAGCGCGGTCGGCATCCCGGCGTCGTTCGTGGCGCCGGTGGCGGTGAAGGCCTTGAACTGGCCGCGCACGGTGGAAATCGCCATGTGCTTCACGGCGAACTCGACCTGTGCGTGGGTGGGATCGATGGTCCACTGCATTGGGTATCCGGTGGTGAGGAGTGAAGTGACAGGGGAACGAGGTTACGCGACGGCGAAGCCGGGGCCGTCGGTGGCGATCTCCAGGAGCTGCCCGTCGGGCGCCTGGAAGTAGATGGAGGTGAAGTACCGGCGGTCCATCACCGGCGAGACGTCGAGCCCAAGGCCGAGGAGATGCTCGCGCCAGGCGAGCTGCTCGTCGGCATCCTGTGCGCGGAAGGCGACGTGGTGCGTCTGCCCGATGCCGCCGCGGGCGCGTGGATGTCGCGGCGACCAGCCGAAGAGGGTCCACGAGCTGCCCGGCAGCACGCGCGTGCCGTCGTAATTAGCCCAGAACCAGTGGGGCGTATCAGGATCGTCCTGGTTGATGGTCTTCTTGATCAGGCGCAGGCCGAGCGCCGCCTCATAGAAGTCACTCGTGCGAGCGATGTCGTCCGTCATCCCGGTGATGTGGTGCAGGCCGGTCAGGGCCATCGCCGGCGTGATGACGGGGACCGGCTCGGGATGCGTCGTCGCAGCGATGGCGGCCTCGTCGCGCGTGCCCGGGAGCTGATGCGCCTGCTGCCCCATCACGTCGCGGCCGAGCGCGTCGATCGGTTCGTCGATCGCGTAGCCCGGGCCGGCGGTCGCGATCTCGAGCACCTGGCCGTCCGGGTCACGGAAGTAGAGCGAGGTGAAGTAGCCGCGCGGCATCGGGCCGCTCACGGGGATGCGGAGGTCCTGCAGCCGGCGCTTCCACTGCAGGAGCGTCTCGTAGGTCGGCGTGCTGAAGGCGAGGTGGTGCACCCCGCCGACGCCGTACCGTCCCCGCGGGGCCTGCGGCCACTCAAAGAACGTGACGAGCGTGCCCGGGGCCCCCGTGGCATCGCCGAAGTAGAGATGCGCGGTGTCGGGCTCGTCGAAGTTGACCGTCTCCTTCACCAGGGTCAGCCCCAGCACCTGCCGGTAGAACGCGGCCGTGCGGCGCGCGTCCGACGCGACGAGGGTGATGTGATGGAAACCGAGGGTGGTGAGCGGCATCAGAGATGTCTTATCGTCAAGTATCTCACTACTGAAGTATATCTCCCGCGAATGGAGCCGTCAATCCTCGGCGGACGACGGGAGGGGCGCGAGCGCGGCCGCCTCCGTCCCGAGCGTCTTGAGGAGGTCCATCACCGCCCGCTGGTCGGCGAGCCCCAGCCCACTCATCGCGCGCCGGATCGCCTCGGCGTGGGCGGGGAAGATCCGCGCGATCAGCGCGTGCCCCTCAGACGTGAGCTCCGCGTAGCGCGCACGGCGGTCCCGCTCACAGAGGGCGCGCCGCACGAGCCCTCGCTTCTCGAGCTTATCGACCAGGAAGGTGATGCCACCACTTGAGACGAGGAGCTTCCGCTGCACCTCCCCGAGCAGCATCGGGCCCTTGTGGTAGAG
>DAISWY010000051.1:0-14008 GCA_036826135.1 Gemmatimonadaceae bacterium | reverse complement strand
AGGGCGATCGTCCCCGCGCCGAGGGAGGCATCGAGCACCAGCCAGGGACCGGTCCGCATCACGCGGTCACCCGACGGCGGGTCGGGTCGCCGGGGAGATGCTCGATCGTGATGGCGCGGTGGTCGCCGGGGAGGAGGTCGCCGGCCCGCTCGGGCCATTCCACGAGGACAAGCCCGGGGCTCGCCAGCAGCTCCTCCCACCCGATGGCGGCGAGCTCGTGCGGGCCGCGAAGCCGATAGAGATCGGCGTGGTGGACGGGGCGCCCGCTGGCCGCGGTGTAGCGATGCACGACGGCGTACGTGGGGCTCGTGACCGGCTCCGTCACCCCGGCCCCGCGGAGGATGGCGGCGGCGAGGGTCGTCTTCCCCGCCCCGAGGTCCCCCGTGAGGGTGAGGAAGGCGGGGGCGTCGAGCGCACGCCCCAGCGTCTCCCCCCAGGCGATCAGCTCGGCCTCCGTGAGGTCAGCGCCGACCGGCACGTGCCCCTCCCGTCGGGCCGGCGCCCATTGCCGCGCGCAGTTCGAAGAGCTCGTCGCGGAGCCGGGCGGCGGTCTCGAAGTCGAGATCCTTGGCGGCGGCGCGCATCTCGTCTTCCAAACGCGCGACCAGCGCCGGCAGGTCGTCGGTCGCGTAGGCCCGCTGCGCCTCGGCGACCTTCTTCGCCGTCGACTTCCGCTTCCCCTCCGCCTCCCGCGCCTCACGCGGCTCCCGTGCGTCGGCGACGCGCGTGAGCGCGCGCACCTGATCCGTGCTCTTCTGCACGCCACGCGGCGTGATCCCGTGCTCGGCGTTGAAGGCCTCCTGCTTCTCGCGGCGCCGCGCCGTCTCGTCCAGGCACCGCCGCATCGACCCGGTGATCCGGTCGGCATAGAAGATGGCGCGCCCATCCACGTGCCGCGCCGCCCGGCCCACGGTCTGGATGAGCGAGCGGTCGGAGCGAAGGAATCCCTCCTGGTCGGCGTCGAGGATGGCGACGAGCGAGACCTCCGGCAGATCGAGCCCCTCGCGCAGGAGGTTGATGCCGATCAGCACGTCAAACTCCCCGAGGCGAAGGCCCCGCAGGATCTCCATCCGCTCGATGGCGTCGATGTCCGCGTGCATGTAGCGGACACGGACGCCGACCTGCGCGAGATAATCGGTCAGGTCCTCCGCCATCCGCTTGGTGAGGGTCGTCACCAGCACCCGCTCGCCGCGGCGCTCGCGCGCACGGATCTCGTGCAGGAGATCGTCGACCTGCCCCTGGACCGGACGCACCTCGATGATTGGGTCGAGGAGCCCCGTGGGCCGGATCACCTGCTCCACCACCGTCCCTTCCGACAGGCGCAACTCGAGCTCCCCCGGCGTCGCGGAGACGTGGATCGCGCGCGGCGTGAGTGCGAGGAACTCGTCGAACATCAGCGGCCGGTTGTCGAGCGCGCTCGGCAGACGGAACCCGTACTCCACAAGGGTTGTCTTCCGCGCGCGGTCGCCATTGAACATCCCCCCGATCTGCGGCAGGGTGACGTGCGACTCGTCCACGACGACCAGGAAGTCCTCGGGGAAATAGTCGAGCAGGCAGGCCGGCCGCGCGCCGGGCTGCCGGCCCGCGAGGATGCGCGAGTAGTTCTCGATGCCCGGGCAGGTCCCGATCTCGAGCATCATCTCGATGTCGAAGTTGGTGCGTGATTCGAGTCGCTGCGCCTCGAGGAGCTTCCCCGCCCCCTTGAGTGCCACCAGGCGCTCGGCGAGCTCCGCCCGAATCTCCTTCACCGCGCGCTCGAGCGTCGGGCGCGTGGTGACGAAGTGCTTCGCCGGATAGATCGCGGTGCGCTGGAGCGGCGCGATGGTGTGTCCCGTGAGGGGATCCACCTTGGTGATGCGCTCGATCTCGTCCCCGAACATCTCGACCCGCACCGCCTGCTCCTCATAGGCGGGGAGGATCTCGACCGTATCGCCGCGGACGCGGAAAGTTCCGCGCTCGAAGGCGACGTCGTTCCGGCCGTACTGGATCGCGACGAGGGCGCGCAGGATGTCGTCACGCGGGATGCGCTGCCCCACCGCGAGGGTGACCATCGCGGCCTTGTACGACTCCGGATCGCCGAGACCGTAGATCGCGGAGACCGTCGCCACCACGATGACGTCCTCGCGCTCCATCAGGGAGGAGGTCGCGCGCAGCCGGAGGCGGTCGATGTCCTCGTTGATCGACGCGTCCTTCTCGATGTACGTATCCGACGCGGGGACGTACGCCTCGGGCTGGTAGTAGTCGTAGTACGAGATGAAGTACTCGACCGCGTTGCGCGGGAAGAACCCCTTGAGCTCACCGTACAACTGCGCGGCGAGCGTCTTGTTGTGCGAGAGCACGAGCGTTGGTCGCCCGTGTCGCGCGATGACGTTCGCCGCGGTCATCGTCTTCCCGGACCCCGTCACGCCGAGGAGCGTCTGGAAGCGATCGCCGCGCGCGAGGCCGGCGGTGAGCTCCGCGATGGCGCGTGGCTGATCGCCGGCGGGGGCGAAGGGCGCCTCGAGCTCGAAACGGACGGGCGCCATGGGCGTGCGCGGCGCCGACGCGCCTAGAAGGCCGGGAGCAGCGGTCGGGACCACGGGATCCCCGCCAGGAGCAGCAGGAGCGTGACCACGGTGACGCCGAGCGCCCGACGATGCCGCGCCGCATCGTCGGGCGCGTTCTTGGCGATGACGCCGCCGATCGTCGCGAGCAGCACGGCGGCGACCATCAGCGTAGGATGCTCGGCGATGAAGAAGCGCCGGCTCCCGTCCCGCATCGTCCCCGCCATGTCGGCCAGATAGGCCTTCACCGTCGGCGACACGACAAACAGCGACAGCCCGATCAGCAGCTGCAGATGCAGGTTCGCCGTGAAGGCCAGGAGCAGCGGGCGCGTCTTCGCGAAGGGCGTGCGGCCATTCAGGCCGCGCACGGTCTGCACGATGGCGAGGAGGCCGGTGAGGAGGACGGCCCACCGGAGGAGGTTGTGGATGGCAAGAATCATCACGGAAATGTACGTCCGGGGCCGAGACCGAGGTTCCCCGCGCCGTCGTGTGCCGCCCCCGCCACCGTGCGTCGGTACACGCGGGCAACCGCTCATCCGGCGCACGCGAACCTGGTGGCGCTCGCGGGACCTCGCGGCGCCCGTGCCCTAGTCGGCGAGCTTTTCCCGCCGCGCCACGCTGGCGACCCCCTTCACCCGGCGGGCCGCCTTCACGATCCGCTCGAGGTGCGCGAGGTTCTCGACCTCCACGAGCGCGGCGCCGGTGACCCGCCCGTCGACCGTGCGCAGCTCGAGGGATCGGATGTCCGTGCCCGCCGCGCTGACCGCCGTCGCGAGATCGGCGTAGAGCCCCTGCCGATCCTGCCCTTCGATGGCGAGCCGGATGACGAAGCGCTCCCCCGACGTCTCCTGCCAGTCGATCTCGAGCCGGCGCTCCGGCTCGTGGACGAGGAACAGCAGATTCGGGCAGTCATGACGGTGGATGCTCACGCCGCGGCCGCGCGTGACGTAGCCGACCACCTGATCGCCCGGGACCGGCTGGCAGCACTGCGCGTAGCGGACGAGCAGGCCATCCGCGCCCTGGATGCGGAGCCCCTTGGAACTGCCGCCGATCCCGCGCATCCGGTCGATGAGGCGCTCGATGGCGCTGGGCTTGAGCGCCTCCTGCGGCGCCTCGGCCGCATCCGGATAGAGCGCGGACATCACCTGCGTGACGGTCAGGTCCCCCTGCCCGATGCCCGCGAGCACCTGCGCGGCGTCCTGCAGCTTGAGTGCGGCGGCCGCCCGGGCGAGCTCCGCATCGGACAGCTTGGCGTGCCGACGTCGGCGCAGCTCGCGTCCGAGGATCTCCTCTCCGACGGCCTGGAAGGTCTTCTGCTCCTCCTGCCGGAGCCACTGCCGGATCTTGTGTCGAGCGCGGCCGGTGCGGACGTGGGCCAGCCAATCGCGGTTGGGCCGCGGGACCGGCCCGCGGATAATCTCGCAGGTCTCCGAGTTCCGGAGCTCGCGGGAGAGCGGGACGATGCGGCCGTTCACGCGGGCGCCCTGCGTCCGGAGGCCGACCTGCGTGTGCACCGCAAAGGCGAAGTCGATCGGCGTCGCCCCCTTCGGGAGCTGGATGACGTCCCCGCTCGGGGTGAAGACGAAGATCTCGTCCTGGTACAGGTCGAGCTTCAGGAACTCGAGGAACTGGTCCGGAGTCTCGGCGTCGAGCTGCAACTCGAGCACCTGCCGGAACCAGTTGAGGTGCCGATCGAGCTCGCCGCTCCGCCGTCCCCCGTCCTTGTAGAGCCAGTGCGCCGCGATGCCGTACTCCGCCGTCCGATGCATCTCGCCGGTCCGGATCTGGATCTCGAAGAGCGTCCCGCCGGGACCGAAGATTGTCGTGTGCAGGGACTGGTAGCCGTTCGACTTCGGCGAGGCGATGTAGTCCTTGATGCGTTCCTGCAGCGGGGTCCAGGCCCCGTGGATGACGCCGAGCGCGTGATAGCACTCCGGCACATCCGCGACGAGCACGCGGATCGCGTAGAGGTCGTAGATCTCGTCGTACGGCTTCTCCCGCTTCAGCATCTTCTTGTGAATCGACCAGAGATGCTTCGGCCGTCCCCCGACCTCTAGGATGCGGACCCCGCTCTCGCGGAGCTTCGCCTCCAGCGGAGCGATCATCTCGGCGATCTTCGCGTCGCGGTCCGCGCGCTTCTCCGCCAGCAGCTTCGCGAGCGCGCGATACTCCTCGGGCTCGAGCCATTTGAAGGCGAGGTCCTCGAGCTCCGCCTTCATCGCGGCGAGGCCGAAGCGATGCGCCATCGGCGCGTAGAGGTCGCGCGTCTCGAGCGCGATCCGCCGCCGCTTCTCCTCGGGCATCCACTCGAGCGTCCGCATGTTGTGCAGCCGGTCGGCGAGCTTCACGAGGATCACCCGGGCGTCCTTCGCGACGGAGAGCAGCAGCTTGCGATAGCTCTCGACCTGCCGTTCCTCCCGGGAGGCCATCGGGAGGTGGCCGATCTTCGTGAGGCCGTCGACGATCTGCGCCACCTCGCGACCGAACTCCCGCTCGACGTCCTCGACGGTGCTCCCGGTGTCCTCGACGACATCGTGGATAAGCCCGCTCGCCACCGTCACCGTGTCGAGGTGCAGCTCGGCGAGAATCTTCGCCACCGAAACGCAGTGCGTGACGTAGGGATCCCCGTTCCGGCGGGTCTGCCCCGCGTGCGCCTTCTCGCTGAATCGGTAGGCGCGCCCGAGGAGCTCCGGATCGAGCCGCGTGGCGGCGTCGTCCGGCAGCGTCCATCCCGGGATGATCTCGGCGAGCGCGGCGGTGGTCACCATCGGTATATGCCAAGCCCTGCCGCCGTTTACAAGAGGCGCCCCTCCTGAGCCAGCGAGACGTAGCGACCGCGCCCGATGACCAGGTGGTCGTGCACCGGGATGTCGAGCAGTCGCCCCGCCGCGACGAGCTGGTGGGTGACGGCCTGATCCTCCGCACTCGGTGTGGGATCCCCAGACGGATGGTTGTGCACGAGGATCACCGCCGCCGCCCGCTCGGCGATCGCCTCGCGGAACACCTCCCGCGGGTGGACGAGGGAGCCGTCGAGGATTCCCCGGCTGATCAGCAGGTCCCGCTCCAGGCGATGCTGGGCGTCGAGGACGGCGACGTGAAACTCCTCGACGCCCAGCCCGCCGAGCCGTGGACCGTAGAAGCGGAAGACGTCGTCCGGGCCGCGCATCGGCGGGCGCGTCTCCGTCGGCTCGGCTGCCAGACGCCGCCCGAGGTCGAGTGCCGCCTGGATGGTCAAGGCGCGGACGGGACCGACGCCCGGCACCGAGGCGAGCGTGGCGAGCGGCGTCTGCGAGAGGCGTCGGAGCGACCCGCCGCAGCGGTCGAGCAGCGCCGCGCCCACGTCGGTCGCGCTCCGCGTCCTCGTCCCCGACCCGATCAGGAGGGCGAGGAGTTCGGCCCCGCTGAGCGCGTCGACCCCGAGGGCGCGGAGGCGCTCCCGGGGTCGATCGGCAGCTGGCAGAGTCCGGACGGCGGGCACGCGGAAACCATCGCCACGCGCCCTGGCCTCGGCGTCACCGAGGGACCGCGTCCACCATCACCCCGCTGCGCCGTGGCACTTCTTGAACTTCTTGCCGCTCCCGCAGGGACAGGGGTCGTTCCGGCCGGCGCCCTCGAGTGTCCCGCCCGCCGGTGCCGCGCCCGCGGCGAGCGATGAGACGCCGCGCCCGGCACCGACCACCTTCGGCATCGCCGACGCATCCGCGGCCGGCGCGAAGGGGTCGATCGTCGCGGTCACCGACGCGGGGGGCGTCCCCGTGGGCCCGAGGCCCTCCAGCCCACCCGCCGGCACCGGAGACACGGGCGGTGCCTCCTCGAAGACGAGCTGCACCTTCAAGAATCGCTCCGTGAAGGTGTGCTGCATGTCGCGCATGAGGTCCTCGAACATCGTGAAGGCCTCCTGCTTGTACTCGACGAGCGGATCCTTCTGTCCCCACGAGCGGTAGCCGATCGCCGCCCGGAGCTGGTCGAGGTCGTAGAGATGATCCTTCCACTTCTCGTCGAGGACGTTGAGCATCACCAGCGAGAGGAGGCGCGGACCGAACTCGCCAAGGGTGACGAGCTTCTCGCGGAACGCCGTCGTGGCGGCGTCCGCGGCCTCGCGCGCCGCGTCGGGGAGTGTTGCCGGCCGGATGCCCTCCGGCTCGAAGGCGGGCACGCGGAGCAGGTAGTGCAGGAGGAGCTCCTCGCGGAGGCCCTCCACATCCCACTCCGTCGCCGTCGCGGCACCCTCGAGCGCGTTCGTCACCCGACGCTCCACCGCGGCCTCGATCATACGCTCGGCCTCGCCCTTCAGCTCCTCCCCGCCCTCGAGCGCGAAGGACCGCAGCGAGTAGACGACCTCGCGCTGCTGGTTCATCACGTCATCGTAGTCGAGCAGCCGCTTGCGCGACTGGAAGTTCTGCAGCTCGACGCGCTTCTGCGCCGTCTCGACGGACCGCGTCAGCAGCGGATGCGTCAGGACCTCGCCCTCCTGCGCCCCAAGGGAGTCCATCAGTCGGGCGATGCGATCCGACCCGAAGAGCCGCATCAGGTCATCCTCGAGGGAGAGGAAGAACTGCGAGCTCCCCGGATCACCCTGTCGTCCGGCGCGGCCGCGCAGCTGCCGGTCGATCCGCCGCGACTCGTGCCGCTCCGAGCCGATGATGTGCAGCCCACCGATCTCCGTCACGTCGATCATCTTGCCGTCGGCGTCGGACACCTGGGACGGGAGCGCCTCACGCACCCCCTCGCCGAGTTTGATGTCGGTGCCGCGACCGGCCATGTTCGTCGCGATCGTGATCGCGCCCTTCTGCCCGGCGAGCGCGACGATCTCCGCCTCGCGCTGGTGGTACTTCGCGTTCAGGACGTTGTGCGGGAGCCCGGCACGCTGGAACAGGCGGGAGAGCGTCTCCGAGGCCTCAACGCTCGTCGTGCCGACCAGCACCGGGAAACCAAGCTGATGCAGCCGGCGCGTCTCCTCGAGAATCCCGTTGAACTTCTCGCGCCGCGTCTTGTAGATCAGGTCCTGCCGGTCGTCGCGGATCGCCGGACGGTTCGTCGGGATGACCGCGACCTCGAGCCCGTAGATCTGGAAGAACTCCGTCTCCTCCGTCTCGGCGGTGCCCGTCATCCCGGCGAGCTTCTCGTAGAGTCGGAAGTAGTTCTGGATCGTGATGGTGGCGAGGGTCTGCGTTTCCCCCTTCACCTGCACCCCTTCCTTGGCCTCGACGGCTTGGTGGAGCCCCTCGCTCCACCGCCGCCCCGGCATCGTGCGACCGGTGAACTCATCGACGATGAGCACCTGCCCGTCCTGGACGACGTAGTTGACGTCCTTCTCATACAGCACGTGCGCCCGAAGGAGCTGATGGATGATGTTCAACTTCTCCGACTTCTGGGCGTACTCGATCTCGAGCTGCCGCTTCGCCTCCCGGCGCTGCGCGGGCTCGAGGGCGGCATCGCGCTCGAGCCGCCCCATCGCCGTGGCGATGTCGGGCAGGACGAACTGATCGTGCGCCTGCGGCGAGAGGTCATCGACGCCGCGGTCGGTGAGATGGACGGAGTGCCCCTTCTCGTCGAGCACGAAGAGGAGGTCCTCCTCGAGGTCACGGAACTCCTGCTTCGCCGGCGGGAGCTTCCGATCCGCGAGGTGGGCCAGCTCGGTCTCCTGGATCAGCTGCTTGACCCCCGTCTCCTGCATCACCTTCAGGAGCCGCTTGTTGCGCGGGCTCCCGAGACGGGCCTGATACAGGGCCACGCCAGCCTCGGCCCGCTCCTCCGCAGCGAGGTGACGCTCCCCCTTCGCCACGAGGTCGTTGACGAGGACAGTCTGACGCTGGACGAGCCGCGCGACGGCCTGGTTCTGCTCCGCGTACGCCCGGTCCCCCTCGTTCCCGACCGGACCCGAGATGATGAGCGGCGTCCGCGCCTCGTCGACGAGCACCGAGTCGACCTCGTCGACGATCGCATAGACGTGCGGCCGCTGGACCCGCTGCGCGAGCTCGACGACCATGTTGTCGCGGAGATAGTCGAAGCCGAACTCGTTGTTCGTGCCGTAGGTGATGTCGCACGCATACGCGGCCCGCCGCGAGGGCGAGCCGGGCTCCGTGTCGTCGAGGCACCCCACGGTGAGACCGAGCCACTGGAAGAGGTAGCCCATCCACTGCGAGTCGCGCCGCGCCAGGTACGAGTTCACCGTGACGAGGTGCGCGCCGCGTCCGGGCAGCGCGTTCAGGTAGAGCGGCAGCGTCGCGACGAGCGTCTTCCCCTCACCCGTGGCCATTTCGGCGATGCGGCCCAGATGCAGCTGGATGCCGCCGATCATCTGCACGTCGTAGTGCACCATGTCCCACGACAGCTCGCGGCCGGTCACGCTCGCGGTCGTGCCGCAGAGCCGCCGGGCGGCCTCGCGCACCGTCGCGAAGGCCTCCGGGAGGATCTCGTCGAGCACGTCGGCAATCGCCTGCCGGAGCTCGGCCTCGAGCCCCCCCTGCCCGTCCGCGCCGCCAAGCTGGCGGTCGAGCGCCTCGCGCTCGGCGGGGTCGGCGGCCGCGTGCTTCTCAGCGCGGAGCGCATCGATCCGCGCCTGCAGCGGCGCGGTCCGCTCGGCGATGATGGCGCGGAACGCCGCCGTCTTCCCCTGCAGCTCGGCGTCCGACAGGGTCGCGAGTCCCTCCCCATGCCGACGGATCTCGTCGACGATCGGCTGGACGCGACGGGCCTCGCGCTGGTGGCGCGTGCCGATGACCTTGGCGATGAGCTGCTTGAACATGGACGTCTGGACGCTCTCAGGAGGAACGGGTGGCTCGACGCCGGCTCACGGCGCCTCCCCACCCACGCGATACAACCCGCACGCCGCGATGTAGTCCGCGACGGCATCCGTCACCCACCCACGCACCGGGAGCCCGGCACGGACCCGCGCCCGCACCTCGGTGGCCGAAAGGTCGAGCCGCCGAGTGGCGAGCCGCTCGACCGGCGGGGTCCCGTCTGGGAGCGCGAGGGAGTCCTCCCCGCGCGAACAGACGATGATCCGACAGAGCGACGCCAGCACCGCCGGCTCACGCCACCGATGCAGCGTCGCCGCGGCATCCGCGCCGAGGAGGAGACAGAGCTCCACGCCCGGTTCGGCCGCCCGGAGGGCCCGCACCGTGTCGACCGCGAAAGATAACCCGCCCCGTTCCATCTCAATGGGATCGACCCGCATCCCGGGAAGCCCCTCCACCATCAGGCGGACCATCGTCAGCCGATGGGCGGGCGCTGAGAGGGCCGAGGTCCCCTTCAGGGGCTGGTGGTGCGTCGGGATGAATCGGACCTCGTCGCAGCCAAGCTGCTCGAGCGCCTGGTACGCCAGGTGCAGGTGGCCCAGATGGGGTGGGTCGAAGCTCCCCCCGAGCAGCGCGAGGCGCCGCGGGGCGGTCATCCGTCGGTCAGCGGAGGGCCGGGGGCCGACGCCCGGCCGTCGCCGTCGAGTCCGCAGGGTCGATCTTGCAGGCGGCGAGCACCCCGGTGTCCTCCGGATACGCCCCAAGAAGCGCCTGACAGACCTCGCGCGCGTCGTCGTCGTAATTCATGAAGGGCAGTCGGTAGATCTCGACCATCCGCAACATCGCCTGCTTGGCGCGCTCCGACTCCGGCCAATTCTTCACCACGTCCTTGAAATACAGGATGGCCGAGTCGAACGCCTTCCGCCGGAGGTAGTGCATCCCCGTGTCGTAGTCCTTCGACGCGAAACGCTCATCGAGGTCCTTCAGCGCCTTCGTCCCCGAGTCGGCGAGCGGCGAATCCGGGTAGACGCCGACCAGCAGCCGGAACTGCGACTGCGCGAGCAGGCCGTACTGCGGATCGAGCGACGGCGTCTTCCACAGATCCACGTAGACCTGCCCCGACTTGAGGAGCGCGTCGTCCGCGAGCGAATCGTCGGGGAAGGTCTCGCTGAGCTTGATGAACGCCTGCGCCGCGAGGAGCCGCTCGCTCCGCTTCAGGCGCGCGAGCCCGAGATACCACTGCGCCTTGGGGAGGAGGGTGTCGCGGGCCGGGAGGTCGAGGGTGAGTCGCTCGAAGGCGGACGCGGCATCGCCGAACTTCTTCGCCTCGAACTTGGCCATTCCCGCCTCGAAGAGCGCGACCGAGGTGGGGTAGTCCCGGACGTTGAACGGCCGGAAGCAGGCCGAGACGACCACGGCGACGAAGGCGAGACACGCCCTGACGCGCCACTGCCCCCCGTGCCGCGCCGCGGTGGCGGCGGACCGGACCGGGCTCGGCCGCCAAGCGGCGCCGGGCAGGCGGGAATCCAGCGGAGTGACGGACGACGGGGCGGGCATCAGGTCGGGGGTTGCAGGCGAGCGGAGCCTGGGAGCCCTCGAAAGTAATCAATCGTGGCCCGAAGGCCCTCCCGGAGGGGGACGGCGGGGGTCCAGGCAAGGACGGACCGGGCCCGGGTGATGTCGGGCTGCCGGACCTTCGGATCGTCCGCGGGGAGCGGGAGCGCCGTGATCGCCGAGGAGGATCCGGTCATCTCGATCACGAGCTCCGCGAGCTGGCGGACGGTGAACTCGTCGGGGTTCCCGATGTTTACGGGCTGCGTCTCGCCGCTGTGGAAGAGCCGATAGATCCCCTCGACCTCGTCGGAGACGTAGCAGAAGGAGCGGGTCTGCGACCCGTCGCCGTAGACGGTGAGTGCCTCGCCGCGCAGCGCCTGCATGATAAAGTTCGAGACGACACGCCCGTCGCTCGGCCGCATCCGGGGGCCGTAGGTGTTGAAGATCCGGACGATCCGGGTGTCGACGCCCTGCGCCCGATGATAGGCCATCGTGATCGCCTCGGCGAAGCGCTTCGCCTCGTCGTAGCACCCGCGCGGCCCGATGGGGTTCACGTTCCCCCAGTACGACTCGGGCTGCGGATGGACGAGCGGATCGCCGTACACCTCGGAGGTGGAGGCGAGGAGGAACCGCGCACCCTTCGCGAGTGCGACTCCAAGGGCGTTGTGCGTGCCGAGGGAGCCGACCTTCAGCGTCTGGATGGGGAGCTCGAGATAATCGACCGGGCTCGCCGGGGAGGCGAAATGGAGCACGCCATCGAGGGGGCCGGCGACGTAGGTGTACTCCGAGATGTTGTGCCGGAGGAACGAGAAGCGCTCATGCCCCATCAGGTGCGCGATGTTGTCCGCACTCCCGGTGAGAAAATTGTCGAGCCCGACAACCTCGTGGCCGTCTCGCAGGAAGCGGTCGGCGAGGTGCGACCCGAGGAAGCCGGCGACCCCGGTGATCAGGACCCTCACTCGTGGCCCCGACCCACCGACCGATAGACGAAGCCCAGCCCGCGCAGCTTGGCCGGGTCGTAGAGATTCCGGCCATCGATCAGCACCGGGGCGCGGAGCGCCGCCTTGAGACGCGCGAAGTCGGGAAATCGGTACTCGTTCCAGTCGGTCACGATCACCAGCGCATCCGCTCCGTCGGCGGCGGCGTACCCGGACGGCGCGTAGGCGATGCGCCCGCCGATGCGCCGCTGCGCCTCGTGCATCGCGGCCGGGTCGTGCGCCACGACGGTCGCGCCAGCCGCCAGCAGCTCCTCGACGAGGACCAACGCCGGGGACTCGCGCATATCGTCCGTGTTCGCCTTGAAGGCGAGCCCCCAGACCGCGATGCGCGCCCCGGCCAGCCCGTCCCCGAGCACCTCCCGCAGCTTCGCGAAGAGCCGATGCTTCTGCCGGTCGTTGGCGTCCTCCACGGCGCGCAGGATCCCCATCGGCGCCCCCTGCTCCTCCGACGTCCGGAGGAGCGCCTTCACGTCCTTCGGGAAGCACGAGCCGCCGTAGCCGGGCCCCGGGAAGAGGAACGAGGGCCCGATGCGCGAATCACTGCCGATTCCCTTCCGGACCAGATCCACATTCGCGCCCACTTTCTCACAGAGATTCGCCACCTCGTTCATGAACGAGATGCGCGTGGCGAGCATCGCGTTCGCCGCGTACTTCGTCATCTCCGCGGAGGCGATATCCATGAAGATGATGGGCTTCCCCGTACGGACGAACGGCGCGTAGAGCTCACCCATCCGCTCGCGCGCGACGTCCGACGCGACGCCGACGACGACCCGGTCGGGCTTCATGAAGTCGTCGACGGCCGCCCCTTCCTTCAGGAACTCGGGGTTCGAGCACATGTGGAACGGGACACGCACGTGCGGACGGATCGCCGCCGCCACCTTCTCCGCGGTGCCCACCGGGACGGTCGACTTGGTCACCACCACGACTTCACGGGCGGCGTGGCGCCCGATCTGCTCGGCGACCGCGAGTACGTGCTTGAGGTCCGCCGACCCATCCTCATCCGGCGGGGTCCCGACCGCGATGAAGATCACCTCGGCGGTCGCAATGGCCGCGGCGACGTCGGTCGTGAACGTCAGGCGCCCCGCAATCCGGTTGCGCGAGACGTACTCCTCGAGCCCCGGCTCGTAGATGGGCAGGACATCCCGGTTCAACCCGTCGATCTTGCCGGCATCGACATCGGCGCAGACCACGTCGTTGCCGGTCTCGGCGAGGCAGGCGCCAACCACCAACCCTACGTATCCCGTGCCAACCACCGTGACATTCATGGGGACCCCTCTCCTGTGCAGTGATGCACCGGGCATCCGGCGCCCGGCGACTGCCGAAATCTCAGCGGCACCTTGGCGTCAGCGCGACGACGTCAGCGTCACGACTCGGGCACGACCCGCTCGCGTCCGGCTCATCACGTTTCGGGAGTCAATGACCAGCCCCGCCCGGTCCGCCACGCGCTGGTAGTCCACCCCGGTGTGATCGGTAATCACCACGACGGCGTCCGCCGCGTCGAGCACCGCATCGGAGCACGCCACGCCGACCATCTCGTGCCCGTCCTCGCGGAACGACGGGATGTGCGGATCGTGATAGGTCACGGAGGCCCCTCGGGTCTCCAGACGGCGGATCACATCGAGCGCCGGACTCTCGCGGATGTCGTCGATGTCCTTCTTGTACGCGACGCCGAGCACGAGGACCTTGGCCCCCTTCACCGCCTTCCCGTCATCGTTCAGGGCCCACGCGACCTTCTCGACAACGAAGTCCGGCATCGCGGAATTGACCTCGCTGGCGAGGTCGATGAATCGCGTCTTGTAGTTGAGCGCCCGCATCTTCCAAGCCAGATAATGCGGGTCGAGCGGGATGCAGTGCCCCCCGATCCCCGGGCCCGGCGTGAACTTCATGAAGCCGAACGGCTTCGTCGCTGCGGCGTCGATGACCTCCCAGATGTCGACGCCCAGCCGATCGCAGACGATCGCCATCTCGTTCACCAGCCCGATGTTCACCGACCGGAAGGTGTTCTCGAGGAGCTTCACCAGCTCCGCCGCCTCGGGGGACGAGACGGGGACGACGGTGTCGATGGTCGAGCGGTAGAAGGCCGTGGCGACCTCGGTGCAGGCGGCGGTGACGCCACCAACGACCTTCGGGGTGTTCTTGGTGTGATAGACCGGGTTCCCGGGATCGACGCGCT
>DAISWY010000050.1:8072-14216 GCA_036826135.1 Gemmatimonadaceae bacterium | reverse complement strand
CACGGGCTGCACCCGGAGATGATCAAGCTGATCGGGCGGATGAAGTGGCGGACGAGCTACGGGCAGAACATCCTGTATCACTCGAAGGAGACCGCCTTCCTCGCGGGGATCATGGCGGCGGAGCTCGGGCTCGACGTGGCGATGGCCAAGCGCGGCGCGCTGCTGCATGACGTTGGGAAGGTCCTCACGCACGATCATGAGGGCACCCACGTCCAGCTCGGCGTCGAGGTGGCGACCAAGTACGGCGAGCACCCGCTGGTCGTGAACTGCATCGCGGCGCATCACGACGATGTGCCCCACGAGAGCGAGGTGTCGGTGCTCGTGCAGGCGGCCGACGCGATCTCCGGCTCACGGCCCGGCGCGCGGCGCGAGGCGTTCGAGACGTACGTGAAGCGCCTCGAGGGGCTCGAGAAGATCGCGAGCAGCTACAAGGGCGTCGACCGCGTCTTCGCGATCCAGGCGGGCCGCGAGGTGCGCGTCATCGTCGACCCGAGCGGGGTCGACGACGCGCGGATGCAGTCGCTGACCGAGGAGATTGCGCGGCGCGTGGAATCGGAGCTGCAGTATCCCGGTCAGATCCGCGTGGTGGCGATCCGTGAGACGAGGGCCTCGGACATTGCCCGCTGAGCTGATCGACGGCGTCGCCATCGCGGCCCGGGTGCGGGCGCGCGTCGCCGCTGAGGCGGCCGAGCTCGCCACGCACGGGGTGGTGCCGGGGCTGACCGTCGTCCTCGTCGGCGACGATGCCGCCAGCGCCGTGTACGTCGCGAGCAAGGAGAAGGCGTGCCGCGAGGCCGGGATGCTGGGGGAGACGATCCGCCTCCCGGCGACGACCACCCAGGCGGAACTCCTCGCCGTCGTCGATCGACTCAACGCCGACCCCGCGGTGCACGGAATCCTCGTGCAGATGCCGGTGCCGCGGCAGATCGATGCGCAGGCGGTCATCCGGCGGATCGATCCCGCCAAGGACGTCGACGGCTTCCATCCGGTCAATGCGGGGAAGGTGCTCATCGGCGATCCCGATGCCTTCGCCCCCTGCACGCCTGCCGGCGTGCAGGTGCTCCTCACGGAGAGCGGCATCGAGACGGCGGGCAAGGAGGCGGTGATCCTCGGGCGCAGCACCATCGTCGGGAAGCCCATGGCGTCGCTGCTGATGCAGGCCGGTCGCGGCGCGGACTGTACGGTCACCGTGTGCCACTCGCGCACGCGTGACCTCGCGTCGCACACGCGGCGCGCAGACATCTTGATTGCGGCGATTGGGAAGCCCGAGATGGTGACCGCCGATATGGTGAAGCCGGGCGCGGTGGTGATCGATGTGGGGATCAATCGCGTCGATGACCCCACGGCGAAGCGTGGCTATCGGATCGTCGGGGACGTCCGGTTCGAGGAGGTGCGCGCCGTCGCATCGCACCTCACGCCGGTACCCGGCGGCGTCGGTCCAATGACAATCGCGATGCTGCTCGCGAACACGGTGCGCGCGGCGCGCCTCACCCTCACGCGCTGACGACGGCGATGCACGCGCCCGGCTCCTCCATCGAGTCCGCCCTCGGCGTGGGGGAGCTGGCGGGGTACGCCAAGGAGTCCCTCGAGGCGGCCTTCCCGGGGCTCTGGGTCAAGGGCGAGGTCTCGAACTTCAAGCGGCATTCCAACGGGCATTGGTACTTCTCGTTGAAGGATGCCGCGGGGCAACTGCCGGCCGTCGTCTGGGCGCGCGATGCGCGGCGAATCCCCGCGCCGCCGGACGAGGGGATGAGCGTCTTCGCGCGTGGCACCCTCAGCCTCTGGACGGGGCAGGGGAAGCTCCAGTTCATGGTCGATGCCCTCGAGGCCGAGGGTGCGGGGCTCTGGCAGAAGGCGTTCGATGCCCTGAAGGCGACGCTCGACGCCGAAGGGCTGACGGCAGAGTCCCGGAAGCGTCGGCTGCCGAAGTATCCCGCGCACGTCGCGGTCATCACGAGCGGCGACGGGGCCGCGTGGCGCGACATCGAGGCGGTGGTCCGCCGTCGGCATCCCGGCGTGCACCTCACGCTGATCCCGGCCGTGGT
Organism: Gemmatimonadaceae bacterium; assembly: GCA_036826135.1. Taxonomy (GTDB): domain Bacteria; phylum Gemmatimonadota; class Gemmatimonadetes; order Gemmatimonadales; family Gemmatimonadaceae; genus Pseudogemmatithrix. Next base: position 12,171 of record DAISWY010000050.1, on the reverse strand, counting down.
GCAGGGGGAGCTCGCCCCGACCTCGCTCGTGCAGGCGCTCGATCGGCTCGGGCGCTGGGGCGGGGCCGATGTCGTCATCATCGGGCGCGGCGGCGGGTCGCGCGAAGATCTCTGGGCGTTCAATCACGAGTCGGTCGCCCGTGCCGTCGCGGCCTGCCCGATCCCGGTGATCTCCGCCGTGGGGCACGAGACCGATTTCACCATCACCGATTACGTGGCGGATCTCCGAGCGGCGACACCGAGTGTCGCCGCCGAGCGCGCCGTCCCGGTGCTGGACGAACTCCGCGATGGGGTCCGAGCGCTCGGCGGCCGACTCTCGGATGCCCTGGAGGACCGCGTCGACCGCGAGGGACGGCGTCTCCGTGCCCACGCTGACGGGCTCCGTTTGCGCGCGGCGCGCGCGGTGGAGCGGCGTCGGGCGCGGATCGAGCGGGTCGCCGGCCGTCTCGAGGCACTCTCCCCGCTCGGCGTCCTCGCCCGCGGCTTCGCCGTCGCCCGAGGGGCGGACGGCCGACCGCTCGCGCGCCGTGCCGCTTTCACGGTAGGTGAGCCCTTTGACCTGTTGTTGACCGATGGCCGCGTGACGGCGCGGACCGAATCCATCGACGCCAGCGCCCCGCACCTGAGGACCGGCTGATGACCTTTGAGGAGACTTTGGCCCGCCTGGAGGAGATTGCCCAGGCGCTCGACCGCGACGACCTGCCGCTCGAGCAGGCGCTCCGCCTCTTCGAGGAGGGGATCGTGCGCCTCCGCGAGGCGTCCGCTGTCCTCGCCGAGGCGGACGGCACGGTCCGGACCCTCGTCGAGACGGCTGAGGGCGTCTTCGAGGCTCGGTCGTGACCGACGCGATGACAGTCCCAATCGACTTCGGCGCCGACCGGGCGCGCGTGGCCCGGGCGCTCGACGCGCTCGTGGCGCGCTGTCTCGACGGGCGCGACGGCGCCGTGTACGAGGCGATCCGGTACAGCCTCGCCGGTGAGGGGAAGCGGCTCCGCGCCGTGCTCGTGCTCAGCGCGTATCGCGCGGCAGGCGGGACGGGGGACGTGAGCGATCTCGCGGCCGCGGTGGAGGTGGTGCACGCGTACTCGCTCGTCCACGATGACCTCCCCTGCATGGATGACGACGCGATGCGTCGGGGGCGTCCGACGGTGCATGTGGTCCACGGGGTGGCCGCCGCGACGGCCGCGGGGATGGCGATGGTCCCGCTGGCCGCCCGAGCGGCCGCGGATGCCGCGTCGGCGCTCGGCCTCGACGCCGAGGAGGTCTCCGCGATCGTCCGTGAGCTCATGCGTGCCTCGGGCGCTGGTGGGATGATCGGGGGGCAGCTCCTCGACCTCGAGGGGGAGGGGCGTGCGCTCTCCCTCGAAGAGCTGGAGCGCGTGCATCGGCTCAAGACGGGGGCGCTGATCGAGGCCTCGATGGCGCTCGGCGGACTCGCCGCTCGGGCGCCGGCGCCGTTACTCGAGGCGTTCCGTCGGTACGGGGCGGCCATCGGGCTCGCGTTCCAGATCGCGGACGATGTCCTCGACATCACCGCCACGACGGACCAGCTCGGCAAGACGGCCGGCAAGGACGTCGAGTACCGCAAGAGCACCTATCCCGCTCTCCTTGGTGTCGCCGGGGCGAAGGCGCGGGCCGAGGCGCTGGTGCAGGAGGCGTGCGCCGGACTTCAGGGGCAGGGGGCACTGACCCCGGAGCTCGAGTTCCTCGCCCGCTTCGTCGTCGCCAGGCGCTCGTGATTCCCCGCGTCTCTTGCCCGGACGCCGTGCCGGGTGGCAACCTACCACACTCCCCATCTCCCGCTGTCCGATGACCCTGCTCGACCGCCTCCAGAGTCCCGCCGACCTCCGCACGATGTCCGCTGCGGAGCGGACGCAACTCGCGCAGGAGATCCGCGACTTTTTGATCTCGACCTGCTCGGTCACCGGCGGCCACATCGGCGCGGGGCTCGGCGTGGTGGAGCTCACCATCGCGCTCCACACCGCCTTCGACACCCCGCGCGACCAGCTCGTCTGGGACGTCGGCCATCAGGGCTACCCCCACAAGGTGCTGACGGGCCGCAAGGACCAGATGCACACCCTGCGGCAGGAGGGGGGGATCTCCGGCTTCCTGAAGCGCACGGAGAGCCCGTACGACACCTTCGGCGCCGGACACGCGGCGACGTCGATCTCCGCCGCCCTCGGGATGGCGGCGGGGCGCGACCTCCGCGGCGAGGATTTCAAGGTCGTCGCCATCATCGGCGACGGCTCGCTCGGGTCGGGACTCGCGTACGAGGCGTTGAACAACGCGGGGGCGATGGATCGCGACTTCATCGTCGTGCTCAACGACAACGAGATGAGCATCGCGCCGAATGTCGGGGCGATGCACAAGTACCTCACGTCGGTGCAGCGGAACCCGATCTACAATCGGTTGCGTAGCGCCATCGGCGACTGGGCCGATCACGCGACCGGCGTCTTCAAGGACGCTGGCAGCCTCGTGCGGCGCTGGGAGGAGTCGGTCAAGGCGTTCCTCACGCCCGGGGTGCTCTTCGAGGAGCTCGGGTTCCGGTACTTCGGTCCGATCGACGGGCACGACATCGCGCAGATGGTGGAGACGTTCGAGGCGATGAAGGGCTTCAAGGGCCCGCGACTGGTGCACGTGATCACGCAGAAGGGCCGCGGGTTCCCGGCCGGCGAGCACGGTGAGAAGTGGCACGCCCTCCCGCCCGGCCACGATCCGGCCACGGGGAAGCTGCTCAAGGCGGCGACGGGGAACCCGAACTACACGGCGGTCTTCGGGGCGGCGCTCGCGGAGCTGATGACGGCGCATCCGCAGGTGGCCGCCATCACCGCGGCGATGCCGAGCGGCACCGGGATCGGGACCGTGGCCAAGGCGCATCCGACCCGGACCTTCGATGTCGGCATCGCCGAGGGGCACGCGGTGACCTTCGCGGCGGGGCTCGCGACGCAGGGCACGAAGCCCGTGGTCGCCATCTACAGCACCTTCCTGCAGCGTGGCTACGACAACATCGTGCACGACGTCGCCATCCAGTCGTTGCCGGTGGTGTTCGCGATGGACCGCGCGGGGTTGGTGGGCGAGGACGGCGAGACGCACGCCGGCCTGTACGACATCGCGTACATGCTCGCGGTCCCGCACATGACCGTGACCGCGCCCAAGGACGGGGCGGAGCTCGTGGGACTGCTCAAGACCGCGATCGCGCACGATGCCGGCCCGTTCTGTGTGCGATACCCGCGCGATGTGGCGCCCGACCTCGTCCCCGCCGCGGCCGAGGTGCCCCCGGTGCCGCCCGCCTCCTGGGAGGTGCTGCGTCGTGGCGAGCGCGTCGCGGTGCTCGCAGTCGGGACGATGGTGCGGGAGGCGATGCGCGCGGCGGAGCGCCTCGCGGCGGACGGGCTCGAGGTGACGGTGGTGAACTGCCGGTACCTCAAGCCCTACGATGAGGTGACGCTGGCGAGCCTGGTCGCGAGCCACGACCAGATCGTCGTCGTCGAGGAGGGCACCGTCATCAACGGCTTCGGGGCCTTCATGGCGTCGGTGATCGCGACGCTCGCCCCCGAGGTGCGGGTGCACACCCTCGGCGTCCCCGACCGGATCGTCTACGCGGCGTCGCGGGCGCGGCAGCTCGCGCAGTGCGGCATCGATGCCGATGGGATCGCGCGCGCGGTACGCGCGGCGGCGGACAGCGGGGCGCTCGCCGGGTGATCACTCGGCTCGGCGTCGTCGGCCATCGCGGCTACGACGGCCTCTCCGATGTCCTGACGTTCCTGGCCCGCGAGGCGCCGGTGCATGGACTCTCCCTGCACGTCGAGGGAAGCCTCGCCGAGCTCGTCCCGGGCGCGGCGATCCTGGCGCGGCCCGATGAGGTCGACGCCCTCCTCGCGCTCGGTGGGGACGGCACCCTCCTCCGCGCCGCACGATTCCTGGGGGGCGCGCCGATTCCGATGCTCGGCGTCAACCTCGGCAAGCTCGGGTTTCTCACCGCCTGTTCGCACGAGGAATTCCCCGCGGGGTTTGCCGCGTTCGCGGCCGGTCGATACACCGTGCAGGACCGCCTCGCGCTCGAGGCGAGCACCACCCAACCCGACGGGTCGGTCGGGGT
>DAISWY010000050.1:0-7972 GCA_036826135.1 Gemmatimonadaceae bacterium | reverse complement strand
CTCCCCGCCGACGCGACGGTTCGCCTCGAGGTCGAGGATGCGCCGGACGAGGTGCTGGTGACCGCGGACGGACAGGTTGGGACGGCGCTCGCCGCGGGACAGCACCTCGTGGTCCGTCGCAGCACCGCGCCGGTGCGGCTCGTGCAGCTCGACGGCCATCCCTTCTTCGCGCGGCTCCGGATGAAGCTCGGCTGGGGTGGGCTCGCGGAGCGCGACGGATGAGCGCGTCCGCCGACGCGTGCGGTGCGGCGATGAGGCCCGCCGCCGCGCCCTGGCCGAACGTCCCTGCATGCTGACCGAACTCCGCATCCGCCAGCTCGCGGTGATCGACGAGGTCGCCCTCACCCTCGCCCCGGGGTTCAACGTCCTCACGGGCGAGACTGGCGCCGGCAAATCCATCGTCGTCGAGGCCCTCGGCCTGCTGATCGGTGAGCGTGCGTCGAGCGATCTCGTGCGTGCGGGCGCGGAGCGCGCGATGGTGGAGGGGGTCTTCGACATCGGCGAGCGACTCGCGCTGCGGCAGGCGCTCGACGAGCGGGGGATCGACTGCGACGGGACCCTCGTGCTCCGTCGCGAGGTGACGGCGGCGGCCGGCGCGCGCGCGCGCGCGTGGATCAACGGGACGCCCGTGACCGCGGGCACGCTCGCGGAGGTCGGGCGGGCGCTGGTGAACGTGCACGGTCAGCACGAGGCGCAGGCGCTCCTGTCGCCGGAAGCCCAGCGGGACATCCTCGACGCCTTCGGGGGCGCCGGGCGCGAACGCGACGTGCTGCGCGAGGCGCATCGCGCCCTCGTGGAGGCGGAGACGGCCTGCGCGGCGCTCGCCGCCCGGGAGGCCGAGGCGCGCCGGCGCGCGGATTGGCTCGCTCACGTGGCGGAGGAGATCGAGGCCGCGGCCCCGCGTCCCGACGAGGAATCGTCGCTCGACGACGAGGCGCGCCGGCTGACGCACGCGGAGGAGCTGCAGACGCTCGTGACCGAGGTGACCGGCGCCCTCGAGGGGGACGAGGGGGCGCTCCCGCAGCTCGGGTCGCTGCAGCGTTCGCTCGCCGGACTGCAGCGCATCGATCCCTCGACCGCGCGGCTGCAGGAGCTCTACGATGCGGCGTGGTACGCGCTCGAGGAGGTCGTGCGTGAGGCGCGGGCGTATGCGGAGGGAGTCGAGCACGACCCCGCGCGACTGGCGGAGGTCGAGCGCCGGCGGGACCTGCTGTATCGCCTGAAGCAGAAACACGGTGGCACGCTCGAGGCGGTGATGGAGGCGGGGCGCGCCGCCCGCGCCGAACTCGACCTACTCGATACGGCAGGATTCGACCGGCACGCCCTCGAGGACCGGCGCGTGGCTGCGGCCGCCACGGTCGCCGAGGCGGCGGCGGCACTCTCGGTCACGCGCCGCGCCGCGGCCGCCGCGCTTGCGACGGCCGTGACGGCACGGCTCCCCGAGCTCGGGATGCCCGATGGACGGTTCCTCGTCGACCTCCCTGCACGTGACGGCGTCGGCCCGGACGGGGCGGAATCCGTCGAGTTCCGGGTCGCGTTGAATCTCGGGCACGAGGCGCGCCCCCTCGCGCGGGTCGCCTCCGGCGGTGAGCTCGCCCGTGTCATGCTCGCACTGAAGGTGATCCTCGCGCGCCTCGACGATGTCCCGACCCTCATCTTCGACGAGGTCGACGCGGGGATCGGCGGGCGCACCGGGCTGATGGTGGGCGACGCGATGCGTGACGTCGCGACGCACCATCAGGTCTTCGCGATCACGCACCTGCCGCAGATTGCGGCCCGTGGACATCACCACATCGTCGTGGCGAAGGGGGCCAAGGGGGGAGTGACGACGAGTGACGTCACCGTCGTGACCGATGCGGCGCGCGTGACCGAGATCGCGCGGATGCTCGGCGGCGATGCCGAATCGGCGACCAGTCGCGAACACGCGAAAGAACTCCTGATGTCGGCGGCGGCGCCGTCGCCGCCGCAGGCCCGCCCGACGGCTCAGCGCGCGCGGAAGCGGGGATAGGCGCGGAGGAGGACGCGGTCCTCGAACGCCTTGGGGACGAGCCCGTGCCGGCTCGCGATCGATTGCAGGTGGGTGTAGCTCAGCTCCCAGGCCGTGCCCCCGATGGTCAGGCGACGGCGCGCCGCGAGCGTCGAATAGGTGAGGGAGAGCCCGACGCGTTGTGACTCGCGCGCGCTCCACGCGTTGAGCTGCGCCGGATCCACACCGCCCGGGAGGCCGATTTCGGGCACGCTGTGCGCGTCACCGTCGGCGCGGCTCCACTGCCAGAGCGCGCCGACCATCAGGTAGTCCCCCAGCTGCCACCGCGGGGCGACCGTCGCGTCGAGGAGACGGCCCGGCGTCACCTGCACGGGGAGCGTTCGTCCCGCCTCGATGAGATCGGCGCCTCCCGGCGCGGGGACGCGGAGCGAACGGGCGACCGCGGCTCCCCCGGTCGTGGCGCCGAACGCGATCGTCGTCCAGAACCGGTCGCCCAGCACGACATCGGTGAGGGAGCGCACCGTGAGGGCCGAGGTGCCGGTGCCGGTGCCGATGTCGAAGAGGGCCTCGGGGTCGTCGACCGTCCCGGTCCCGATGCGATAGTCGAGCAGCACCGACTGGCGGACCCCGCGCGCGCCGCGCTCGAATCGCTGCGGGACACGGTCGATCAGCAGCATCTTCGCGGAGACGTGCACGTCCCCAATCGCGGTGAGTGCACCGGCGTTCAGCGGGCGTGCCCCGAAGCCGTCGGTCGTGTCGCGGACGATTCGGTCGAGCTCCTCGCCGGTGAGCCCGATCTCCGCGCCGGCGGGGAGCGCGCCGCTCGTCGGGATGCCCGCGACGCCGTACCGCGCGAAGGCGGTGCGCAGGGAATCGGCGCGGGCGATCAGCAGCGACTCCACCGCGCTGCCCGCGAGGGGAACGTACCGACGGCCTGCGCCGGTCGCGGTGCCATAGAGCGAGCCGAGGCCCGTCGCGAAGCTCGAGGCGGTGCTGGTGAGCGCGTTCACCCGCGCGGCCTCGGCGAGGATCAGCGCGCACTCAGGGAAGGCGGAGGGGTCCGCGGTACAAGCGGTGCGCCGTTGCCCCAGTTGGGTCGCGGCGGTCGTGAAGCGCCCGACCGCGGTCGCGTTGGCGGCGGCGACACCACTGCCGAGGCGCAGCGGGTTGAGCCCGAGGGTGGCCGTGCTGTCCGGGCGGGCGCGGAAGAGCGCTTCCGGGCGCGTGCGGACGAGCGTGGCGCGGACGCCGAGCGTGAGGCGCGAGGTCACGCCGTACTCGAGGCCGAGCGCGGAGGCAAAGAGCCGTTGCCGCACGTCGAGTCGTGTGGGGCCGAGGGAGGCACGGAAGTCGTCGACCCCGAGCCCGCGCACGAGGCCTTCGATCGGGGCGAGGAGCGTGAGTCGCGTCGCGTCGAGCGGGGTCCCCGTGAGCGCGCCGCCGATGCCCTCGAGTCGTCCCTCGTTCCAGCGGTCCCGCTGGATCGTGAGCTCCCCCCCCGTCTCGACGCGGAACGTCCCCCGCGGCAGGGTCACCGCGTCGGGCCCGGTCGTCAGGATGCGCTGGCTCGCCGCGGTGGTCGGGACGACGCTGCCGCCGAGGAGGGCGGCGACGAGGACCGCGAGCGAGCGCGGACGGGAGCAGGGAAGAGTCGGCGTCACGGCGTGGACGATGGGCCTGCGGGCGGGCGAGCGGCTAGTTTCCTCGTGTGATGTCACAAGATAATGCACCGCTCCCTTCGGCCGATGCACTCGATGCCGCGCCCCCCCTCCCGACGATTCCCTGGCAGCTGACGGGGAACCACTGGCTGGCGCTCCCCTGCATCCATCCCGCCGATGCCTCGATCCACGCCGTGAGTCTCGTGCATCGCGGGGCGCGTGCGGCCGTCGAGTTCGCGGGGGGGGCTGCGTTCCAGTCGGGGCGGGCCGCGCCGCTGGCGCGCCCCGTCATCCGAATCGACGGCGTCGAGGTGGAACTCGCGCAGGGCGGGATCGTCTGGGAGCGCGCGCTCCAGTGGCTGCCGACGTTCACCGCGCAGGTGGGGGACGTCGTGGTGCGGGGCACGGTGTTCGCGCCGTTCGGACGCGATGCGGACATCGCCGGTGCGGTCTATGCGATCGCGCTCGAGAACCGCGGCTCCGCCGCCCGGCGCGTCGAGGTCGCGCTGCAGGGGGTGCTCGGGCATCGTCAGCTGCGGGTGCGGACGCCGCGTCCCGCCGAGGACGCGCACCGGGCCTCGCGGACGGCGGACGGCATCGTGCTGCTCGATGGCGCGGGCGTCCCGGGCTTCTGTGCCCTCGCCCTCGCCGCCGACGGGGAGGCGGAGGTCGAGGTCACGCCGGGCGACGCGCCGTCGTATGCGATCCGTCGGGCGTTCCTCCTCGGGCCCGGGGAACGGGGCGAGATGGCGTTCCACTTGGCCGCCGGCCCCGAACGTGATGGCGCCGCGGCGACTGTCGGCGTGATGCGGCGGCGCGGCTGGCGCCCGCTCCTCACCGCCACGCGCGAGGCGTTGCGGACGTTGGAGCAGAGCACCGGAGTCGAGGCCGTCGACGCGCTCGTGAACCGGCATCTGCTCTTCGCGTACTTCTACGCCGTCGCCCGCGCGTTGGACGATGCGCACTTCTACCTCGTCAGGTCCCGTGCGCCGTGGTGCCCGTGGGGGACGACGATCCGCGATTGGGAGGCGCTCGCGTGGACGGTCCCCGCGGTGCAGCTCGCCGATCCGCCGCTCGCGCGCGAGCTGATTCTCCGCGCCTGCGAGGTGCACGGCTATGCGCCGGGGCGCGGCGTGCACTACCTCGACGGGACGCTCTTCGAGCCGGGGTTCACGCTCGAGGGGGTCGCCTCGTACGCGGTCGCCGTCGAGCGGTACATCCGGGAGACCGGCGACGACCAGATCGTCGAGGAGGGCGTCCTCGCGGACACGCTGTACGTCTCGCACGACGACCTCGCCGCGCGGCGCGATGCCGACCATCCGCTCTATCGCACCGAGGTGACGCTCGAGCGGCAGGTCGCGCCGCTGCCGTACACCCTGCACGGAAACGCGGTCGCCGCGTTCGCGCTCGATGCGTTCGCCAAGCTCCTCGACGAGGAGGCCGCGAAGGAGGTGCAGGATCCCGCACCGGTCCGGGCCGCGCTGCGTCGGCACTTCGCCTCGGGGGGAGCGGGCAAGGAGACCTTCGCGGCGAGCGCCGACCTGCGGGGGGAGCGCACGCTCGACGACGACCCGGTCGGCTCCGCGCTCTGGCTCCCGCTCTGGGAGGGCGTCGACCGGACGGACTCCACCTATCGGCGCACGGCGAAGCGCATCGGGGCCTCGACGCGACTCACCGTGCAGATCGGCCGACTCCTCGGGCCCGACGCCTCCGAGATGGTGCAGTGGTTGCGGCGGGCGCCCCTCGCCGACGGCTGGGCGGCGGAGCACGTCGATGCGGAGGGCCGTGCGACCAGCGCCGGGGGCGATGCCGCGCTCAGTGGGTTGCTCGCCGCGACCCTCTGGCACGTCGTCCACACGCAGGGCGTGCGCGGGTAACTGCGGGCGCGACGGGCCGCGATTCCGGCGCGCCGGGAGCGGTCAGCCCCGGAGGGCGAATCCGGCGGCGCCCGCCGCGATGGCCCCCAAGACCGAGAGGGTGACGTAGAGCGCGGCGCGTAGCGCCTGTCCGCCCTGCATCAGCGCGAGTGTCTCGACGGCGAACGTCGAGAAGGTGGTGAATCCGCCGCAGAGCCCGACGGCGACGAAGAGCCGCATCCCCGATGCCGCACCGGTGGCGTCCGCCCAGCGCAGGAACCACCCAAGGATGAATGAGCCGACGATGTTGATCGTGAGCGTCGGCCAGGGGAGTCCCACCGTCGCGACGCGCGCCCCAGCAATCGTGGCGAGATGTCGCGCGACGGCGCCGAGCGCGCCCCCGCCGGCGACGGCGAGAAGGGCGGCGAGCGAGGTGGGAGCGGAGGTCATGTCGGCGGGAGGAGGATGCCGGGGGTGGGAATCGAACCCACACGGGCTTTCGCCCAAGGGATTTTAAGTCCCTCGCGTCTCGCCAATTTCGCCACCCCGGCGTCGGAACGCGCGAGGCGGGGGCGGCTGCGCCACCCCCGCCTCGATGCCGCATCGGAACCGACAGAGCGGGAAACGGGACTCGAACCCGCGACCCCAACCTTGGCAAGGTTGTGCTCTACCAACTGAGCTATTCCCGCGTGGAGCGAAGGTTAGGGTGGGACGGGGGGCCCGGCAAGCGGAGCGACGCATCGGATCCACACATCGTACCCACAGCGCCGGGCGGTTATAATCGCCGGATGCACGTCCTGCGCGTCCCCGGCGACAAGTCGATCTCGCATCGCGCCCTCCTGATCGCGGCCCTCGGCGAGGGCCCCAGCGAGCTCCGCGGCGTTCTCGTCTCGGCCGACGTGGAGGCGACGGCCCGGGCGTTGCGCGCCCTCGGCGTGAACGTCCCTCCCCTCGACTCGGCGGTAATGGTCGTGCCCGGCGTCGGTCTGCGCGGTCTCCAAATGCCGGATGCTCCCATCGACTGCGCGAACAGCGGCACGACGGCCCGACTCATCGCGGGGCTCGTCGCGGGGGCCGGACTCGAGGCCACCCTCGTCGGGGACGAGAGTCTCTCGCGCCGGCCGATGCGCCGCGTCGCCGAGCCGCTTCGGGCGATGGGTGTGACGGTGGAGCTGCCGCCGCACGAGGGACTGCCGATGACCATCCGCGCCGGCACGGTGCGCGGCCTCACCTGGCACGGGGCCGTCGCGAGCGCGCAGGTGAAGAGTGCCGTGCTGCTCGCCGGGCTCGTCGGGCAGGTGCCCGTCGAGGTGCATGAGCCGCTGCCGACGCGCGATCACACCGAGCGACTGCTCGAGGCGCGCGGCGTCGATCTCATCCGTGACGGCGCGATGGTCGCCCTGCGACCGAACGGTGCCGTCGGCGCCGGTCCCATCGACGTCCCAGGGGATCCGTCGAGCGCGGCTTTCCTCCTTGGCGCCGTCGCCTGCGGGGCGAGCGATGGCGTCCGGGTGCCGGGGGTGGCGGTCAATCCGACACGAATGGGGGCGGTCACGGTGCTCCGCCGGATGGGGCTGCCGGTTCGGCTCGAGGGGATGCGCGTCGTCGGTGGAGAGCCGGTCGCGGACCTCGTCGCCGGCCGTGCGGACGAGACGGATCCCGCGGCGCCCGCGCTCGTCGGGGTGACGATCAATCCGACGGAGGTCCCCGCGCTCATCGACGAGCTCCCGCTGCTCGCCTGCGTGGCCGCGCGGGCGGTGGGCGAGACGCGCGTGACGGGGGCCGGCGAGCTTCGCGTGAAAGAGAGCGATCGCATTCGGCTCGTGGTCGAGAACCTGCGGTCGCTCGGCGTCGAGGCTGAGGAGCTCCCCGACGGGTTCGTCATCCGTGGCGTCGATTGCCCGCTCTCGGGGCGGGTGCGGACCGCGGGGGACCATCGGATCGCGATGGCATTCGGCGTGCTCGGGGCGGTCCCCGGAAACGCGATCGTCATCGACGACCCATCGTGCGTCGCGGTTTCGTGGCCTAGCTTCTGGGATGCCCTCGATGCCTGCCGCCGCTGACCTCGTTCATCCGTTGGTAATAGCCATCGACGGCCCCGCCGCGTCGGGGAAGTCGAGCACCGCGAAGCGCGTGGCGGCCGTCCTCGGGATCCGCCACGTCGACTCGGGGGCGCTCTACCGCGCCGCGACGGCGGCGATGCTGCGGCGCGCACCCGACGAGGTGACGTGGACCGAGGCGTCGGTCCTCGAGGCGGCGCGCGGCGTCTCGCTGGAGCCCGTCGACGGGACCTTCCGCCCTCTCCTGGATGGGGCACCAGCGGAGGCCGAACTGCGCGGTGTCGCGGTGACCTCGCGGGTCTCCGTGGTGGCGCGGATGCCCGGGGTGCGGGCCTGGGTGAACACGATGATCCGGTCCGCGGCGGCATCGCACCCGGTGGTGGTCGACGGGCGGGACATGGGCTCGGCGGT
>DAISWY010000049.1:2806-14617 GCA_036826135.1 Gemmatimonadaceae bacterium | reverse complement strand
TGGGGTATCAATCTGCCACGGTCCCCGGAAGTTCCTCCACCCCCCCGGCGGTCACCCGGTGGGAGATGAGGGGCCGGACGGTCGGGGACGCCTCGCCGAGGGTCACCGCCGGCGCGAGCTCCGCAGCGGCGGCGCCCGCGCCGGCCTCGTCGCGGGCGAGGATGGTGAGAAGCGGATCCCCGGCTGCCACGTGGGCCCCGGGACGCACGTGCACGAGCACGCCGACGGCAGGATCCACCGCATCCGTGGTGCGTGAACGTCCACCCCCCAACGTGATGATCGCGGACCCCACGGTCCGCGGTGCCACGCGCTGGACGATGCCGTCGCGGTCGGCGGCGACGACCCGGCGCACCGGCGCCGACGCCAGATGCGCGGCGGGGTCCTCCACGAGGCCCGCCGGCCCCCCCTGCGCGACGACGATCCGTCCGAACATCTCGAGCGCCGCCCCCGACTCGAGCGCCTGCACGGCACGGGCACGCGCGGCGGTGACATCCGTCGCCACCCCCGCCACGAGGAGCATCTCCGTCGCGAGGGCGAGCGTGACCTCGCGGACGTCAGCGGGGCCGTCGCCGCGGAGCAGCGCGATGGACTCCGCCACCTCAACCGCGTTCCCGCAGGCGACGCCGAGTGGGGCATCCATATCGGTCAGGAGGGCGATGGTGCGGCAGCCGCGGCGTTCACCGAGGGCGATCATCGTCCGTGCGAGCGCGAGCGAATCCTCGAGGCGCGTGAGGAAGGCGCCGGCACCGGTCGTGACATCGAGCACCAGCCCCGTCAGGTCCTCCGCGAGCTTCTTGCTCATGATGCTCGCGGCGATCAGGGGGATGGCCGGGACGGTCGCCGTCGCGCCGCGCAGCGCGTAGAGACGCCGGTCCGCCGGGGCGATCTCATCCGTCTGCCCGATGAGTACGACCCCGAGCTGCTCGAGCTGCGCGACCGCGCGGTCGAGGGGGAGGTCGGTGCGGAAGCCGGGGATGGCCTCCAATTTGTCGAGCGTCCCCCCGGTGTGGCCGAGCGCGCGGCCGGACATCATCGGCACGACGACGCCGCAGCTGGCGACGAGCGGCGCGAGCACGAGCGACACCTTGTCCCCGACCCCACCGGTAGAGTGCTTGTCGACGCGCGGGCGCCCGAGGTGACCGAGCGAGAGCCGCTCCCCGCTCTCGAGCATCGCGGCGGTGAGCCCCTCGATCTCGCCGTCCTCCATCCCGCGGAAGTAGACGGCCATCGCCATCGCCGCCATCTGGTAGTCGGGGACATCGCCGGCGGCATAGACGCGCATCAGTCCCGCCCACTCCTCCCGCGAGAGGGCCCCCCCGTCGCGCTTCCGCTCGATCAGGTCGGTCACACGCATTGGCTCGCTCCGGGGACGGTGGCTAGAATGCGACGAGGCCCCGCGATGGGCGCGGGGCAGGCGATCACCGAGGGGGCGACCCCGGGCACTCGAGGCGAGGGAGCGATGCGGCGACTGCTGGCGATGGGCATGCTGGGTGGGCTGGTCGGCTGGGGCGGTACCGCGCAGGCGCAGGCGGGCGCGGAGGTCGCGCCGCTGCTGCAGGCCGCCATCGCCGCGATCGACTCGGGGCAGTTCGCCCCCGCCGATCGGAGGACGCGCCTCTACGCCGCGGGGCAACGGCTGGCCGACTCCGCCGTCCGGATCGCCCCGCGGAACGCCACCGCGCACGCGACGCGCGCCATCGCGCTCGGCCGCACCGCCCAGGCGCTCGGCGCCAAGGAGCGGACGGCCTACGCCACCGAGGTGCGCCGCGAGGTGCGGACCGCGCTCGCGCTCGATCCGAACAACGCGCCCGCCTTGCATGTGCTCGGAATGTGGCACGCGGAGATCCTCCGGCTGAACCCGGTCGCGCGGCTCGCCGCGAAGACGCTCCTCGGCGGCGCGGCATTCGCGGAGGCCGACTGGGGTGAGGCGCAGCGCGCCCTCGAGCGCGCGGTGCAGCTCGAGCCCGACCGCATCACGCACCGGCTCGATCTCGCGGGCGTGCTCGCGGACCGTGGGGATGCGGCGGGGGCGGCGGCCCAGTACGCGTGGATTGCGCGCGCGCCCGCACGCGAGTTCAACGACGCCGCATACAAGCGCCTCGCCGCCGAGCGCGCGCGCCGGTGACCACCCCCGCCGCGCGGGCGCTCACCCTCCGTCGGGAACTGGAGCAGGCGGCGCACGCCTACTACGTGCTCGACCGCCCGACGATGAGTGACGCGGCGTACGACCGGCTCTTCCGCGAGCTGCAGGCGCTGGAGCGCGACCACCCCGAGCTCCGCGACGCCGATTCACCCACGAGCCGCGTCGGTGCGGTCGTGACGGAGAGCCACCTCGCGAAGCACGCGCACCTCGTCCCGATGGGCTCGCTCGACAACGCCTTCGACGAGACCGAGCTCGCCGAATGGGAGGCGCGCGTGCGGAAGCTCACCGGCGACGCCGTCGACACCGACGGCTACTGCTGCGAGCTCAAGATCGACGGCGCGGCGATCTCGCTCACGTATCGGGATGGGGTGCTCGTGACCGGGGCGACGCGCGGGAATGGGAGCGTGGGGGAGGACGTCACGGCGAACCTCCGCACCATCCCCGACGTCCCGCGCCACCTCGACGGCACCGGCTGGCCCGAGCTGATCGAGATCCGCGGCGAGGTCTATATGACCTTCGATGGCTTCGAGCGGATGAACGCCGAGCGCGTGGCCGCGGGCGAGCCGGTGTTCGCCAACCCGCGAAACTCCGCCGCCGGTGCGCTCCGGCAGAAGGACCCGCAGGAGACCGCACGGCGCCCGCTCCGCTTCTTCGGCTATGCCTTCGCCGTGCCGGGGGCGCCGGCGCTGCCGTTCCACACGCAGTGGGCGCTCCTCGAGACCCTCGGCGGCTGGGGAATCCCCACCGCCCCGCACCGCCGACAGTGCGCCACACTCGAGGAGGTGCACCGCTGGGCGCGTGAGCTCGAGGGGACGGTCCGACCGGCGCTCCCGTTCGCGATCGACGGCGGCGTCGTGAAGGTCAACGCCCTCACGCTGCAGGGCGAACTCGGCGTGGTCGGCGGTCGCGTGCCGCGCTGGGCGATCGCCCGGAAGTTCGCCCCGGATCTCGCCGAGACGACGCTCCTCGACGTGGAGGTGCAGGTCGGACGCACGGGGGCGCTGACGCCGCGCGCGGTGCTCGCCCCCGTCGAGGTCGGTGGCACGACGATTACCTACGCCACACTGCACAACTTCGACCTGATCGCCGAGAAGGATCTCCGCGTCGGCGACACCGTCCAGGTGAAACGCGCCGGCGAGGTGATCCCGCAGGTCCTCGGCCCGGTGCCCGAGCGTCGGACCGGGGCGGAGCACGCGGTCACGGCGCCGACGCGCTGTCCGGCCTGCGACACGGCGGTCGCGCGCGACGACGCCGAGGTCGCGCTCTACTGTCCGAACGTCGCCTGCCCGGGCCGCCGCCTCGAGGCGCTCGCGCACTTCACGAGCCGTGATGCGATGGACATCCGTGGCCTGAGCTACCAGCGTCTCGAGCAACTCGTGGCCGCGGGCCTCGTGACCGATGCTGCCGATCTCTACACGCTCACGGCCGAGGCGATCGCCGGGCTCGACCGCCTGGGCGAGCGGAGCGCGACGCAGCTCGTCGCCGCAATCGATGCCTCGCGTGCGCAGCCGCTCTCGCGGCTCCTCAACGCGCTCGGCGTGCGGCACGTCGGCGCCGAATCGGCGAAGCTCCTGGCGCGGCACTTCGGGACGATGGACGCGCTCCTCGACGCCCCGGTCGAGGCGCTGGAGGCGCTGCACGGCGTCGGCGGCACCATGGCCGCGGCCATCCACGCTTGGGCGCACACCCCGGCGATTCGACAGCTGGTGATGCGACTGCAGGCCGGCGGTGTCCGGATGGACGAGCCGCAGGCGGCAGGCAGCGACGGCCCGCTCGTCGGTCTCAAACTGGTGCTCACCGGCACCTTCCCCACCCTCTCGCGCCACGACGCCACCGCCCGCATCGAGGCCGCCGGCGGGAAGGTCGCCAGCGCCGTCTCGAAGGCCACCGACCTCGTCGTGGCCGGCGAGGAGGCGGGCAGCAAGCTCGAGAAGGCGCACCAGCTCGGCATCCCCGTGATCGACGAAGCCGAGCTGCTGCGCCGGCTGGGGGCATGACCCCACGCGCTGCTCTCGCCGCGGGGTGATGCGCTCGTCTCGCCCGCCCCTCCACCGACCCTCCGACACCCCCTCTGATGTCTTTTCTCGACCCCTCGCTCCCGGCCCACGCGCCCACGACCGTCCGTGCGTTGCGGCACGCCCTTATCCGCGACCTCGGTGACGGATTCGCCGGCGCGCTGCAGGAGGCGGGCACGGCGAGCGGCGGCGCGATGATGGACGCCTTCGACGGGTGGTGCAGCACGCACGGGCTCGGGCATCCGGAGGCCCTCGCGATCTCGCGCTTCCGTGCCGCGCTCACCGACTTCCTCGCAGAGGCCGGATGGGGACACGTGCGCTTCGTCCCACTCGGCGAGGCGGTGGTCGCCATCGAGGCGGAGGATTGGGCGGAGGCCGTGGAGGCGCCCGCCCTGCCGCATCCCGGCTGCTTCTTCTCGGCGGGGATGCTCGCGGACCTCATCGGGCGGGTCGCGGACGGCCCGATGGCCTGCCTCGAGGTGACGTGTGGCGCCGCCGGCCATCCCGCGTGCCGGTTCCTCCTCGGCAGCCCGGCGATGCTGACGGCCGTGCACGAGCGAATCGTCGAGGGGAGCGGGCACGAGGCCGCGGTGCGCGCCGTCAGCTGAGCGGCGTTGCTGCCCCTCCGGGCGACCGATAGCTTCCCTCGAGCGACGCCCCCCCCACCGCCCCGCCCGAAATGGCCTTCTGGGACCGCCTCTTCGGCGGCCGTTCCGATTCCGCACCCAGCCGGCAGCGCCTCGACTATCTGAACGAGGCGTTGGTGCTCGAGCGTCAGGGTGACTACGACGCGGCGGTGACGAGCTATCGGCTCGCGCTCCGCGAGCGCCCGGATGACCTGCGCATCCTGCAGAACATGGCGATCGCGTTGAGCAAGATCGGGCGCATCGAGGAGGCGATCCGGTCGTACAAGAAGGCGGTCGACATCGACCCGAGCGCGAGCGGCGCCCACTATGGGCTCGCCTTCCTCCTCGTGAAGCGCGGCGATGTGGCGGGCGCGACCAAGCACCTCGAGGCGTTCCTCTCGCATCCCCCAGGTGGGGATGACGCGGAACGCTTCGTCGGACACGCGCGCGCGACCCTCGACCAGCTCCGCGGCGGGGACACCCCCGCGCCGGCGGCCGGATGACGCCAGGGGCCTCGATCGCCGTCGTCAGCCAGAAGGGCGGCGTCGGGAAGACCACCACCGCCGTGAACCTCGCCGCCGCCTTCGCGCGGCGCGGACTGAAGACCCTCCTCATCGACGTCGACCCGCAGGGTTCTGTCCGCTACGGCGCCGGGCTCCGGCCGGGCCATCCGATCCACGGCTTCGCTGATTACCTCGCGGGGACGCGCGCCCTCCGCGAGATCCTCCTGCCGACGGCACTGCCCTGGTTGCGCGTGGTCCTGGCGGGGAGCGTCTCGGAAGCCCTCGATCATTCCGACTATCTGGTCCGCTTCGGGGAGACGGACCTCCTCGCGCGCCTCGTCGCGGAGGCGAGCGACCGCTGCGACGTCGTGGTGCTCGACACCCCGCCGGGACTCGGGCCGGTGACGCGCGCGGCGCTGCAGGCCGCGGACCGGGTGCTTGTCCCGCTGCAGGCGGAACCGCTCGCGCTGCAGACCACGCCACAGATTCTCCGTGGGGTGCAGGACATCGTCGCCACACATCCGCGCCTTGTCTTCGACGGGATCCTCCTCACGATGTTCGAGGCCGGCAACCCGGCGTGCGAGACGACCGCGACCTACCTGAGGCAGAAGGTCCCGGCCCACCTCCTCCTCGACCTCGTGATCCCGCGCAGCCCCGCGCTCGCCGAGGCGTTCGCCGCGGGCCAGCCGGCGGTGGTGCGCGCGCCGGCGGATCCGGCGGCACAGGCCTACGTGAACCTCGCGATGCGGCTCGCGGCCCGCTTCGGCCGGTGACCCGGATTCCACCTCGCGTGCGACCCGCGGTGGCCATGGCGCTCGCACTGGGAGCGACGCTGCTGACCGCGCTACACGGGTGCGGCACCGTCGGCACCGAGCCGGGCGCGGTACAGGCGCTCGACTTCACCGCCTTCCCGTACCCGGCGGTCGTCACGGGCGACTCACTCCGCGACGCCTCCGGCCAGGTCGCCCGGCTCGTCGCGACCGCGTACGACGTCGACGGAGCCGCCATCGCGGACGCCCCGATCCGCTTCCTCTCACCGGATACCGGGGTCACGATCGATTCCCTCGGCCGCCTCCGTACGACACGTCGGCCGGGGTCGCTGCGCATCTACGCCCTCGTCGATGGACTGCAGAGCGCGCCGCGCACCCTGCTCGTGACCGCCGCGCCTGACACCGTCCTGCCCACGACCGGGACGACGGCGACGCTCGCCTACACGCTGCCCGACGTCGCCGGGAACATCTCGACGGACCTCACCGTGGCCGTCCGGAGCCTGACCGACGCCGCCGCGCCGAACGTCACCGGCTGGCTCGTGCAGTGGCGCGTCATCCACGACGGCGACACCATCGCGCTCGGCGACACCACGCTCGCCGCCCTGCAGTCGTCGAACGGGCGTCGGTCGGCGCTCGACACGACCACGAGCAGCGGCACCTCGACACGCCGGCTGCGCATCTTCGCCAACCGGCTCCCGGCCCCGACCGACTCCTTCGCGGTGCTGGCCGAGGTGCGACGCGGTGGGATCGCGGTCCAGGGGAGCCCGGTGCGGTTCCTCGTGCGCGCCACGCCGCCCGCGCCGTAGCTTCCGAGCATCCCCTCCCTGAAGCCCAGGATGACGACGCTCTCCGGCGGCCCCGCCGTCCCCTCCTCGACCCTGGCGGCGCTCTTCTTCGAGGCGGTCGAGCGGCACGACCGACCGAACGCTTATCTGGTCAAGCGCGATGGCGTCTGGCAGCCGCACGGGCACGCCGATGTGCTCGAGCGGGCACGACGCATCTCGCTCGGTCTCGAGGCGCTGGGGGTGGCACTCGGCGACCGCATCGGGCTGATGTCGGAGAACCGCCCGGAGTGGGCGCTCGCCGACTGGGCCTGCCTCTGCAGCGGCGTGACCGACGTCCCGATCTACCCCACCCTGCCGGCCGAGCAGATTATCCATCCGCTCAACGATGCGGGTGTCGTCGTGCTCTTCGTCTCGACGCCGGAGCAGGCGGCGAAGGCCGGATCGGTGCGCGCCAACCTCGGGACCCTTCGAACGATTATCTCGTTCACCGACCCCGTCCCGCCGGGCGCGGACTACTCGCTCGCCGAGCTTGAGGCCGCGGGGGCGCTCCTCGACAGCCCCGAGCGCGCGGCGGCGTGGAAGGCGACCGCCCTCGCGATCGCACCCGACGACCTCGCGTCGCTCATCTACACCTCCGGCACGACGGGTGTCCCGAAGGGGGTGATGCTCTCGCACGGGAACATCGCCTCCAATTGCGCGGCGCTCCGTTCGCGACTCGACCTCCGCGCGGGCGATCTGGCACTCAGCTTCCTCCCCCTCTCGCACATCTTCGAGCGGACGGGCGATTATGTCCTCTTCGCCGCCGGGGTGAGCATCGCGTACGCGGAGAGCGCGGAGACGATCAGCGCCAACATGGAGGAGCTCCGGCCGCAGCTCGCGCTGTCCGTGCCGCGGCTCTTCGAGAAGATGTACGCCCGGGTCGTCGAGGGAGCGCTCGCTGCCGGCGGGATGCGTGCACGCGTCTTCCGATGGGCGCGGGGGGTCGGTGAGCGCGCGGCGGCGCTCCGTCTCCGCGGCGGCACACCCGGCGGGCTCCTCACCATCCAGTCTCGTCTCGCGGACCGACTGGTCTTCGCGCGGATCCGGTCGCGACTCGGAGGGCAGCTCCGGTTCCTGGTCTCCGGGGGTGCCCCGCTCGCCCCGGCGATCCACACGTTCTTCCACGCCGCGGGCCTTCCCATCCTCGAGGGGTACGGACTCACCGAGACCTCGCCCGTCATCACGATGAACACGCTCGACGCCCTGCGCATCGGGGCCGTCGGCACGCCCATCCCCGGCGTCGAGGTGGCGATCGCCGACGACGGGGAAATCCTCACGCGCGGTCCGCACGTGATGCAGGGCTACTACAATCGGCCCGATGACACCGCGGAGGTCCTCGACGCGGATGGGTGGCTGCACACCGGCGACATCGGCGTCATTGAGGGCGGCTACCTCCGGATCACTGACCGGAAGAAGGACATCATCGTGACCGCGGGCGGGAAGAACATCGCCCCGCAACCGATCGAGCATCTCCTCACGCTGAACCTCTTCATCGCGCAGGCCGTGATGATCGGCGACGGCCGGCGGTACCCGATCGTGCTCGTGGTGCCCGACTTCACCCAGCTCGAGGCATGGGCCACCCAGCAGCGGCTCGTCTGGGACTCGCGATCCGAACTGCTCGCGACGCCGGTGGTGGCGGAGAAGATTGCGCGGGAGGTCCAACACACGCTGGCCGGGCTCGCCTCCTTCGAGATGCCCAAACGAATCGGCCTCCTCGAGCAGGAGTTCTCGGTCGAGCGCGGGGAGCTGACGCCGAAGATGAGCGTGCGCCGCCGGGTGATTGCCCAGACGTACGGGGCGCTGATCGAGTCGCTCTACGCGGACGAGTGACGCGGCCGGCAGCGCTTCGTCGTCAGCCGTCGCCCTTCAGCCGTTGTAGCGTCACCATCCCTCCGGCACCCCCCGCGCTCTCCGCCACCCATTCCTGCTCATCGCGCGCGAGCACACGTGCGCCCGCCGGAGGCTCGGTGCCGGCCACGGCGACGATGCGCCCGCCGGGCGTGACGACCCGGGGGAGGTCACCGAGGAGCGTCGGCGGCATCACCTCCACCGCCGCGGCGCGGAAGGTCGCATCGGTGAACGGGATCGACGGCGTGCCGTCGCGCGGATCGTCCCGTGTATCGTGCGCTGAGGCAAGCACGACCGCGTGGACGTCGCGGGACGCCTCGAGCGCGACCGCGAAGCGGGCATAACCGCCGGCGAGGAGGACCGCCCCCCCCGGCGCATCGAGGTGCAGCAACGCGACGAGCCGCTCAAGGGCGGACGCATCGACATCGGCAGGCGGGGCGGCCCCCGCACGCAGATCACCGACGGCCGTAGCGGCCCCACGCAGGTCCGCTGCCGGCGCGCCCTCAGCCCCCGCCACGACGAGTCCGTCCGGGAAGGTCAGCGCGCCCGCGACGATCCGCGCCTCGAGCCCGCAGACCGCGCAGCCGACGATCGCCCGACGCAGGACGCGCTCCCGCGTCTCCTGGGCGACGACGATGAGCGGGGTGGGGGCGTGGGCTCCGGGGCAGCGGAGCCGTTCGGCAAGCTCGAGACGCATCGGTGGGGCGGGCCCGCTCAGCTCCGAGCCAGCCGGAGCTCCTCGATGTCCACGTGCGCCGGCCGTGTGACGACCCACGCGACGGCGTCGGCGACGTCAGCCGCCTGCAGCATCTCCGCGCGCGACGGCAACGCGGGGTTCCGCTCCGGTGCGTGCGCATCCCAGAGCGCGGTATCGGTCGCGGCGGGAGCGATCAGGGTCGCACGGACGCCGCTGCCGCGCGTCTCGGCGCGCAGCGTCTCGTGCACCGCGCGCACGGCGTGCTTCGACGCGCCATAGAGCGCGTTCCCCGGGAAGACCACCCGGTCGGCCACCGAGCCGATCGTCACGACGTCCCCACTGCCGCGCACCCGCATCGCGTGCAGGAAGGCGCGCGTGAGCCGGAGCGGCGCCGCGACGTTGAGGGCGAGGGCCTCGTCGATGGCCGCGTCCGACGTCGCCTCGACCGCGCCGAGGGGAAAGCTCCCAGCGGCATGCACGAGAATGTCGGGGGCGGCGCCGAGGGTGCGCATGACCTCCTCGGCGAGCTGCGCCACCGCGGCGGGCACGGCGAGGTCGGCGGGATGGGCGGACGCCCCGGGGCCAAGCGCCGCGGCGAGCGCGACGAGCGGGTCCGCCCCGCGGGCGACGAGCAGCACGCGCGCGCCCTGGGCCGCGAGCGCGCGCGCTGATGCCTCGCCGATCCCGCGCGAGGCGCCGGTGACGAGGGCGCTCCGCCCGGCGAGCGGTCGACTCACCGCCGCGTCGTGTGCCCGTACGCGAGTCGCAGGAACTCGTCCCGCGTCTTCGCGTCGTCCTGGAAGCTGCCGCGCAGCGCCGAGGTGATCGTGCTCGACGCCTGCTTCTCGACGCCGCGCATCATCATGCAGAGATGCTCGGCCTCGATGACGACGCCGACGCCCTCGGGGCGCAGCACCTCCTCAATCGCCTGCGCCACCTGCTCGGTCAGGCGCTCCTGCACCTGCAGCCGGCGCGCGAAGACTTCGACGATACGCGGCAGCTTGGAGAGCCCGACGATCCGCCCGTTCGGGATGTAGGCGATGTGCACCCGCCCGAAGAACGGGAGCATGTGGTGCTCGCACATCGAGTAGAACTCGATGTCGCGCACCATCACCATCGAGTGGTGCGCCTCCTCGAACACGGCGTCGCCGACCACGTCGGCGACGTCCATCGCGTAGCCGCGCGTGAGCCACGCCATCGCCTTCGCGACACGTTCCGGCGTCTTGAGGAGTCCCTCACGGTGCGGATCCTCACCGATGAGCTCGAGTTCGCGACGGATGAGGCCCTCGAACTCCACCATCTTCTCGATGTGAATCGGCGGCGCGGCCTCGAACTGGTCGGAGCCCGTGATGGGCTTGGTGGGGTGTGCGATCATCTCAGCGACCGTCGTATTCGACATATTGGTTCTCCGTCTCCCAGAGCTTCAGGCGGGCGAGCCGTGCGGGGGCGACGGCCGGCGCGAGGACGCGCCAGATGGCGAGCACGAAGTTCTCCGTGCTCGGGATCGTCCCGGCCATGAACGGGACGTCGAGATTCAGGTTCTTGTGGTCCACCACATCGACGATCTCACGCTCCACGACCGCCTTCACGTCGCGGAGGTTCACCACGAAGCCCGTGGTCGGGTCGACGGGACCGTCGACGGTGACCTCGAGCGTGTAATTGTGCCCGTGCCAGTTCGGATTGTTGCACTTCCCGAAGAGGCGCGCGTTCTCCGCCTCGCTCAGCGCGGGGTTCCAGACGCGATGGGCGCAGTTGAAGCGGACGATGCGGGTGATCTGGACGACGGACATGCGATGGGGTCGGTGGCGGATTAGATGAACCCCGGCGGCGCGGGCGGGGTTCCGACCGGGCGTGGCCCGTGCCCGCGCCGACGGCTGACGCACCGCCGTCGGGGCGGGAGCACCGAAGCCCCGTCCGCGGGGGACGGGGCTTCGGCAAGGGGTGGAACGAAGCGAGGTTTTTGAAGCCCTGTCGAATGCATGAGGCCCTCACCCTACGTCCGTCTTCCCGGCGTCCGGGCATGGCGTCGGCAGAGATGTTGGATCCGCTTCGGAGGACTTATCGGCTCAAAAAGTGAGTCGCCCCGTCCCGAGACGTATCTTTCCGGAAGGTAGGCCGCGCCCCCGATACCGTCAATCCGACCCTTCTGCCCCGCCCCGTCATGGATCTCCTGACCATCGCCGGCCTTGCCGCCCTCGCGCTCTGGGCCGCCGGCACCTTCGCCTTCGAGGCGCCCGGCGTCATCCACGGGCTCCTCACGCTCGGCGTCTTCCTGCTGGTCCTCGGCGCCATTCGCCGCGCGAAGCCGACGAAGCGGTAGGCCGCGCGCGGCGACCGCGCGCTCGACGCTTCGGGCGACGCAGGGCACGCGACGCCCCACGGCGT
>DAISWY010000049.1:0-2796 GCA_036826135.1 Gemmatimonadaceae bacterium | reverse complement strand
CAGATCTCCCAGTTCGAAAGAACGAGCCCCGCCCCCGCCACTGGTTCCTCGCATCCGGCGAGATGCATCCGGAGGTCGGTCCACCGGACGCGCGCCCCCGCCCCGACGAGCGCCGCGAAGGTCTCGCCGTACTCCCCCTGCACGCGCAGCGCCCCGCGCATCGCCCCGCTCGCCCGCGCCTGCGCCGCAACCGCCGCAGCGAGTCTCGGCACCTGGCGGCGATCGGCGAGCGCGACCTTCAGGACGCGGACCTCCTCCAACGCCCGTCCCTCCACAAGGGGAACGTCGTGGTAGAGCGCGAACCCCTCGAGGCGCCCCGACGCATCCTCGAGGAGGAGGCAGTCCCCGATGCCGTGTGCCAGGGTCGCAGTGATCTCGCGCGCATAGTCGGCCCCCGGACGGAGCCGGTCGAGCAACGCGGTGCACGCGGCCAGCGCGTCCGCGCGCGCCGCGGCGGATCGCTGCCCGAGCCGCGCGGGTGGCCCATCCCCCGTCGTCGCGGCCAGCGTGACCGTCACCGTGACGCGTCCGGGCAGGAAGCCGCGGCGCGCGTAGAAGCCGATGTTGTCCATCGTGCGCGGCATCGTCTCGAGCCCGATGATCGAGCACCCCGCCGCCCGCAGATGCCGCACCGCCGCCGCCACGATTCGCCCGCCGACCCCCTGCCCCTGCAGGTCCTCGCGCACCGCCAACGGGCCCATCCATCCCTCGCGCCCGGAGACGTGCGCGAGGTTGAACGCCGCCAGCGCCCCCGTCTCGTCGCGCCAGGCCATCGCGCCGTCCCCCGCCGCCTCGAACGCGAAGGCCCAGATGCGCGGATGGAGCGGCGGCACGCGGACGCCGACCATCCCGTCGCGGCGATACCGCTCGCTGAACGCGTCGCTGAAGAGCCCGTTCAGCTCCGCCAACGGCACCGCCGCGAGCGGGACTGGCCCGGCGACGCGCCGCGGCGCGACCGCCGTCACGATCGGCCCGCCGCGAACGCCGCGAGCCCATCCGGTGCCTCCGCGTCGACCGCACCGCGCATCGTCGTGGTGACGCTCGCGGCTCCACTCCGCGGATCGACGCCCACCGTGATGACGCGGTCGAGCCCGTCCTTCACCCCGTCGATGTGCGTGATCACGATCACCTGCTCAAAGCGGTCCTCCATCGACCGCAGCAGCGCCACCACCGCCTGCCGCCGCACGTCGTCGAGCGACCCGAAGACCTCGTCGAGCACGAGGAGCGAGAAGCGCTGCCCCGCGCGATCGGCGATCATCTGCGAGACGGCGAGTCGCAGCACGAGGAAGGCGAGATCCTCCTCGCCGCCGGAGATCACCGGCTTCGGCACCCCCTCCTCGAGCAGCTGGACCTTGTACTTCTCGTCGAGGTCGAGCTCGGTGTACCGCGCATCGGTGAGGTCGCTGATCAGCCCCGAGGCGATCTCCGAGAGTTCGGGACGCATCGCGGCATTGAGGTCGGTGCGGAGATCGCCGTACACACGCACGAGCTCGTCGTGCAGGCGTCGCTCCGCCTCCAACCGCGCGGCGTGGGCCCGCTGCGTCTCACCGGCCTCGAGGGCCGCCGCCGCGCGGTCGACCTCGGCGGACGCGCTGTCCCGGGCGAGCCGTGCGGTCGCGAGGCGTTGCTGCGCCTCGAGCACGGCGACGCGCGCGGCCTCGTACGCCGCCTGCAACGACGCGTCGCCGTCGGCCGGGAGCTGCAGCGCCACCTCCTCCGCCCGCAGCGCCTCTCGTCGTGCCTCGAGCGTGCGGCGCCGCGCCGTCAGCTCGGCCTCTTCGCGCTCGAGCGCGGGGAGCCGCTCGGCCTGGGCGACGAGGCGCGCGGCGTCCCGCTCGAGCTGCACCAGCGCCGCGAACTCCGCCTCGAGCGCCTCATGCGCCACGGCGTCGTAGCCCTCGGGGAGCTCACGCCGTTCCCCCTCGAGGGTGGCGAGGAGCGCCGTCTTCGTCGCGAGGTCCTGCGCGACGCCGCGGTGCTGGCGCGCC
The DNA here is from genome assembly GCA_036826135.1 of Gemmatimonadaceae bacterium. Taxonomy (GTDB): domain Bacteria; phylum Gemmatimonadota; class Gemmatimonadetes; order Gemmatimonadales; family Gemmatimonadaceae; genus Pseudogemmatithrix. The sequence goes on along the minus strand of DAISWY010000049.1, from coordinate 808 downwards.
GCCCCCTGGGCCTCGACCCGCGCGCGCTCGAGCGCCGCGAGTCCGTCGCCCTGCGAGCGGCGTGCCGCCTCCTGCGCCACGAGCGCCTCCGGCATCGGCTCGAGTTCGGCCGCCCGCTGGCGGAAGTAGGTCCCGTTGGATTCCAGCGCCGCCATCTGCGCCTCCAAGACGTCGACAACATCGGCGAGATGGGTGCCGAGCGGGCGCGTGCAGGTCGGACAGGGGCTCGCATCGCCGAGGGCGACGATCCGGTCGCGTTGCTCACGGACCTCGAGGTACTGCACGCGGAGCGCACGCAACTGGGCATCGACGTCCTGTCGGTCGCGGACCCACCCGGTGCGGAGCCGTTCCACCTCGCGCTCCACCTCGGCGAGCGCCGCACGCGCCGACTCGAGTCGCGGCGTGAGCTCCACCTCGGCGGCGGCCGCCGCCGCGAGCCGCGCCTGCTCCCCGCGCAGCGCCGTGGCGTCCGCCTCGAGGATCGCCCGCTGCTCATCGATCGCACGCCGACGCGCCGCCCCCTCGCGGAGGAGACGCTGCGCCTCGGTCCGCGCACGGACGCCGGGGAGCGCCTCGAGGCGGGGTCGGAGCGGCGCGAGCGCCGTGGCGGCCTCGACCGCGGCCGTGCGGTCCGACGCGAGACGCGCCGAGGCCGCCGCCTGCCCGAGCAATTCCCCGTCGACGCCCGCGAGCTCCCGCGCGATCCGCTCCCGCGTCTCACGCGCCGCCTGCACCGCCGCCCAGCGCGGCGCGATCGCTTCGTGCGCCGTCGTCGCGGCGGTCACCGCCGCCTCTGCCGCGGTGACCT
>DAISWY010000048.1:10329-14661 GCA_036826135.1 Gemmatimonadaceae bacterium | reverse complement strand
GCCCCCGGCCGGAAGAATGACCCAGAGCAGGTGCCCGGATTCCGACTCGAGGACTATGCCTAGGATGTTGATCGCGATCGTGGTTCTTGCCGCCGTGGTGGGTGGGTTGGCGATGGGCGCTCGCTCGTCCAGCCAGCAGTCGCGTCGGGTGCGAGCGGCTGAGAACCGGATCGACTCCCTCGAGAAGGCGCTGCAGGTGGCCAGAAATAACGCCTACGCTGCGCAGTATGCCTCGAAGGAATCCGAGCGCCTCGAGCGGGTCGCCGCGATCAAGCTGCAGCGGCAGCTTGCGTCGGCGCGGTCTATGAACGACTACGCCAAGGCAGTCAGCATGGACACCTCGGCCAGTGCCGACCGGCTGCGCGACGGTCTCATCGTGGCCACGGCTCAGGTCGACTCCCTGTCTGACCTGATAACGGAGTACGTCGCCACGGTCGACACGCTACGGGAACGTCATGCCCTCGAGCGCCGGGCAATGGCCGTGGTGCTGAGCGATGCAGACTCCGTCATTGCCGTCCAGAAGGCGCTAATCGCCACGCTGAAGGCCGATCGCTGCCGCATCCTAGGTCTACCCTGCCCCAGCCGAACGCAGGCTCTTATCGCGGGCGTGGTATTGGGTGTGGTATTGCGGTGATATTGCCGGGTTCGGCGTTATGTCGTATTGTGTGGCATGCCGATTCGCGCTGATCATGTCCCGTGGTCTCGGGAAGAATACGCCCGGCTTGTCGCGTTCTGTGCCGACGGGTATTCCGCGACCAATACCGCGCTGCAACTGAACACTGAGTTCCACGGCGGACGCAAGGTCCGCACGGAAGCCAGCGTCAATAACAAGCGCACCAAAAACAACCTGAAGGTCGCCAGCAAACCGACGGCCGCGATCACCCCGACCGGGCTGCGCAGTGAGCAGGAGGTCGAGCAGACCGACGGCGCGGACGGCATCATGGCCAAGGCGGTCGGCACGCGCATCCGTACGGTCGAAGACCTGCTGGCGCACATCGAGGCGGATCTCGAGCGGTTTGAGGTGGTCGAGAGTCAGGCCACGAAATACGAGACGGCGTCGAAGGACGACCTGACGGGCGAGGTTCGGGTCACCGAGCTGCACCGGGTCTACGTCAAGCTGAAGCCAAAGGCGGGGCCGTCGACCCTCGAGATTGTTGAGGCAATGATCGCTGGGGCCGTGGCTCCCCGGCAGTCGGTGCCTGCGCCTGCGGTCAAGCGAAAGAGCACCGCCGTCATGCAGGCGCTGGTCATCGCGGACCCGCACATCGGCAAGTACGCATGGAGCCGTGAGACGGGGTGGCAGGACTACGACATTCGGATCGCCACCAACCTGCTGCGTGAGTCTGCTGGCCAGCTGCTCGAGGACGCGAAGAACAACAACGTCGGACGCCGGGTGATCGCGCTGCTTGGCGACTACTTCCACTACGACACCCCGCACGGCCAGACGACGAAGGGCACGCCGCTGGATCGAGACGGCCGGGTCGAGAAGATGGTCGAGGAGGGGGCCGCGACGCTGTTCGATATCATCGAGCAGGCGGCAGCACTGGGGCCGACGGAGGTGGTGCTCGTCCCCGGCAACCACGACGCACTGATGACCGTCGCACTGCGGCAGATTCTGTCGGCGTACTTCCGGAAGGACGGCCGAGTCCGGATCGACGACCGGGGAACCAGCCGCAAGTACATCACGCACGGCAATGTGCTGCTGGGTCTGGCGCACGGCGACAAGGCGAAGAAGCGGCTGCACGAGCTCATGGCGGCTGAGGTGCCAGAGCTGTGGGGAGCCTCGACGCACCGCGAGATTCACACCGGCCACCTGCATGGCGAGGCGGCGATCGACACCGTGTCCGGCGTCACGATTCGCACGCACCGCGCGATCTGCCCGCCCGATGGGTGGCACGCACTCGAGGGGTATGTCGCCAAGCCTCGCGGTATGCAGGCGTTCTATTACCACGCGACCGCTGGGCTGCTCGGGATGACAGTCAGCAACCCGGACACCTAGTCATGGTGACGTGCCAGCGCGACCGCAAGCAGGCGTGTGACTGGCGGCACATGATGGTCCGCGCGGGTCTGTGCTGGTACAGCTGGGAGATGGAGGGCTGGTTCGTCGTGCGGCATGGCGTGCCGACGCGGTTCGAGCACTGCCCGTCCTGCGGTGGGCGACTGCCGATTTTGATCGAGACTATTCTACGGGCCTTGGCCGAGCGCGAGGAAGACTGATGACCAAGCGTGTCATGCGTTATCCGCCGCTGCCGAAGGCGATCGAGGGGCCGGGCGGTCCGGTGCGCGTCATCGTCAGTAAGCAGCCCATCCGGCATGAGCATGCCGAGTGCTGGGGGCTGTACGACTCCGAGCTGCGGACGATCACGATCGATGGTCGGGCTGCGCCACGGCAGCGGTGGAAGACGTTCTTCCACGAGCTCGTCCATGTGGCCATCCTCGACTCCGGGCTCGACAACGGACTGAGCGACGCCCTGCACGAAGCGATCTGCGACGCGATTGCTACCGCCCGCATGCGAGAGCGGTTCGGCTAAACAACGAACCCCTCGCGCCGTCAGGCGGAGGGGCCGTTGTCACAGCGACGACACAAGGGGGGAGCGCCGCTGCTCAGGAAGCATATCGTGAGGCGATATGCCGCGCAAGCTGTACCTTCGCCCAGTGCTCTGGGAAGAACCGCGAGATGACGCGGTTGCCTTGATGCTGCGTGTTCAGGTGTATCGGGAGCGGCACAACGCGACCAGCGACCCGCTCCTGCAGTGTTTGCTTGGCCAGCCGTGCTTCGATCTCATCAATCGGCATTGGTCTTCCTCGCTTTCATTTCGGCGCAGTAAGTGCGGAGTCGTTGCTGGACCGCTTGCGGGATCGGCGTAATGACACGCAGCCAGCGCCAGATACTGACACGGCTCCGGCCCAGCACGTCCTTCGCAAAGTCATCGATCGTTCCGCCGTGCAGTTTCATCGCTCGCTTGAGCAAGATGTGACCGGGATAGTTGATGCGCTCCCGGCCTATGCTGTCGGTGCCATATCGAGCCATCGGTCAGTCCGCGTCTGGGAGTCGAGCAGGCTGTGCTCGGCAGCGCTCGCAGGTCGGTTTCCCTTCCGGCATCGGTGCATGGCAAGTGACGCAGGTCGTGGCCTCACGATAGTCGTCGTCACTCAGGTCGAAGTCACCCGCCATGAGCGACCTCCGGGGTGAGCCGGGCCTCGATCATCGCTCGCACCTCGTCCGACACCTGCAGCTTCGTGCTGACGGGGAACTTCTCGATCTCGGCAGCGTCGATGAGAATGCGGAACCCGTGCCGCCCTTTGGATCGCTCGCGGTGGACCGCGTCGAGATTGATCGTGCCGTCCTGCGACCAGCGCAGGATGGTCTGCTTACTGACGCCGATGCGGTGGGCCGCTTGGGCGATGGTGTACTTGCTCATGTGTGTGCTCCGTTAGGTGGGCCGACGGCCGTAGTTGCTGGCGGGTTTGATGAGCGCCCGTTCGGCTGCGGCTTCGCGGTACTCCCGTCGCTTGGCCGTGTAGGCGGCTCGTTCGGCGGGGGACATGTTCTTCTTTCGGTCGTTCTCGTAGCAGTAGCGGTGCGTGTTGTTGTAAATCCCGGCCCGCTCGCCGTGCATGAAGTTGCCGCAGATGTCGCAGCGCCCCTGCCGAGACGCGACGACCTCCCGTGTCTCCTTCACGTCATGGCTGATGGCGCTCACGACAAGCTGATGCGACTCGATCGGCGCGAGGCGAAGGCGGGCCTGCTGGAGATGCTCCGCCTTCACGCTACGGACCACCGAGCTGTCTGGGTTGATGAGGTGCCAGACGTAGTCCATCACTCCCACCCCTCGTCGTCGCCGAGCCCTGCGGCCATGCAGATGTGACATGGCAGCAGCTCGTCGCGGTGATATGGGCAGTGCGGCACCCAGACGTCGATCGTCTCGTATCCCTTGGCCGTGGGCTCGCTCGTGTGTCGCGACTCCCAGTGTCCCGGCAGCCCGTCTTCCGGGTGTTCGACGGTGTCGTAGCGTGCCATGGTCAGAAGGGCAGGTCGTCTTCGCCGAGGTTCGACTCGGGCAGAGTGTCCGGCACCTTGAAGTCCGGCGCGGGCATGCGCTTGCCAGACGGCGGCGGCGTCGTCGGGATGGCCGGAGCCTGCTCGACCGGGGCCGGGGCGATCGGCTTCGCCTGCACGCCGTGGTCGCGCCACGAGATCCAGATGGTGGCGGCAGCGGCCTGCACGGCGCTGTCGTCCGCGAGCTCGCTGTTCTTCTTCACGAACTTGATGAGGTTGCAATAGTCCGTGGCCAGCTGAGCGCGGCGATCGGCGAGGGGCGCGACACCGCC
>DAISWY010000048.1:5402-10319 GCA_036826135.1 Gemmatimonadaceae bacterium | reverse complement strand
GGGGAGCCATGCGCTTGGACGGCGGGCGCTTGCCCGTGCCGACGTCGAGGTTCCAGTACGGCTTGCCGGAGGGGTTGGCCGCACGCGAGAACCGAATGGTCTCGGCCACGCAGGACGTCCGATCGAGTCCCAGCCGCTCGAGCTGCTTGTCGGCGGTCGTGTCCGAGATGAGCGGCGTCTCGACCGCGTGCCCGTCCTCGTCCATGCCAGCGAAGACGACCTTGTTGCCAAACTTGGTGGCGACTTCCTTGACCGCGACGATGGTGATGGTCGCCTCGTCGCCCGCGTTCTCGAGCTGCAACTTGTCTGCCATGATGTCCTCTGATTAGTCGTTGAAGAGTTTGCTGTATTCCGGCCCAGCGATGACCTTCTGCCACGTCGGTGTCTTTTCATCGAGCTGCACTGCCGCGACGGACCCGTCACGAAAGACCACAAGCAGCTGGTTGTCTAACAGGTGACTCGAGACCACGTTGTCCGGGCTCTGGACGGCCGCGACGAGCTGCGGCATGACCCCCGCGTATTGACTCACTGCATCCCCTTGTGTGTGGTCGGCGTCAGTGCCGACACCCCAGTATACCACACTCACCCCACTCGGCGCAAGTCCCAGATGCAACGTGGTTGGCGGACGCTTGCGCTTTGGCTGTCCCGATCGTATACTGGCGGTGCGGTGTCGTAAGAAGCACCGCGCTTGCAGTCACAACTGACGGCCCCCGCAAGTATCTCCTGCCGAGCAATCGGCCTTCTTACAGGAGAGAACGCGGGGGCTAGTTGTTTGGGCACCGGGCCTGATCTCGCTCTCCCGGTGGGCGCTTGATTCGACAGGCGCTGATCAATCCTGAGCGTGCTGGTCGTCTCCGGTCCAACAAACCCACGCTCTGCCAACCTGCAACGTGGTCGGTCGTCTCGGAGAGTGGCTGGGAGTAGGACGGCGGAATAGCAGCGCCGAGAGGTCACCCGTCGAGGGGCTCCACCAGTCACCCGCTGGCGAGCGCAGACGGCCCCACTGCTAGTCTTCGAACCCGACGCTGGCATCCCCCGGTAGACGACCGGGAATGGTCCGGGTATGCCCGTCAGCCAATGCCACATGTTTCCCGTGAAAACAACACGCGCTGGCTATTGCGCGTCATGTCGTCATGTACTATTTTGGGTGTGCAGTTCACACTCACACAGGGGGAAGCATGCAGGACGTCATGGCGCAGGCCTTGGAGGTCATGCGCAATCCGCAGGACAAGAACCACCACCCGGCCGTCATGCGGCTGGCGCTGACACTCGGGGTCAGCTTCTACACGATCGAGCACTGGCGCACGGGCCGTCGCTCGATTGGCGCGGCGACGCGGGAGCGGCTGGAGGCGATCGCCCGGAGGGAGCATGCGTAACATCGACGAGCGCATTGACCAGCTCGTGCAGCGGGTCATCATGGCGGAGACGGATTTCGCCACCCTGCGCGACGAGCTCGGTGACCTTCGCGACCAGCTCCGCAATATCTCCGAAGACCTACTGGAGGTGCGCCGTGCCGCTCGTACTGGACATTGAGACGGCCCCGCTCGCGTCGTCGCTCGAGCTGCCGTACCCGAACCGCAAGCCTCCCGCCAACTACAAGTCGGACGAGACGATCGCGAAGTGGCGCGAGCAGGACGAGGAGCGGTGGCAGGACGAGCGCATCAAAGAGTACAGCCTGAATGCCCTCTACGGCCGGATCGTCTGCTTCGGTTGGCTGGATACCGACACGGGCGACGACGGCGTGCTGCTGGCCGGAGACGAGGCGTACGAGATTGACCTGCTCGAGAAGGCGTGGGAGTTCATCGGCCTGAACGACGGGCATGTCGTGACATGGAACGGCTCGTGGGATTTGCAGTTCCTGCGCAACCGCTCGATCGTCCGTGGCGTCGCCCCGTCGGTGCCGGGCCGCACCCTCGAGCTGTGGTTCTCCAAGTTCCGCCGCCGTCCGCATTGCGACTGCAAGGCATTCCTGCTGAACGGGGAGCTGCGAGCGAACGAAGGGCTCGGGGTCTGGGCCAAGGCGCTCGGCACCCCCGGCAAGATGCCCGGCATGAGCGGCTCCGACGTCTGGAGCCTTGTGGCGGGCGGAATGTACGACGAGGTGGCTGAGTACTGCCTGCAGGACGTTCGGGCCACAGCGGCCATTTACGCGCGAATTAGACCCTATCTGGAGAGCGACGTCGACGCGTGGAGGGACACCTATGGCCCCCGGTGACGACACCGAGCTGCGGATGGTGCGGAAGCAGCAGGATCGAGCTCCCGACTGGGGGCTCTTCGCCCCGGCGGCGCGGACCACGGACCCTGAGACCAGCAAGCGGGCTGAGCGGGACGTCCGGCCGCGTCGAGGGTCGCAAGCGGTGAAGCTGTTGCGAGCCTACCTCGAGACCGACGGCACGTTGGGCGGGCTGACCGACGAGCAGGCGGCTCGATACGCTGGGCTCGGGGCTGGGGCGTGGAAGCGGTGCAGTGACCTGCGGCGGGCGGGGTACATCGCGCCGACCGGGCGCACGACGCTGTCGTCGTTCGGGTCAGCGGTGCAGGTCTGCCGGATCACGGCGTCCGGGATTGCTCGAGCGCAGGAGGGGCGATGAGACACAACCAGATTCCGTGCCACGATGAAGACTTCTCCGGCTACTGCAGCGGGTGCAGCTATGTGGGCGAGGACCACCGCCGGGATGACATCGTTGCTCAGCACCGCCGGGCATTGCGCAGCAAGCGGCTCGAGTCGGCGTACTCGATGCTCGGCTGCGCGGCTACGATCGTGTCGACCATCATCGCAGCGCTCGCCATTGCTTACACTCTTGGGAGGTTGGGGTGAGTCCAGTCCGGAAGAAGCCACGCTACCTCGAGGCCATCGAGCAGCGGCTGTTTATCAAACGGCTGCGGCTCGACCCGCGCACGAAAGACTTGCCGTGGTGCAGTGTGCCGAACGGCGGCAAGCGCAACCCTCGAGAGGCGGCGCTGCTGAAGGCGGAAGGGGTACAGGCGGGCGTTCCGGACTGGCTCCTCTTCTGTCGGTCGACGGCTCACGACGAGCTGACGTCTGGTCTGGCTATCGAGTTCAAGTCGCCGACCGGGAAGGGACGGCTCAGCGAATCGCAGGAGCTCTGGCACTCGATGCTCGAGCTGCAGGGGTGGGTGGTCGTCGTATGCACCACGGCCGACGAGGCTTGGGCGGTCGTCATGGACTATCTGGAGGAATCGAGTGAGCTATAAACCACGCCCCTGCTCCTGCGGCCAGCAGTGCAGCTATTGCACTGGCGAAGAGACCGCCTACGCCATTGCCCTGCACAACCTCCGCTGCGCCTGCCACGGCGAGCGGTCCTATCCGGGCGATCCCGATCGGGGTCGGTCCGGTTTTGTGTTTCGTCCCCTTCCTCGTGAGGTCACAGAATGCTGACGTATGTGGTCGCAGTGCTGGTGGTGCTGGTGCTGTACCTGAGCTGGTCGCTGTCGCAGCTCGAGATTCGGCTCGAGTACATCGAGGCGGAGCTGCGTCGGCTACGCTCGAGCTCGGTTGTCACTGGTCCCGTGACGCCAGCGCAGGTCCGTATCGAGTGGGATGGGACGCAGAAGGCTCCACGCAAGCCTCGCAAGCGGAAGGCTGAGTCGTGAAGCGCTCGCGCCTGAACCCCGTCAACCGAGCGCGTCGGCAGCGTGAGTTCGCTCGAGCGTATGGGTCGAAGGCGCGGGTGCAGTGGGTCCAGTCCCTCGCGTGCTTGCACTGCTTAGCACGGCCGAGTGAGAATGCACATACGCCCTCCCGCTCCGGTATGGGGCGGAAGGGCGATGCGTCGACGATCGTGCCGTTGTGCTCAGCGTGCCATCGGAGGCTCCATCAGGTCGGCCTCGAGACCTTCCAGTCTGAATCGTGCCTCGACCTCGTCCAGTGTGCCGCGATCATCGATGCGGCGTGGACCGCTCACATCTCCGATTGCCCGAGGACGTAGTGGTCTCCGAGGATGTCGTGAGCCGTGTCGATGATGCGGCGCTTCTCCTCGAGGTCCATCGGCTCCCCGTATAACCACGCCTTGAACACCTGCTCGAGGGTCCGGCGTGGCTCCTGCACGATGGGCAGGGCGGCGTAATTAGGCATGGGTGCGGGTCTCGGTGCGGGTGGTCAGGGACACGCGGACGGCGGTCTCCTGCAGGAACTTCTCGTAGTCGAGCGCGTGGGCCTCTTCGGCATCGAGCTCATCGCCGCAGTCGACGCAGATGACGATGAGCCGGGCGGGCTCCTGACAGGCAATGCACCGCCCCTCGCGGACGTCCGAGCCGCAGCACTCGGAGCCGGGGTAGTCGAGGTCGAAGCGGTGGTTGATGGGCTCTGGGCAGATAGGCATGGTGGTTCCCCTTGTGTTGAGTGTGTGCACTGAAGGTAACGGCAGGACGTCCTGACGTCAAGCCTCAATCCCGAAGTACCAAGCGGACAGCTCCCTGTACATCTGCCGATTCTGTTCGTGGAACCGGATCGCGTAGCGGTACGCAGACTTCCGGAGCGGCTTCGTCCAGTGGGCGTTGTCGCGCATGCGGAATCGCAGGTCGCGCACCAGCTCGACCGGGGTCGTCGAAATGTGCATGCGATTGACAATCCACTCGATGTTGCGGACGATGGGCGGTGACAGCGTGGCCATGGTCAGCGCCCCCCTTCGGCGGTGAACGAATCGAACCACGGGCCGAGCCTCGCCGTGCGTCGCCGTCCGGCCGCCTCGATGCAGGTGCTCGAGGACGTCTCCGGGTTCCGGCAGTGGGCCTGTGCCTGTTCCAGCGTCAGGCCTCGGGCGATCGTGCGGCGTGCCTTGCTCCGGTAAAACAGGCGGACGATGCGGTAGGTCTGCGTCATGCTCTGGTCTCCCTTGTGTGGCATTCTGGCCTCATCAGCACCCGCCTCACGGGTGGACCCCCGATGCGCTGGGG
>DAISWY010000048.1:0-5302 GCA_036826135.1 Gemmatimonadaceae bacterium | reverse complement strand
GGCATTCTGGCCTCATCAGCACCCGCCTCACGGGTGGACCCCCGATGCGCTGGGGGTTTCGGCCTGTCAGTCCTGCTCGAGGCTGTTGACGGCGATGTTCATCGCGGTCTGCTTCTCGGAGCCTTTCCAGACTTTATCGAGGAACTCCTTGGTGGACAGCTTGCTGGCGTTGGTCGAGAGCCCGACGAAGAGGTGGAGGCGCTTCCAGAGGAAGTCCGGGACCATCTGGCCGTTCTCGTCCTCGATGTAGTTCCATGCGCCGTAGAGCGCCTCCCAGAGCCGCGTGCGGTGGGTCGCGTCGAGGAGGTTGGCGTCGGTCAGCTTGGGCACACCGATCGCCATTGTGTTCCAGATGGCGAGGTTGAGGTGAGTGCCGTTCTGCTCACGGACCTCGACGGGCACCTTCTCAGCGTTCCAGTTCAGCGACATTGCGATTCCCCTTGTGTGGCATTCGAGACTGCTGGCCTCGTCAGCGCTGGCCTCACCAGCGGACCGCCCGGAGGCGGTTTCGGCCTGTCACCCGCAGAAGCAGACGTCCACATGCCACGCGCCGTCGCGGTTGTTGTACAGCGGCTCACTCGTGCCCAAATCCCACTCCATCGGCTTGGTCGTGTCGACCGGGGTGAACGACGTGGCGGTGAAGAGGCGGCTCGTCCATCCCCCACTGACCGGGGTGCCGACGACGCGGTAGGCCGTAAACGTCGGCCCGCTCATCCGCACCCAGTACGGGTTGGTCTGCTCCCGCCGTTCGATGGTGAGGGTCACGTCGCGCATGGTGATGACGCCGTGGTTGTGCGTAATCTTGAGGGTCTCGAGGGTGGTCTGCATGGTGTGGTCTCCTGTGGGTTGGGTGGGTTACTTTGCGGACTGCATGACGTCGTCGGCCATGATAGCTGCCTGACTGGCAATGGTCGACTCGGCCATGTTCGAGGGGGCCATCTCGCTGATGCAGTCGTACAGCACCTCGCGGAGCTCCTCGTCCAGCGTGCGGTCGTGCGCCTTCATCTCGCGGGCCAGCTCGAGCACGTTCATGGTGCTGAAGAAGACGTCCTCGTCGTCGGCGTCGTACATGGCCCGAATCTTCTTCGCCCGCTGCTCTCCGATGGCCGCGAACCCCTTGTCAAGCGCCTCGCTGTCCGAGTCCGCCCAGACCAGCGCCAGCGTCCAGCTGTCGCCGCCCTCGACGTGCAGGTAGAACCGATAGAGCTGTGCCATGGTCATGCCCCCTGTGTGTTGTGTTGGCCTCATCAGTCCGGGCCTCACCCGGAGACGCCCCGGAGGGCGTTTCGGCCTGACCTACGCTTCCATCGCGGCCAGCTTCTCGAGCAGGGCAATCGTCTCGTCCGAGTTCGCCTCGGCCTCGTGCAGGGCGGTCATGTAGAGCGTGGCCTTCAGGTTCAGGTGCGCCTCCGTCTTGACGGCACGACGGGCATCGCGCTCGGTGTACCGGGACGCCTCGAGCGGGTTGAGCACCCACTTCGCCTGCCCGTTGCCAATGACCCGAAGGTAGAAGCCGCTGGTCGTGGCATCCTCGAGCAGGAAGTTCTCGCCGCGAAGGACCGGGGCCGCGATCTCCGAACGAATGCGGGCGACGTTGGCGCGAACGTTGGCGAGTGTGGTCTGCGTGTCGATGGTCTGCATGGTCAGGCTCCTTGAGTGATGTGAACGTCATGACCTACGCATCCAAGATGGGAACGTCATGACATGCTGTCAAGGGGGGTCCGAAAGATTCTTGCGCCCGCCCACCTTTCGGCATATCTTCGGACACACGATTCCCCCTCTCAGGAGACTGCCACATGGCTGCCAAGAAGAAGACTGCGAAGAAGGCCGGAGCTCGGCACGGGGCCAAGCACGAGCGCATGGAGTCCAAGTCCGAGCGCATGCGTGAGTACGGGAAGGGCGGCAAGCGCCGTGGGTAAATACACCATCATCCTCGAGGACACCCCGACTGGGGCCGTCTCTATTCGCTGTGATGAGATGACCAACATGCAGGTCGCCGCCATCGCCGCTGGGGTCGAGCAATCCACCGCCGCCTTCGACTACGCGACCGCCTGCATCAACGTCTGCAAAGACCGAAGCAAAGGGATCACCCGCGAGCTCGAGAAACGCATCCAGCTCATCGGCTCGTAAACCACGCAAAACCACGCGCTCCAATGTCACACGCCGACGAGAATACACCGACCAATACACCGCGCCTCGACAAGCTGGGACGACCGCTTCAGGGCATCGCGGCGAATCCTGAGATGCGTGGCAAAGGTCCGCCGAAGGGAAGCGGTGGCCGTCCGCGCAGTGAGTGGAAGCAGGCACTCGCGAACATGGCCAGCTCGGACGAGGTGCTGTATCACGTCCGCTGTGCGCTCGAGGCTGGGCCGGAGCACCCGTTCTTCGCGAAGGCGCTCGAGTACGCAACCGACCACGGCATGGGCAAGGCGACGCAGAGCATCGAGCACAGCGGCAGCATCGGGCTCACCGACCTGCTCGCGCAGTCGCACGACGAGTGAACGGCATGACCACTGACACGGCGGGCGGCCTGATGGTCTCGCCCTCGCTCGAGCATGCGTTCGTCGGCACCATCATGCGCTACGGCGCTGAGCCCATCGCGTGCTACGACTTCGACAAGGTCATCGCGGGCTACATGGCTGATGGCATGACCGAGCAGCAGGCGCTCGAGTTCTTCGAGTACAACGTGCTGGGCGCGTGGGTCGGTGAGCGGACGCCGTGCTTCCTCCGGCAGATGCCGCTGGCTCAGGCGCTCGAGGAAGACGAGGCGTGAGCGGCAAGGGCTCGAGCCGACGTCCGGCCACCCTCACCGCTGAGCAGCTCGCCGAGCGGTGGGCGCAGACCTTCCACGATCGTGCTGACCTCGAGGCATTCGCGCACCGCACCGACGAACCGCGTGCCGAGCATGTGAACCACGAGGGGATGGAGTGAGCGCCTCAGCCGCCGCGCAGAAGCTGAGAGACTGGCGTCATGACCCCGTGCTGTTCGTGCGGGAGAACTTCCAGACCGACCCTGAGCCGTGGCAAGCGGAGGCGCTGGTCGCGGCCGCACAGCCCGGCAAGAAGCGCATCGCCATGCAGGCGGCTGTCGGCGTCGGCAAGTCAGCGGTGAAGAGCTGGGCGGCGTGGCATTTCCTCGCGACGCAGGCCAACCCGGCCCGGCATCCCGGCAAGTTTCCCAACGGCTACGCCCTCTCCATCAGCCACGAGAACCTGAAGTCGGGGCTGTGGAAGGAGCTGGGCGTCTGGCGCTCGCGGTCGCCGTTCCTGATGCGGGAGTTCGAATGGACGGCCGAGACCATCTTCCACCGCCAGCATCAGGGGACGTGGTGGGTCAAGGCGCGGAGCTACCCGAAGTCCGCCGACCCCGAGGCGCAGGGTGCCGCCCTCTCTGGTCTCCACAGCCCGTACGTCGCCGTCTTCCTCGACGAGGTGGGCGAGATGCATCCCGCCATCGGCCGACGGGCGGAGCAGGTGCTGTCGGACGCAGAGAGCGAGTTCGGCGTCATCCTCGCCTCCGGCAACCCCACCAGCCTGAACGGCCTCCTGTACGAGCTGTGCGCCAAGGCGTCGACGTGGCAGGTCATCCGCATCAGCGGCGACCCCGACGACCCGCAGTGCTCGAGGCGCGTCGACCGAACGTGGGCTCAGCAACAGATCGCGGAGTACGGGCGGGACAACCCGTGGGTGATGGCGCACATCCTCGGCCAGTTCCCGCCGGGTGGCCTCAACACGCTGCTCTCGCCCGACGACGTCCGTGCCGCAATGCAACGCAACCCCGACCGACCGACCTTCGACTGGGCGCAGAAGCGGCTCGGCATCGACGTGGCCCGGTTCGGCGACGACCGCACCGTCATCTTCCCCCGTCAGGGGCTGGTCGCCTTCCAGCCTCAGGTCATGCGCGGCGAACGCACCACGGCCATCGCGGCTCGCGTCATGACCATCGGGAGCAACTGGGGGAGCGAGATGGAGCTCATCGACGACACGGGGCATTGGGGGCACGGCGTGGTCGACAACCTGATCGCGGCGAGCCGTCCGGCCATCCCGGTCATCTTCTCGGACCCCGCGCTGGACAAGCGATATCTGAACCGACGGGCGGAGATGTGGTTCGGCATGGCGGAGTGGGTCAAGCGCGGCGGGGCATTGCCCAACATCCCCGAGCTGATTCCAGAGCTGACTCAGCCGACGTACGGGCTCAAGAACGGCAAGGTCGCGCTCGAGGACAAGGACGCCATCAAAAAGCGCATCGGCCGCTCGCCTGACTTGGCCGACGCACTGGCGCTGACCTTCGCGCTGCCTGACATGCCGGGCGCTGGCAGCGAGGTGGCGCTGGCGGGCAACGTCACGACGTGGGACTACGACCCGTTCGACGAGCGGAGGATGGCGCGGTGAGTGAGACGTTTGACAATGCCACACTGGGCCGTTCCATTGCGCGGGTACGTCCGGCGGGGCCGACAGACGTGCCGTGGATGCTCGAGCAGCTACAGGCGTTTGCGGCCGCGTACGGCACCCGGCGTTCGCTGTTCGGGGACGCTGAACATGCGGAGGCGTTGGTGGGCACCCTGATAGACACGCAGTTCGTGGCGATCGCGGAGGTCGACGGCCAGCCAGTGGGACTGGTGGCTGGGGCGCTGGTGCCGCACCCGTTCAATCCCGACCTGCAGGTGGCCAACGAGCTGTGGTGGTGGGTCGTCCCCCCGGCGCGAGGCTCACGGGCTGGGGCGCTGCTGCTCGACGCCTTCGACGAGTGGGCCGACGACAGCGGGGCCGACCTCGTGAACTTCACCCTCGAAGCCGACAGCCCGGTGCGGGACCGCTCGCTCGAGAAGCGCGGCTACCGCCTGATGGAAAAACAATTCGTGCGTGAGGTGTCATGACCATCCCAGTTCAGCCGATTCCGTTTGTCGGCAGCAGCCAGATTCTCGATGAGCGGCGGCGACTCGAGAACCTGATCGAGCAGATGAAGATTGAGCGCGAGAGCTTCCGGTCGCACTGGACGCAGCTCGCCAGCTACATCAAGCCCCGGCGCGGGCGGTTCTTTGTCAACGACGTCAACAAGGGCGACCGCCGGAACCAGAACATCATCGACTCGACCCCGACGTTTGCGTCGCGCACGTTGTCGTCTGGGATGATGTCCGGCATCACGAACCCGGCGCGTCCGTGGTTCCGTCTCACAGTTTCTGATTCGACGCTCGGCGACTTGGCGATGGTGAAGGAATGGCTGCACGAGGTGACGCTGCGCATGAACATTGTCATGGCGCGATCGAACTTCTACAACGTGCTGCCGATTTACTACACGGACC
>DAISWY010000047.1:0-15525 GCA_036826135.1 Gemmatimonadaceae bacterium | reverse complement strand
GTGGCGGCCCCTCCGAGCCGATTCCGCCGCGGCTCCGCTGCGCCGCCGTGGGACGCCGCTGGTCCGACCCCCTGCGCGAGCGCCCCGCGGTTGCGGCCTTGGATGGTGTCGATCTCACGCTCGGCGCCGGGGAGTTCATCTGCGTCGAGGGACCGCCGGGTGCCGGGAAGTCCACGCTCCTGCTGATCGCCGCGGGCGTCGTCACCCCGACGAGCGGAGAGGTTTGGTGGGCCGGGACGTCCGAGGTCAGCGCGGTGCGACCGCATCGGATGCGCGGTCGCCCGTGGGAGTATGGGGCGCTGACCGTCCGGGAGGCGTTGCGTCACCACGCTGAGGAGGTGGCGCGGCGCGAGTCCGGGTGGGCGGTGCCCTCTCGGTTCGTCCCGCTCCTGCGGCGGGTGGGACTCCGCGGGGTGGCTCGTGAGCGCCTCAGTGCGCTGGCACCGATCGATGCCTTCCGCGTGGTCGTCGCGCAGGCGCGACTGAGCCGGCCCGGGCTTCTTGTTGCCGATGACGTGCTCGCGGCCCTGCCGCCGGCGGATCTCCCGGTGGCGGTCGCGCTGCTCCGCGGTCTCGCGGATGAGGGCGCCGCCGTCCTCCTCGCGCTGCGCGACGCGGCACCTGTCGTCGCAGCCGGGATCGTGGTGCGATGCGTGCGGCTCGAGGCGGGGCACATCGTCGCGATCGATGGCGTCCCCGTACGGGCGGACACGCGGGCGGACACGCGGGCCGTCGCCCCGTCGGTGTCGCGACTCCTGGAGCTCGAGGTCGCCCCCGCGACGCCGGCGCAGTGGCGGCGCCTCGTCGCGACCCTCCCCTCGATGCGCGCGGCGGGGCGGCGGTGGCGGATCCCGCTCGAGGGTCGGACCCCCGAGCAGGTGCTCGCCCGTTGCCGTGAGGCTGGGATCGGGGTGCGGGGGTCGCAGGTGGTGGAGCGGCCCGGCTAACTTTCCCGTATGTCGGCGTTCCGTCTCTACAACACGATGTCCCGCACCGTCGAGCCCTTCGCGCCCGCCGACGGGGCGACGGTGCGCCTGTACACCTGCGGCCCGACCGTTTACAACCCCGCGCACCTCGGGAACTTCCGCACGTTCCTCTTCGAGGATCTGCTGCGGCGCGCCCTGCGCCTCCACGGCTGGGGCGTCATCCAGGTGATGAACCTCACCGACGTGGACGACAAGATCATCGTCCGCGCGGCGGCGCAGGGGAAGACGATTCAGGAGGTCACCGACCCCGTCGTCGCGGGATTCCACGAGGACCGGCGCTATCTGCGCATTGAGGATGCGGAGCACTATCCTCGGGCGACGGCGTACATCCCGGAGATGATCGCGCTCGTCGAGCGCCTTATCGCGAATGGGGTCGCCTATCAGGCCGAGGATGGCTCTGTCTACTTCGCCATCGACAAGTTCCCGGCGTACGGTCGCCTCTCCCGCCTCGACACGCGCGAGATCCAGTCCGGCGCGCGGGTGGTGCAGGACGACTACGCCAAGGAGAACGCGCAGGACTTCGCGCTCTGGAAGGCTGCGAAGCCCGAGGACGAGGCCTGCGCCGCGGCGTGGGATTCCCCGTGGGGGCGTGGACGGCCCGGCTGGCATCTCGAGTGCTCGGCGATGGCGATGGCGCTCCTCGGCGAGACCCTCGACATCCACGCCGGCGCGGTCGACCTCGTCTTCCCGCACCACGAGGATGAGATCGCGCAGAGCGAGGCCGCGACCGGGAAGCCCTTCGCCCGCTGCTGGTGCCACGGCGAGTTCCTGCTCACCGACGGCGCGAAGATGGCGAAGCGTGTGGGGAACGTGCAGAACGTCGCCGACCTTCGCGTGAACGGTGTCAGCGGGGCGGCGGTCCGGCACTTCGTCTTCTCGACGCACTACCGCAAGCAGCTCAACCTCGCGGGCGAGGCGCTCGAGGGGTCGATGGAGGCGGTGCGTCGCCTGCGGGATTTCGCCGACCGGCTCGCGGCGGCGCGTGGCGGGACCGCGGGGCTCGCGGCGGCGGCCGACGCGGTCATGTCGGGCGTCCGGGCGGCCCTCGCCGACGATCTCGATGCGCCGGCGGCCGTGGCGTCGCTCTTTGACTTCGTCCGGGCCGCGAACCGTGAGCTCGACCTGGGCGGGAGCGATGCGCTCGCGCTCGCGCGGGCGCGGGAGGCCTTCGCCGCGGTGGACGGGGTGCTCGATCTCGTGCCGGAGCCCGCGGCGGCGGATGCGGAGCTCGCCGCGTGGGTCGAGGCGCAGCTCGTGGCGCGCGCTGAGGCGCGGTCGCGCCGGGACTTTGCCGCGGCCGATGCCATCCGCAGGGAGATGGAGGCGCGGGGGGTCGTCGTCGAGGACGGCGCCGGCGGGACACGCTGGAAGCTCGTGCGCTGATTGACCCTCCGGGGTGGTCCCACTATTGTTCGAGGCTCGCGCTGGACTTCGGTGTCGCCGACGTAGCTCAGCTGGTAGAGCACCCGATTTGTAATCGGGCGGTCGCGAGTTCGATCCTCGCCGTCGGCTCTGTGGGTAGGGCGGCCGTCGGCGGATGAGCAGGGTGGGGTACCCAAGTGGCCAACGGGAGCAGACTGTAAATCTGCCGGCTTATGCCTTCGAAGGTTCGAATCCTTCCCCCACCATTCGGCAGGACGCAGGCGGCGGGGCGAGGGTGATGCGGGAGTGACGCGGGAGTAGCTCAGCTGGTAGAGCGCAAGCCTTCCAAGCTTGATGTCGCGGGTTCGAGCCCCGTCTCCCGCTCTGTAGGTGGCAGTCGCACGCATAGCTCAGTCGGTAGAGCACATCCTTGGTAAGGATGAGGTCACCGGTTCGATCCCGGTTGCGTGCTTTGTGGTGGACGGGGGGAGTGGCCGCGGGGCGGCCCTCCCCCCGTCGCCGTTGGGGTGGTCACCTGGTGTCCCTCGGTCCCTGGCCCTCAGGCTCCTGGCCCTCAGGCTCCTGGCCCTCAGGCTCCTGGCCCTCAGGCCCCTGGCCCTCAGGCCCCTGGCCCTCAGGCCCCTGGCCCTCAGGCCCCTGGCCCTCAGGCCCCTGGCCCCGGGCCCGGCCCTCTCAGAGGCCCTTGCTCGGCGGTCCAATCCCGTCTACGTTACAAGGCTTGCCTCCCTCGCACCCCTTTTGGGTGTCGGGGAGGCCTGGCTCGTCCGACGGAGGATGAGCCGGTGAACCTGTGACTCGAGAGAGCCGCCATGCCGCGCGACAAGATCATCCTGGCGTGCAACGACTGCAAGAACCGCAACTACTTCACGACCAAGAACAAGCGCCTGCACCCGGAGCGCGTCGAGTGGAAGAAGTTCTGCCCGCGCTGCAACAAGCACGTGGTGCACAAGGAGACGAAGTAGGATGGCGAACGAGGTGGTGGCGCCGGCCCCGAGCCTCCCGCGCCGGCTGATCGCGTTCTATCACGACGTGGTCGCTGAGCTGCGGAAGGTGACGTGGCCCGACCGGCCGCAGGTGCAGCAGCTCGCCATCGGCGTGGTGCTGCTCTCCCTCTTCGTGGGCGCCGTCATCGGTGTCCTCGACCTGGTGCTGCAGGGGCTTCTGGTCCGGCTCATCCCCTCCCTCTTCGGGGCCTGAGCGCGATGCATCGCTGGTACGCCATCCAGACCACTTCGGGCCATGAGAACAAGGTCCGGTCGCTGATCCAGCGGAAGATCGACGCGGATGCGGCGCCCGCCGAGGCGCGCCGGCTCCGTCAGGCCCTCGTCCCGACCGAGCAGGTCGTCGAGATCAAGCAGGGCAAGAAGGTGACGGTCGAGCGCAAGGTCTACCCGGGCTACGTGCTGGTCGAGATGGTTCTCGGGGAGGACACCCTCCACGAGATCAACGCCATCCAGGGCGTCATCAAGTTTGTCGGGAACAAGGATCGCGAACCCCAGGCGCTGCGGGACGACGAGGTGCGGCGCCTCCTGGGTATCGCGGTCGAGGAAGAGACGGCGGCACCGCGCGAGGAGATCCCCTTCCTCGTCGGTCAGGCCGTGGCGATCACGGACGGGCCGTTCACCGATTTCAACGGGACGGTCGAGGACGTGATGCCGGACAAGGGCAAGGTCCGCGTGTCGGTCTCGCTCTTCGGGCGGCCGACCACGGTCGAGCTGGACTACCTCCAGCTGAAGGGGCACTAGCAGGTCGCAGGTCGCAGAGCGCCCTTGCGCGGGGCAGGCGTGTGATCCACGCCGAGGAGCGCACCGTCGGAGACCACGACGACGTGAAACACACCGTGGGAGTCGGCGG
The DNA here is from genome assembly GCA_036826135.1 of Gemmatimonadaceae bacterium. Taxonomy (GTDB): domain Bacteria; phylum Gemmatimonadota; class Gemmatimonadetes; order Gemmatimonadales; family Gemmatimonadaceae; genus Pseudogemmatithrix. The sequence continues at coordinate 11,302 of DAISWY010000047.1, read as the reverse complement.
CACCCGTCAGCGCGTCCATCCGGACGCCGCCCGAGGCCGCCTCACGTTCCAAGAGGGGACACGATGGCAAAGAAGGTCACCGGTTTCGTCAAGCTGCAGATCCCTGCAGGCAAGGCGAATCCGGCCCCGCCGGTCGGCACCGCGCTCGGTCCGCAGGGGATCAACATCATGGCGTTCTGCAAAGAGTTCAACGCTCGGACGCAGGGCCAGGATGCGATTCTCCCGGTCGAGATCACGATTTTCGCCGACAAGTCGTTCTCGTTCATCCTGAAGACGCCCCCCGCGGCGTTCCTCGTCAAGCGCGAGGCCGGGATCGAGAAGGGCTCGGGTCAGCCGAACCGCAACAAGGTCGGCTCCATCACCCAGGCGCAGGTCCGGAAGATCGCCGAGCTCAAGATGCCCGACCTCAACTGCGACTCCCTCGAGTCCGCGATGGCGATGATCGCCGGCGCGGCCCGCTCGATGGGCGTGGAGGTGAAGGGATGAAGACCCACGGCAAGAAGTACCGCGCCGCCGCTGAGAAGGTCACCGCGCCCGCGTACGCCCCCAAGGCGGCGCTCGAGCTGGTGAAGTCGGCCGCGTTCGCGAAGTTCGACGAGTCGGTCGAGGTGGCGGTCCGCCTCGGCGTCGACCCGCGCCACGCCGACCAGGTCGTGCGCGGCACCGTCGTCCTCCCGGCCGGCACCGGCAAGAGCGTCCGCGTCCTCGTCATCGCCGTCGGCGAGAAGGCGAAGGAAGCGGAGGCCGCCGGCGCCGATTTCGTCGGGCAGGAGTACATCCAGAAGGTGAAGGATGGCTGGACCGATTTCGACGTGATGATCGCCACCCCGGACCAGATGGGTCAGGTCGGTCAGCTCGGGCGCGTGCTCGGCCCCCGCGGCCTGATGCCGAACCCGAAGGCCGGCACGGTGACGTTCGACGTCGGCCGCGCGGTCAAGGAGTCGAAGGCGGGCAAGATCGAGTTCCGCGTCGACAAGGCCGGCAACGTCCAGGCCGCGATCGGCAAGGTCTCGTTCGGCGTCGACGCCCTCGAGAGCAACTTCGCCGCCTTCATGGATCAGATCATCCGCTCCAAGCCGTCCGCGGCGAAGGGCGTCTACGTTCGCACCGTCGCCGTGTCCAGCACGATGGGCCCCGGCGTGCGGATCGACACCACCCCCTACCGGTAACCCGACGATGAAGCGAGCCGAGAAGGAACAGCTCGTCGCCGAGCTGCAGCAGAAGATCGTCGGCGCCGATGGGGTGATCTACACGGACTTCACCGGCCTGAACGTGAAGTCGATGACGGAGCTGCGTCGCCGCTTCCGCAAGGCGGGCGTCGAGTACGTCGTCATCAAGAACACCCTCGCGCTGCGCGCGGTGCAGGCGGCCGGCCTCGCCGGTCAGACCCTCAAGGGCCCCACGGGCGTCGTGGTCGCGAAGGACCCCATCGCCGCGGCCAAGCTCCTCTCCGACTTCGCGAAGGAGCATGACGCGCGACCGACGGTGAAGGGCGGCCTGTACGAGGGCGCGGTCATCGACGAGGCCATGGTCAAGAAGCTGGCCAGCCTCCCGACCCGCGACGAGGCGCTCTCGATCCTCGTCGGCACGTTCAACAGCGTGCTGATGATGTTCGCGCTCGCCCTCGAGGCGAAGAAGACGCAGCTCGAAGAATCCACCACCTGAATCCCCCAGGCTTCGGCCTGATTCACCAGCCCCAGGATCCCCTGGGGGACCTTTACGGAGAGACAGTACCATGGCGAACACGACCCTGAGCAAGGACGAGATCCTCGACGCGATCGGCGGCATGTCGGTCATCGAGCTCACCGAGCTGATCGAGGCGTTCAAGACGAAGTTCAACGTGACCATCGCGGCCGTCGCCGCGGGCGCGCCGGCCGGTGGCGCGGGCGCGGGTGCCGCCGCCGCCGAGGAGAAGACCGAGTTCGACGTCGTCCTCAAGGACGCCGGCGCGAAGAAGATCCAGGTCATCAAGGTGGTCCGCGAGCTCACCGGTCTCGGCCTCAAGGAGGCCAAGGACATGGTCGACGGCGCCCCGCAGACGCTGAAGGCGGGCGTCTCGAAGGCCGATGCCGACGCCATGAAGGCGAAGCTCGAGGCCGAAGGCGCGGTCGTCGAGGTCAAGTGAGGCACGGACGCCCGGTCGGCGGCCTCCGCACCGCGGGGACCCGCCGACCGGGATGACCGTCCCCCTCACTCGACCCCGCCGATGCATCTGACGCTCCACCCGTACTACTCCCGCAGTTCCGTGCGCCCCGCCCCGGTCGGCTCCGCCGACCGGGGACGTGGGCGTCTGTCGCCGTTTCCCCGGTGAGCCCCGAGACGCTATGATCACCCAGATCTCCTTCGGCAAGCGCAAGGTCGGCATGGAAATGCCGAACCTCCTGGACATCCAGACGCGCGCCTTCGAGTCGCTCCTCCAGCTGGACGCCGCCGCCCACGACCGCGAGGACGTGGGCCTCGAGCGGGTCTTCAAGGACCTGTTCCCCATCACCGACGTCCACGAGAACTTCGAGCTCGCGTTCAAGCGCTACACCCTCGGCGAGCCGAAGTACTCGGTCGAGGAGTGCATCGAGCGCGACATGACGTACTCGGCGCCCCTCAAGGCGACCCTCGTCCTGACCGTGTTCGAGCCGAACCCCGCCGACGAGAAGACCAAGCGGGTCAAGAACCAGATCGAGAAGGAGGTCTACCTCGGCGAGCTCCCGCTGCTCACGCCGCTGGGCACCTTCGTGATCAATGGCGCCGAGCGCGTCATCGTCTCGCAGCTGCACCGCTCGCCGGGCGTCGTCTTCGAGGAGAGCACGCACCCGAACGGGCAGCGCCTCATCTCGTCGCGCATCATCCCGTTCCGCGGCTCGTGGGTCGAGTTCACCGTCGACATCCATGACGTCGTCTACGTCCACATCGACAAGAAGAAGAAGTTCCCGGCCACCGCGCTCCTGCGCGCCCTCGGCTACGGGACGAACGCCGACATCTACCGGCTCTTCTTCGGCGTCCGCGAGCTCGACCTGACCAAGCGGAAGGAGGGGCGTGACCGCGAGGTGATCGGGGCGATCATCGCCGAGGCCGTGGAGCTCCCCGGCGAGGCGACCGCCGAGGATGCACCGAAGGCCAAGACGAAGAAGGCCCGCGCCGAGCGCGAGCGCGCCGAGGCGGTCCTCCTCGTGAAGGAGGGCGACGAGCTGACCGAGGAGGTCTTCCAGCGCCTCCGCCGGCAGAAGATCGACCGCATCAAGGTCTTCGCCTCGTACCAGGCCGTCGACCTCCGTGACGAGCTCGACGCGTTCGAGCGCGAGGAGCGCCCGTCGCCCCGGGTGCTCGCGATGGACGTCACCGACGCCGAGACGGGCGAGGTGCTCGCCGAGGCCGGCCAGAACCTCTCGGTCACCCTCGTCAAGCGCCTCCGTAAGGCGGAGATCGCCCGCGTGAGCTGCTTCGTCGCGTCGGGTCGCGCGGAGAGCATGCTCGTCCGCAACACCCTCGCGAAGGACCCGACCAAGTCGGAGGATGAGGCGCTCCGCCAGATCTACTCGCTCCTCCGGCCCGGCGACGCGCCGAACAAGGAGACGGCGAAGCAGGCGCTCGAGCGGCTCTTCTTCTCGCCGAAGCGCTACGACCTCGGCCGCGTGGGCCGCTACAAGATCAACCAGCGCCTCGGGCTCCGGACTCCGGCGAGCCAGACCGTGCTCACCACGGAGGACTTCGTCTCGATCGTGCGGCACCTCGTCGAACTCCACGAGGGGCGCGGTGGGATCGATGACATCGACCATCTCGGCAACCGGCGCATCCGCTCGGTTGGCGAGCTGATCGCGAACCAGTTCTCCGTCGGCCTCTCGCGCATGGCGCGGCTGGTCAAGGAGCGGATGGGGATCAATCAGGACAGCGAGAAGATCTCGCTCGACGACCTCGTGAACGCCCGCACCGTCTCGGCGGTCATCCAGGCGTTCTTCGGGTCGTCGCAGCTCTCGCAGTTCATGGACCAGACGAACCCGCTCGCCGAGCTGACGCACAAGCGGCGCCTCTCGGCCCTCGGCCCGGGCGGCCTCACCCGCGAGCGCGCGGGCTTCGAGGTCCGCGACGTGCACTACTCGCAGTACGGCCGGATGTGCCCCATCGAGACGCCGGAAGGCCCGAACATCGGCCTCATCACGTCGCTCGCTTGCTTCGCGCGGGTGAACGACCTCGGCTTCGTCGAGACCCCGTACCGCATCGTGAAGGGCGGGAAGGTCACGAACGAGATCGCGTGGCTCGACGCCACGCGCGAGGAGCACGCCGTCATCGCGCAGGCGAATGCGCGGCTCAACCCCGACGGCAGCTTCATGGATGAGCTGGTGCTCTGCCGCCAGCAGGCCGACGTGCCGCTCCTCCCGCCGTCGCGCATCGATTACATGGACGTCGCCCCCGAGCAGCTCGTCTCGATCGCGGCGGCGCTCATCCCGTTCCTCGAGCACGACGACGCGAACCGCGCGCTGATGGGCTCGAACATGCAGCGGCAGGCCGTGCCGCTCCTCAACCCGCAGACGCCGTTCGTCGGCACCGGGCTCGAGGAGAAGGTCGCGGTCGACTCCGGCGCGGTGGTGATCGCCAAGCGTGCCGGCGTCGTGATGCGCGTGACCGCCGATGAGATCGTCGTCGACGCCGGTCGCGGGCGCGTCCGGGACGGGGAGACCCCGCTCGCCGGCCTCTACCAGCAGGACCGGTACAAGCTCCGCAAGTATCTCCGCACCAACCAGGACACCGCCCTCAACCAGCGGCCGCTCGTCGCGGTCGGGCAGAAGGTGAAGGCGGGCGAGGTCCTCGCCGACGGCTCGGGCACCCAGTTCGGCCAGCTCGCGCTCGGCTCGAACGTGACCGTCGCCTTCATGCCCTGGTACGGCCACAACTTCGAGGACGCGATTGTCCTCTCGGAGCGCCTGGTCAAGGACGACGTCTACTCGTCGATCCACATCCAGGAGCACGAGCTCCACGTCCGCGACACCAAGCGCGGCCAGGAGGAGATCACGCGTGAGGTCCCGAACGTCTCCGAGGACGCGCTCCTCGACCTCGACGAGCGGGGCATCGTCCGCATCGGCGCGCACGTGCGCCCGGGCGACATCCTCGTCGGCAAGATCACGCCGAAGGGCGAGACGGAGCTCTCCCCTGAGGAGAAGCTCCTGACCGCCATCTTCGGCGAGAAGGCGAAGGACGTGAAGGACTCCTCGCTCAAGGTGCCGCCGGGCGTCGAGGGCGTGGTCATCGACGTGAAGATCTTCTCGCGGGTCGAGGATGCGGTGGTCGAGAAGGACCGCGGCGAGCGCATCGGCGAGGTGCGCCGGCTCGAGGGCGAGGAGAAGGTGCGCGTGAACGACGCGCGCGACGCGGAGATCAAGACCCTCCTCGTCGGGGAGAAGGTCGCGCTCGCGCTGCAGAGCGGCACGGTGGAGGAGGCAATCGCCCCGGGGACCGTCCTGACCGAGGCGATGCTCCGTGACCTGCGGCTCATCACGCTCGACCTCAAGACGTTCCGGGTCGAGGACAAGAAGGCGAACGCGGCCGTCCGCGCGATCATCGACGCGGCGGACGCGGTGAAGGCGAAGATCGAGGAGCGCGCGGAGGAGCGGATCGACCGCATCCTGCAGCCCGACGAGCTCCCGCCGGGCGTGCTCCAGCTGGTCAAGGTCTACCTCGCCGAGAAGCGGAAGGTCTCGGTGGGCGACAAGATGGCCGGCCGCCACGGCAACAAGGGTATCGTCGCCCGCATCGTGCCCGAGGAGGACATGCCGTTCCTCCCCGACGGCCGTCCGGTCGACATCGTCCTCAACCCCCTCGGCGTGCCGTCGCGCATGAACGTGGGGCAGATCCTCGAGACCCACCTCGGGTGGGCCGCGAAGATCCTCGGCTTCTACGCGAAGACGCCGGTCTTCCAGGGCGCGAGTGAGCGTGAGATCGGGCTCTCCCTGCGCCTCGCCGGCCTCGAGTGGGTCCGCGGCTCGCTGCGGCTCGCCGCGCCGACGCCCGCGCCGACGCCGGACGAGCTGCGCGCCATGCTCGACGACCTGCGGCCGACGCCGGAGGAGGGGGAGAAGGTCGAGCTGCTGCACGACGCCTCGCTCAACGATCTCGCCGGCCGTGGGATGAGCGCCGAGGCGAAGGCGCTCGGCGGGCGGGTGTTCGACTATCTCGTGGCCGCGGCGAAGGAGCTCGCGGCGCGTGAGGCGGAGGCCACCAGCCACGCCATCGCGCACCACGAGGCCGAGCTCGCCGCGGAGGGCGGGTCCGCCGCCGCCAAGGCCGAGCTCAAGAAGGCGCTGAAGGAGCTCGAGAAGCGCGCGGGGCTCGACGCCGCGGCGCTCCTCGAGGCGATGGGACACCCCGCGCTCGCGGCGATGCTCGGCAAGAAGAGCGAGTCCGACGTCGACGCGGCGGCGGTCGAGCTCATCCGCGCCGGCGGCCTGCTGCCGGGCGGCAAGGTGCGGCTGCGCGACGGCCGGACCGGGGAGGGCTTCGCCAACCCCGTCACCGTCGGCGAGGTGTACATGCTCAAGCTCAGCCACCTCGTGGACGACAAGATCCACGCCCGCAGCATCGGCCCGTACAGCCTCGTCACGCAGCAGCCGCTCGCGGGCAAGGCACAGTTCGGCGGGCAGCGCTTCGGCGAGATGGAGGTGTGGGCGCTCGAGGCGTACGGCGCCGCGCACACGCTGCAGGAGATCCTCACGGTCAAGTCGGACGACGTGAACGGCCGGTCGCGCGTGTACGAGGCGATCGTGAAGGGGCAGAACCTGCCCGAGCCGGGCACGCCGGAATCGTTCAACGTGCTCGTGAAGGAACTGCAGGCCCTGGGCATCCACGTGACCATGGACGCGAACGCCGAAGGCGGCGCGGCCCTTGGCGGGGAGGAATAACCGATGATCGACTTCCGTAGCGCCCGTGAGAAGGCGGCCTCCGCCTTCGACTACATCCGCGTCCGCATCGCGGCCCCCGAGGAGGTCCGCGGGCCGCGCGACCCGAAGGAGCGCGAGCGGCTGGAGATGGCCGGCCTCCGCACCTGGTGGTCATGGGGCGAGGTCACCAAGCCGGAGACGATCAACTACCGGTCGTTCAAGCCGGAGAAGGACGGTCTCTTCTGCGAGAAGATCTTCGGCCCGGTGAAGGACTGGGAGTGCCACTGCGGCAAGTACAAGCGCATCCGCTATCGCGGCGTGATCTGCGACCGCTGCGGCGTCGAGGTGACGCTCAGCAAGGTGCGGCGCGACCGCATGGGACACATCGAGCTCGCCGTCCCCGTCGCGCACATCTGGTTCTTCAAGACCCTCCCCAGCCCGATGGGGAACCTGCTCGACCTGACGCTGCGCGACCTCGAGAAGGTCGTGTACTACTCGAACTACGTCGTCATCGACGCGGGCGAGCAGGAGGTCCGCGCGAACGAGCTGCTCGATGAGGAGCAGTACCTCCAGCTCAAGCAGAAGGCGAAGGCGGAGGGCGACACCGCGTTCCTCGCCGACATCGGCGCGCCGGCGGTCCGTGAGCTCCTCAAGCGGCTCGACGTCGACAAGGTGTCGGAGGAACTCCGCGCCGAGGTGCTCGTCGAGACGTCGCAGCACAAGAAGAAGGCGCTCCTCAAGCGCCTCAAGATCGTCGACGCCTTCCGGAACTCCGGGGACGCCGAGGGGCTGCGCAACCAGCCGGAGTGGATGATCCTCGACGTCGTCCCGGTGATCCCGCCCGACCTGCGGCCGCTCGTGCCGCTCGACGGCGGGCGCTTCGCGACGTCCGACCTGAACGACCTCTACCGGCGCGTCATCAACCGCAACAACCGTCTCACCAAGCTCATCTCGCATCGCGCGCCGGAGGTCATCCTCCGGAACGAGAAGCGCATGCTGCAGGAGGCGGTCGACGCGCTCTTCGACAACGGCCGTCGCTCGAAGGCGATCCGCGGCCGCGGGAAGCGGCCGCTCAAGTCGCTCTCCGACATGCTCAAGGGCAAGCAGGGGCGGTTCCGTCAGAACCTCCTCGGCAAGCGCGTGGACTACTCGGGCCGCTCGGTCATCGTCGTCGGCCCGGAGCTCAAGCTGCACCAGTGCGGTCTCCCGAAGGCGATGGCGCTGGAGCTCTTCAAGCCGTTCATCATCCACAAGCTCGTCGACAAGGGCATCGCGGAGACGGTGAAGCGCGCCAAGAAGATCGTGGAGCGCGAGTCCTCCGAGGTCTTCGAGATCCTCGAGGAGATCATCCGCGACCACCCGGTGCTCCTGAACCGCGCCCCGACGCTCCACCGCCTCGGCATCCAGGCGTTCGAGCCGGTGCTCGTCGAGGGGAAGGCGATCCGCATCCACCCGCTCGTCTGCGCGGCGTTCAACGCCGACTTCGACGGCGACCAGATGGCCGTGCACGTGCCGCTCTCGTATGAGGCGCAGCTCGAGGCGCGCGTCCTGATGCTCTCGTCGAACAACATCCTCAAGCCGTCCGACGGCCGTCCGGTCGCCGAGCCGTCGCAGGACATCGTCCTCGGCTGCTACGTCGCCACCAAGGCCCCGGTGGGCTTCGACGCGCTGCTCAAGGACGCGAAGGCGCAGACCAAGCTCCGCACCTTCGGCGCCGCGTCGGAAGTCGAGATGGCGCTGGCCCTCGGCCAGCTCCAGATCCACTCGGCGGTCCGCTACCGCGCGCGCACGCCCGAGGGGGGGCGCGCCTGGGCGATCACCACCGCCGGCCGCGTGCTGTTCGACGGCATCGTGCCGCCGGAGCTCCCGTTCCAGAACCGGGAGATGAAGAAGAAGGTCCTCGGCGAGCTCGTCTTCGAGTCGTACCGGAAGGCCGGCCTCGCGGGCACCGTCGCGTTCCTCGACCGCCTGAAGGAGTTCGGCTTCCGGAACGCCACCCGCGGCGGCGTCTCGATCGCCATCGAGGACCTCGAGATCCCGGCCGAGAAGGAGACGCTCCTCGAGGAGGCCACGGCGCGCGTCGCCCGCTTCCAGAAGGCGTACCAGACCGGCAACATCACGAACGGCGAGCGCTACAACAAGGTGATCGACACCTGGACGCACGCCAACAACGACATCGCCGACGCGATGGTGAAGCGGATGCGGGAGTCCCAGCAGGGCTTCAACACCGTGTTCATGATGTTCGACTCCGGCTCCCGCGGCTCGCGCGACCAGATCCGTCAGCTGGCGGGGATGCGCGGCCTGATGGCCAAGCCGCAGAAGAAGCTCACCGGCGGCATCGGTGAGATCATCGAGAACCCCATCAAGTCGAACTTCCGTGAGGGCCTCTCCGTCCTCGAGTACTTCTCGTCGACCCACGGCGCCCGCAAGGGCCTCGCGGACACGGCGCTGAAGACCGCGGACGCCGGGTACCTCACGCGCCGCCTCTGCGACGTCGCGCAGGATGTGACGATCACCGAGGAGGATTGCGGCACGGTGATGGGCCTCGACATCGGGGCGCTGAAGGAAGGCGAGGACATCATCGAGCCGCTCGCCGAGCGCCTCACCGGCATCGTCGCGGCCGAGGATGTCGTCGACCCGCAGCTGCTGGATGAGGCGGGGCGCCCGCAGCTCCTCGTCGAGGCCGGCCAGATGATGTCGGAGGAGGTCGCCCTCGCGATCGAGGAGGCGGGGATCGAGACCGTCAAGATCCGCTCCGTGCTCACCTGCGAGGCCAAGCGCGGCCTCTGCCGGATGTGCTACGGCCGCAACCTCGCCACGATGGCGATGGTCGACATCGGCGAGGCGGTCGGCATCATCGCCGCGCAGTCGATCGGCGAGCCCGGCACGCAGCTCACGCTCCGCACCTTCCACATCGGCGGCACGGCGGCCCGTATCGCCGAGCAGACGGCCCGCAAGTCGAAGGTGGCCGGCGTCGTCGAGTTCAGCGACCGCCTCATCGCGGTCACCGATCCCGAGGGGCAGCGCATCGTCACCTCGTACGAGGGCGAGCTCTCGGTCCGCGCCTCCGCGGACCGGAACGCCCCCGTCATCGCCCGCCTCGCGGTGCCGCTCGGTGCCGTCCTGATGGTCAAGGACGGGGAGGCCGTCGCCAAGGAGCAGGTGATCTTCACGTGGGACCCGTACACCAACCCCATCATCGCCGACGTCGCCGGCGAGGTCCGCTTCGTCGACCTCGTCGAGGGCGAGACGGTCTCCGAGGAGCTCGATGAGCTCACCGGCCTCCGGCAGCGCGTCGTCATCGAGGACCGGGAGAAGAAGCTCCACCCGCACATCGAGATCTGGCAGACCAAGGGCGGGAAGGAGAAGAAGGTCCGCGACTTCGTCATCCCGGTGGGCGCCCAGCTCATCATCGAGGACGGGGCCGACGTGGCCGCCGGCCAGACCATCGCCAAGATCTCGCGCGAGGCGTACAAGACGCGCGACATCACCGGCGGTCTCCCGCGCGTCGCCGAGCTCTTCGAGGCGCGCAAGCCGAAGGATCCGTCCACCATCTCCGAGATCGACGGCGTCGTCCGCTTCGGCGACATCAAGCGCGGCAAGCGCGAGATCTTCGTCCAGCCGGTCGACCTCAACGGCTCGGTCGACGAGTCGCAGCAGCCGCAGCTGTACGAGGTGGCCTCCGGCAAGCATCTCCGCGTGCACGAGGGTGACCGCGTGCGCGCCGGCGACCGCCTGAGCGAGGGGCCCGTCAACCCGCACGACATCCTGCGGATCAAGGGCCCGCGCGCCGTCCAGGAATACCTCCTGAACGAGGTGCAGGAGGTCTACCGCCTGCAGGGCGTGAAGATCAGCGACAAGCACATCGGCGTCATCGTCCGGCAGATGCTCCAGAAGGTCCGCGTCGCGGAGCCGGGGGACACCGAATTCCTCGAGGGCGAGAACGTCGACAAGGCGGTCTTCCGCGACGCCAACGACAAGGTCAAGAAGAAGAAGGAGAAGCCGGCGCAGTCCGAGCCGCTCCTCCTCGGCATCACGAAGGCCTCCCTCACGACCCAGTCGTTCATCTCGGCGGCGTCGTTCCAGGAGACCACCCGCGTGCTCACCGATGCGGCGATCCGCGGAGCCAAGGACGACCTCCTCGGCCTCAAGGAGAACATCATCATCGGGCACCTCATCCCCGCCGGCACCGGGATGTACCGGTACTCCGACGTGGCGATGGACATCGAGCCGCCGCCGGCCCCGCCCACCCCGGAGTTCGGGGCGTTCGGGGCGCTGCCCGACAGCTTCCTGGCGCCGCCGATGGAGCTCGAAGGGGAACTTCCCGCCGCGCTGCCCGACGAAGAGTAGGCTGGCGCCGGTGGACGACGGGGGCGCGGACCAACGGTCCGCGCCCCCGTTCGTATATCCTCGACTCTCGTATCGCGGGTCGCCGGTGG
>DAISWY010000046.1:0-16871 GCA_036826135.1 Gemmatimonadaceae bacterium | reverse complement strand
CTCGGCGCGGAGCAACCCGCCATCGGTGAGGAGCGTGCGGAACCCGAAGGCGATCTGTTCGGCGGAGTCGAGGATGCCGGGGACGCGTGACCCATCCGGGCGGTCTCCGCCCCCACACGCGGCCCCAAGCGTGACGACGAGCGCGACGGAAGGCAGGAGCGCGCGCCTCACGCCGCCCCCGCCCGGAGGAGATCATGCAGGTGGACTACCCCGACGAGCGCGTCGTCGTTCCCAAGGACGGGGAGCGCGACCACGCCGGCCGTCTCCATCAGGTGGACCGCAGCGCTGCCGAGGGCATCCGCCCGGACCGTCCGCGGGGTGCGCGTCATCACATCCTGCACCGGCAGCGCCAGCACATCCGGTGCGCGCTCCATCCAGCGGGTGAGATCCCCGGTCGTGATGACGCCGGCCAGCCGCCCGCGGTCGTCGACGACGCAGCAGAGGCCGCGGCGCTCCGCGAGGACGACCACCGCCTCGCGCATCGTCGCATCGAGCGCACAGGTGGGACGTCCGTCCGCGACCATCACATCACGAACCCGCAGGAGCAGTCGACGACCGAGCGACCCGCCGGGATGGAACCGCGCGAAATCCTCCGCCCGGAATCCCTTGGCCTCCAGCAGCGCGACCGCCAGCGCGTCTCCGAGCGCGAGGGCCACCGTCGTACTCGTGGTCGGGGCGAGATCGTGCGGGCACGCCTCCTCCGCCACCGCCGCGTCGAGCACGACGCGACACGCCCGCGCCAGCGTCGAGTCGAGCCCGCCGGTGATCCCGATGCACGGGACATCCATGCGCGCGAGCTGTTCGAGCAGCGGGAAGAGCTCGGCCGTCTCGCCGCTCTTGGACAGCAGGATCGCGACGTCGTCGGGCCCGACGATCCCGAGGTCCCCGTGGACGCTCTCCGTGGGGTGGAGGAAGCTCGTCGGAGTCCCCGTGCTCGTCATCGTCGCCGCGATCTTCCGCCCGATCAGCCCCGACTTCCCGATGCCGGCGACAATCACGCGACCGCGGCACTCCGCGAGGAGCCGTACCGCCTCGGCGAACGACGGATCGAGCCGCGACACCGCCGTGCCGATGGCCGTCTGCTCAAGCTCGAGCACGCGGCGCCCGCGTGCGATGATGTCCGCATCGTCCATCGGCGGGACGTCGCCTCTCGTGCTCATCACTCCGCCTCCTCGCGCGCCCGCACGTACGCATCGACCTGCGCCTCCCACTCGCCGCGGGCCCGGAGCAGCGCCTCGCAGAACTCCCGGACCGCCCCCGCTCCGCCCGAGCGGCTCAGCTGCACGGTGGCGACCGCCTGGATTTCGGCGGATGCGTTCGCGACGGCGACGGGGAGCCCAACCCGACGGAGCGCCCCGAGGTCCGGGAGATCGTCCCCCACAAAGGCCACCTCCTCCCAGGAGATTCCGCGGCGCTCGAGAAGCGCCGCGAGGGCCGGGACCTTCCGCGCCCGACGATCCTGGATGACGTCATCGATCTGCAGCTCCGCCGCACGCAACGCGACACTCTGCGATTCACGCCCCGTGATGATCGCGGTACGCAGCCCTGCCTGCCGGAGGAGCGTGATCCCGAGCCCATCCTGGATGTCGTATCGCTTCAGCTCGACCCGCTGCCCCGCTGCGTCGCCGAGCACGACCCCTCCGTCCGTCAGCACGCCGTCGACATCGAAGCAGACGAGCCGGACCCGACGCGCGAGCGCGGCATCGATCGTCAGCACGGGAACGAGCGCGATGGGCATCACCCGCGGGCCGCCTCCCAGACGGCGACGCACCGCGCGACGAGCGCATCCAGTGCGTCCAGCGGGATCATGTTCGGCCCGTCGCTCGGCGCGCGAGCAGGATCGGGATGCGTCTCCATGAAGAGCCCATCGACGCCGGCGGCACAGGCGGCCATCGCGAGGGGCGGGATGAACTCCCGCGCGCCTCCGGACGCCCCGCCCGCCCCCTGGCCCGGGCGCTGAACCGAGTGTGTGGCGTCGAAGATGACGGGGGCGTCGCAGGCCTCTCGCATCCGCGGGAAGCTCCGGACATCGACGACGAGGTCGCCGTATCCGAAAAAGGTGCCTCGCTCCGTCACCGCCACCGGGATCGCGCCGGGGGCGCTCCCGCGCACTTTGGCGACGGCACCGACGAGGCCCTCGGGGTGCATCCACTGCCCCTTCTTGATGTTCACCGGCTTGCCGGCGGCACCGGCCGCCTCGAGGAGGTCCGTCTGCCGACAGAGGAAGGCGGGAATCTGCAGGACGTCAGCCACCTCAGCCGCCGCGGTGCACTGCTCAGGGAGGTGCACATCCGTGAGGATCGGCAACCCGGTTCGCGCGCGGACGCGGTCGAGGGCGGCGAGCCCCTCATCGAGGCCGGGGCCGCGTGCCGCTCCCGCGTTCGACCGGTTCGCCTTGTCGAAGCTGGCCTTGAAGATGATGCCGCCGGGGACGCGCTCCGCGAGTCGGGCGAGGTGGTCCCCGACGCGGAACATCAACTCGTCGTCCTCGACGACGCAGGGGCCCGCGATGAGGAAGAGGCGGCCTCGTGGGAAGGTGGCGGCGCTCACGCGGCCCCCGATGCGGCGCCGCGGGCGGTGGCCCGGCGGGCGGCGGCGGCGACGAACGCCGAGAAGAGGGGGTGTGGACGCGTCGGGCGAGACTTGAGCTCCGGATGGAACTGACAGGCGACAAAATGCGGGTGCTGCTCGAGTTCAATCATCTCGACGAGCGAGCCGTCGGGCGAGAGGCCCGCCAGGCGCATCCCGGCCGCCTGCAGCGTCTCCCGATACTGATTCGACACCTCATACCGGTGCCGATGGCGCTCGCTGATCTCGGACTGTCCATAGATCTCCGCGGCGCGGCTGCCGGCCTTGAGGCGGCATGCGTACGCGCCGAGTCGCATCGTCCCCCCCATCTCCTGCACGCCCTGCTGGGACTCGAGGAGGGCCACGACGGGGTTCGCGCACTCCGGTGCGAACTCGCTGGAGTTCGAGTCGTCGATCCCGCAGACGTGGCGGGCGAACTCGATGATCGCGACCTGCATCCCGAGGCAGATACCGAAGAAGGGGACCTCGCCGTCGCGGGCGGCGTGGATCGCCTCGATCATCCCCTCGACGCCCCGGACGCCGAAGCCGCCCGGGACGAGCACGCCATCAAAGCCGGCGACGAGCGTCCGGGCCGTGGCCGCGTCGGTGAAGAGATCGCTCGACGTCCACGCGATCTCCACGCCGACGTCGTTCGCGATCCCCCCGTGGATCAACGCCTCCTGGACGCTCTTGTAGCTGTCCGCGTAGTCGGTGTACTTGCCGACGACGGCGATCCGCACCTTGCGCGCGGGGTGTGTGACGCGCCGCACCATCGCGGTCCAGGCGGTGAGATTGGGCTCCGGCGTGTCGAGCCCGAGCCGACGGCAGACGAGCGCATCGAAGCCCTGCTGCCGGAACACGAGCGGGATCTCGTAGATGGTCGAGACGTCGGGGCTCTCGATCACGGCGTCGAACTCGACGTTGCAGAAGAGTCCGATCTTCCGTTTCACGTCCTCGCTCAGCGGCCGCTCCGTCCGGCAAATCAGGACGTCCGGCTGGATGCCGATCTCCATCAGGTCGCGGACCGAATGCTGCGTCGGCTTCGTCTTCACCTCGCCCGCGGCGGCGATGTACGGCACGAGGGTGAGGTGCACGAAGACGGTGTTCTCCCGGCCGACGTCGTGCCGGAACTGCCGGATCGCCTCGAGGAACGGCAACGACTCGATGTCGCCGACGGTCCCGCCGACCTCGACGACAACCACGTCGTTCCCCGGCGCCACGCGCCGCACGGCGCTTTTGATCTCGTCCGTGATGTGCGGGATGACCTGCACCGTGCTGCCGAGGTACTCGCCGCGGCGTTCCTTGGTGATGACGTTCGAGTAGATCCGCCCGGTGGTGATGTTGTTCGCCTGGGTGAGCGGGCGGTCGATGAACCGCTCGTAGTGCCCGAGGTCGAGGTCGGTCTCGGCGCCGTCGTCGGTCACGAAGACCTCGCCGTGCTGAAACGGCGACATCGTGCCTGGATCCACGTTCAGGTATGGATCGAGCTTCATCATCGTGACCGACAGCCCGCGTTCAACGAGGAGTCGCGCGAGCGAGGCCGCGGCGATGCCCTTGCCGAGGGACGAGACGACGCCACCGGTGACGAAGATGAACTTCGGGGCGCCCTGTGTGGGATTCGGGGTCATCAGGCGGTTCCGGCCGCGAGTGCGGCCCAGTGAGTGTTGGCGCGGATCAGGTCGTCCTCGGTGTTCACCTCGCCCCACGACGGGGCGTCGACGACGGCGACGCCCATCGCGAGACCGGCCGCGAGGGCGCGGAGCTGCTCGAGCCGCTCGACGAGCTCGAGCGGATGCGGCGGCAGCGACACCCAGCGCGCGAGCGCCTCGCGGCGCGCGGCGTAGATGCCCATATGCTGCAGGATCATCGCGTCGCGCTGCGGCGTCTCCGCGTCCTCGCGGAGATGCGGGATGGCGGCGCGGGAGAAGTAGAGCGCTCGGCCGTCGTCGGCTCGGACGACCTTCACGCAATTGGGGTCGGCGAGGATCTCCGGCCCGCGACGTCCTGCCGCCGTGCCGAGGTCGAAGCCGTGCGTGCGCACCATCGCAATCGCCCCCGCCATCGCGTCCGCACGCATGAAGGGTTCGTCCCCCTGCACGTTCACGATCACATCGTACTCGGCCATCTCGGGGCGCGCGGCGACCTCCGCCACGCGATCGGTGCCGGAGGGGTGCGCGTCCGAGGTGATCACTGCCTCCCCTCCAGCCGCCGCGACGACGTCCCGGACCGCCTCGGCCTCGGTGGCCACCACGATCCGATCGGCAAGCCCGAGGGCGCGGACGCGTTCGAGCACCCGCACCACCAGGGGCACGCCACCGAGATCACGCAGGGGTTTGTGGGGGAGGCGGGTGGCCCCCAGCCGGGCTGGGATGACGGCGAGGACGCTCATGGGACGCTCACCGGAAGGGGCCGCGCGGACGCAAAATCCACGCCAAGGAAATCTAGGCCGGATGACCCGTCAGACAAGACGGAGCTGCCATCGGATGTCGAACGGCCGGGCGAGCTATCCGCGTGGGTGGTGCTGCCGGTGGACCTGCCGGAGATGCTCGCGGTCCACGTGGGTGTACACCTGGGTCGTCGAGATGTCGGCGTGCCCCAGCATCTCCTGGACCGCCCGGAGATCGGCTCCGCCCTGAAGAAGGTGTGTCGCGAAACTGTGCCGCAGGGTGTGTGGAGTAACAGCTTTTGTGATGCCGGCTGCCTCGACATACTTGCGGAGGATTCCCCACGCCCCCATCCGGGAGAGAGGCCTTCCGCGCGCATTGAGGAAGAGTCGACTCTGCCCCGCCCCACGCTCCAGCCGGGGGCGCAGTTCCCTGAGGTATGTCGCGACGGCACCAGCCGCCTGCCGGCCGATGGGCACCAGGCGCTCTTTCCCCCCCTTCCCGAACACCCGGACGACCATCGCGTCCAGAACGACGTCGGCGACTCCCAGACCCGTCCATTCACTCACCCGGAGGCCGGCCGAGTACGCCAGCTCGAGCATCGCGCGGTCCCGGAAGCAGAGAGGCTCCTCGAGCCCGACCGCCCCGATCAGCCGGTCGATCTCCGCACTGGAAAGCACGTCCGGAAGCGCGCGCCAACGCCGGGGCGCCTCGAGCCGTTCGCTCGGGTCCGCCGCGACGACCCCCTCAGACAGGAGGAAGCGATACCAGGTCCTGAGCGAGGAGATCGCGCGCCGCATACTACTCGGGGCCAGGCCAGCGTCCTTGAGGTGATAGACGAACTCTCGGAGGTGGGCCGACGTCAGCGCGGACGGGGTCCGCACCTCGTGCCGAACGGCCCAGTCGGCGAGCCGCGCGAGATCGGTGCGATACGCGGCGATGGTCCGAGGGCTGGCGCCCTGCTCCAACAGGAGGAACTCCTCGAAGCGCTCGAGGAGGAAGGCGCGGGAGGGATCCGCGCCCGCGTCGTTCATGCCCGCCGCCGCCGGCGCCACTGCCAGAACGCGACGCCGAGCAGCAGGATGACGAGGGCGGCCACGCCGCCGACATCTTGCAGCACGAGGTCGAGACGCGCCCGCACCGTCGCCCAGTCGGTCCCGACTTGGAACGCCACCCAGACGATGAGCCCGTACCAGACCGCTGACGCAGCGGTGAAGAGGAGCGCCACCTCCCAGAAGGGAATGCGCAGCGCCCCTGCGGCCGCCGGCGCGACGGCACGCACCCCCGGAACGAGCCGGCTCACGAAGAGCGCGGTCCAGCCAAATCGGCGATACGCGGCCTCGACCTTGGCCTCCGCTTGCTCCATCCCGCTCCCGGTGCGGTGGAGACCGAACCGATCCACGCGTGCGGCGAGCCAGGCGGCGCCATATCGGCGGCCGAGCCACCACATCATCAAGGCCCCGGAGACGCTACCGAAGGTGACGAGCGTGGCGGTCAGCACGAGCGTTCCCCCCGACCGGGCGGCGATGAAGGCGAGGAGGGCGGCGACGATGTCGCCAGGCACGAGCGGGATGAGCCCTTCGGCCACCGCGGTCAGGAAAATCAGGAGGTAGACAATGCCGAGCGGGATCCCGGAGACCCAGGCGAGGACCGTCTCCACTAGCTCTCGGATCGCACGAGGGTCGCGACCGCGATGACGGCGATGCCCTCACCCCGACCAATCCATCCCATCCGCTCGTTGGTCTTCCCCTTCACCATCACCTCACTGGGCGCGATACCGATCGCTTCGGCGAGACGCTCGCGGATGGCCGGACGGTGCGGGCCGATCTTCGGCGTCTCGGCGATGATCGTGAGGTCGGCCTGGGCGGGCTCCCAGCCCGCGGCGCGGATCCGGGCCACGGCAAGCCGCAGCATCTCAAGGCTGTCGCGGTTCTTGTTCTCGGCGGCGGTGTCGGGGAACATCTCCCCGATGTCTCCGAGGCCGGCGCCGCCGAGGAGGGCGTCGGTCAGGGCGTGGCAGACGGCGTCGGCGTCACTGTGCCCGGTGCAGCGTACCGCGGCCGGGATGAGCACGCCGCCAAGGAGCACGCCGTGCCCCTCGACGAACCGGTGCGAGTCGTACCCGATACCGACGCGGACGCCGAGGTTCACGCCGCCACCGGTGCCGGGGCCTGCGGGATGAGCGAGTAATCCTGGCGGCGACGGCGCGGCGTGAACCCCGCCTCGGTGATCAACCGCTCCATCTCGTCGATCGTGGTCCGATACGTCGTGTTCGCCGCGGAGACGACGTTCTCCTCCAACATCAGCGACCCGAAATCGTTGCACCCATAGTGCAGCGCCGTCTGACCGACCTTCATCCCCATCGTCACCCAGCTCGCCTGGATGTTCGGGATGTTGTCGACGACCGTGCGGGCGAAGGCGGTCGTGCGGAGGTACTCGACCGCATCGGTCTTCGGCATATGGCTCATCTCCGGCGTGTTCTCCGGCTGGAGCGGCCAGCAGATGAACGCGGTGAAGCCCTTCGTGCGGTCCTGCAGCGCCTTCAGGCGGAGGAGGTGCTCGACCCGCTCGGCCATCGTCTCGCCGATCCCGTACATCATCGTGCACGAGGTGCGGAGCCCCTCTTGGTGCGCGATCTCCATCACCTCGAGCCAGCGATCGGCACCGGCCTTCTTCCTGGCGACGTTGTCACGCACACGCTGCACGAGGATCTCGCCGCCACCACCGGGGATGGAGTCGAGTCCCGCCTTCACGAGCTCCTGGATCACCGTCCGGGCATCCATCCGGTACAGCGTGCTCCAGAAATCGACCTCGCTCGGCGAGAAGCCGTGCACGTGGATCGGGTGGTGCCGCTTGATGTACCGGAGCAGCTCGAGGTACCACTCGAACGGGATGTACGGGTTGTGCCCGCCCTGGATCAGGATCTGCACGCCGCCGAGCGCCTTCACCTCGTCGATCTTGGCGCCGATCTGCTCGTAGCTGAGGGTCCACCCCTCGTTGTCCTTCGGCCGCCGATAGAAGGCGCAGAAGCCGCAGTCCGCGACGCAGACGTTCGTGTAGTTGATGTTCCGGTCGACGATGTAGGTGACGACCGGATCCGGGTGCAGGCGGCGGCGGACGGTGTCGGCGGCGGCGCCCAACTCGAGGAGCGGGGCGCGCGTGTAGAAGTCGAGGAGATCCGATTCGAGCGACATGGAGGGGACGGGTCGGAAGGCTCGGTCAGGTGCCCGTGCGGGCGGCGGGCAGGAAGGCGAGGGTGCCGCGCGGCACGCGGCCGGCGAGCGCGAGGCGACGGAAGAACTCGCTCAGGCCTTCGAGGTCCCGCAGCGAGAGGCGCCAGTCGAGACCATCGAAGTAGCGTCGGCACTCCCGCTGGGGGACCCCGGTGGATGCGGCGGCCTGCGCGGCGAGCGTGTCGAGATGGGCGAGCCCCCAGTCCCGCGACTGGATCAGCGAGGCGTGCACGGCGAGCGCGTCACGCACGGGCGTTGTACGCTGCGCGACCCAGACGGCGAAGACGAAGGGAAGGCCGGTCCACTCACGCCACACGTCGCCGAGGTCGTAGACGTACGGGTACTCGCGCCCATGGGCCTCCGCGATCGGGTGCCCCGGGGCCTGCAACATCAGCGCAGCGTCCCCGATGACGAGACGCGCATCGCACGGTGCGCCGCCGTCGCGCGCGAGCGCCTCCGCCTCGGCGTCGCCCGGCACGAAGACCGGCTGGGCACGCCAGACGTGCTCGAAGAGCAACTCCAGCAGGTGCACGGAGGTCATCGAGCTTCGGCTGACGAGCACCCGCGCGCCGTGCAGATCGCTGGCGGGACGGCTCGAGAAGAGCATGACGGACCGGACCGGCCCGTCGCAGGAGATGGCGAGCTCGGGCAGGAGCAGGTAGCGCGCCGCGTCGCGCGCGTATTCGACGGCGGAGACGACCGAGACGTCGAGGCTGCCCTGTGCCATCATCGCATTCAGCGCCGTTGGGACGCCGTCAACGAGCTCGCCGTCGAGCGGGACGAGGCCCCGGTCGATGGCGCCGTAGACCGGGTACGTGTTGATGTAGGGAATCCGGCCGACGCGCATCACGCGGCCTCCGCGTCAGCGTCGAAGGTCCGGATGATGTTGTAGAAGCTGTCCCGCTCCGCGGGGATCTTCCCCGCCCCACGGATGAGGGCGAGCAGCTCCGGCAGCGACATCGCCTGCTGGGTCTTGGCACCGACGGCGTGGTAGATCTTCTCCCGCACCACGGTCCCCTCGAGGTCGTTGACCCCGTAGTGCAGCGCGATCTGGGAGAGCGCCGTCCCCACCATGATCCAGTGGCTCTTCACGTGGGCGAAGTTGTCGAGGAAGAGGCGCCCGACGGCGAGCATCTTGAGGTCCTCGACCCCCGAGGTGGCCGTCCCGCGACGTCCGAGTTTCGCCCCGAGCTCGTTGTCATCCGGGTGATAGGCGAGCGGGATGAACGCAAGAAACCCTCCCGTCTCGTCCTGCAGGTCGCGGAGCATCTGCAGATGCTCGACGCGATCCTGAATCGTCTCGACGTGCCCATAGAGCATCGTGCAGTTCGAGCGAATCCCGAGGCCGTGCGCGGTGCGGTGCACGCCGATGTAGTCGGCGGCGCCCAGCTTCTTGTTCGCGATCTCCTCGCGGACGGCGGCGCTGAAGGTCTCCGCCCCGCCACCGGGCATCGTGTCGAGGCCGGCCGCCTTCAGCGCGGTCAGCACCTCGGTCCAGGACATCTTCTCAATGCGAGCGATGTGCGCGATCTCGACCGCGGTGAGCGCCTTGATGTGCACGTGAGGGAGCTCAGTCTTGAGCGCGCGGAACATCGTGGTGTAGTACTCGAGGCCCGCCTGCATATCGAGCCCGCCGACGATGTGGAACTCCTTCGTCAACCCCTGATTGCCCGTCCGCGCCTCCTCGAGCACCTGCTCGAGGGTGTAGCGGTAGGCTCCCGCCTCCTTGGGGAGACGAGCGTAGCCGCAGAACACGCACGTCGTGCGGAGCGTGCAGATGTTGGTCGGGTTGATGTGCTGGTTGGACGCGAAGGTCACCACGTCGCCGTGGCGGGCGCGATTGACGGCGTCCGCGAGGAGGCCGAGACCGGTCAGGTCCGCGGTCCGGTACAGCACCGCCGCGTCTCGCGCCTCGAGCCGGCGCCCCTCCGCGATGCGCTCGGCGATGCCGCGCACCGCGTGGTCGGCGATGCGCTCGAACGGGATCGTCAGCGCGGCCGCCGTCGACATCGACTCAGCCGACCAGGCGCCGCAATGCGAGACTGGCGTTGTGTCCGCCGAATCCCGAGGAGTTGCTGAGCACGGCGTGGACCTCGCGCCGGACCGCGGTGTTCGCGGTGCAATCGAGATCACACTCCGGATCCGGCGTCGCCAGGTTGATCGTCGGCGGGATGATGCCGTGCCGGATCACCAGAGCCGAGACGATCGCCTCGATCGCTCCAGCCGCCCCCAGCATATGTCCGGTGCACGACTTCGTGGAGCTCACGTTGAGCCCGGTCGCCGACGGCCCGAAAACCTTCCGGATCGCCCGAATCTCGTTCGGGTCGTTGAGCGGCGTGGACGTGCCGTGCGCGTTGATGTACTGCACATCCGCCGGCGTGAGCCCGCCGTCCTCGAGGGCGCGACGCATCGCGCGCTGAAGACCCTCGTGGTCCTCCGGCTGGCCCGTCAGGTGATACGCGTCACCGGAGGCGCCGTACCCGACGACCTCGCAGTAGATCTGGGCGCCACGGGCTCGCGCGTGCTCGAGCTCCTCGAGGACCACACACGCCGACCCCTCGCCCAGGACGAAGCCGTCGCGCGTCTGATCGAACGGCCGCGAGGCCGTCTCCGGGGAGTCATTGCGCGTGGAGAGCGCCTGCATGTTCCCGAAGCCCCCGATCGCCATCGGCGTGACAGCGGCCTCGGCACCGCCCGCGATCATCACGTCGGCGTCGCCGTAGGCGATGATCCGGAACGCGTCGCCGATGGCGTGCGCGCTCGAGGCGCAGGCCGACTGCGTCGCGTAGTTCGGCCCTTTGGCCTGAAAGCGCATCGAGACGGTGCCCGCCGCGATGTCGCCGATGAACATCGGGATGAAGAACGGCGAGATCCGCCCGGGGCCGCTCGTCATCAGCGTCGTGTGCTGTTCCTCGAACGTGCCGATACCGCCAATGCCGGAGCCGACGATCACCCCGGTGCGTTCGGGCACATACCCCGTGCCATCACCGAACCCGGCGTCCTGCATCGCCTGGACCGCCGCCCCCATGGCGTACTGGGTGTACAGATCCGCGCGCTTCGCCTCCTTGCGGTCCATGTACAGCCCGACGTCGAACCCCTTCACCTCATGGGCGAAGCGGACCTTGAAGGCCGAGGCGTCGAACCGGGTGATCGGCGCGCCGCCAGACCGCCCGTCGAGGAGGGACTGCCAGGTGGTGGCGACGTCGTTGCCGACCGACGACACGCACCCGGCGCCCGTGATGACGACTCGGCGCTTCAGGGAAGCCATCGGGGATCAGCCGCCGATCTTGGCGTTCAGATAGCTGATTGCATCGCCAACCGTGCGGAGCTTCTCGGAGTCCTCGTCCGGGATGTCGACGTTGAACTCCTTCTCGAACTCCATCACGAGCTCGACGATGTCGAGCGAGTCGGCGCCAAGGTCCTCGATGAAGCTCGCGCCGTCGGTCAGCTTGTCGCGCTCGACGCCCAGCTCCTTCTCGATGATGTCCTTGATCTTCGCGGAATGGTCAGCCATGCGTGGGGCTCCAGGTGGGTGGGACAACGTGGGCCGGGCGGGCGTCCGCGCCAGCCCCGGTAATATAAAACGCGCGCGCGCGTGCGGAGGTCACACCGCCCCCCGCCGGGGCTCACATCACCAGGCCGCCGTCGACGGGGAGGACCTGCCCCGTGATGTACGCCGCCCGGTCGGAGGCGAGGAACGTCACCACCCCGGCAATGTCAGCCGGATCCCCCAGCCGCTCCAGCGGAATGGCGGCGGAGAGCGCCTCGACGGCGGCGGGCGCCATTGCGTCGGTCATGTCGGTTCGGATGAAGCCGGGGGCCACAACGTTGCAGAGGATGTTCCGGCTCGCGAGTTCCTTCGCGACCGACTTCGAGAGCCCGATGAGACCTGCCTTGCTGGCCGCGTAATTGGCCTGGCCCTTGTTTCCCATCAGCCCGACCACGGACGCGATGTTGATGATCCGGCCCCACCGGCGCTTCATCATCCCCCGCTGCACCGCTCGGATCGCCACGAATGCGGCCTTGAGGTTCGTGTCGAGGACGGCATCCCAGTCCTCGTCCTTCATCCGGAGCATCAGGTTGTCCTTCGTGATGCCGGCGTTGTTGACGAGGATGTCGCAGCTGCCGAAGGCGGCCTCGACCGCCTCGACCAGCGCGGTGACCGCCGAGGGGTCGCTGATGTCGCAGCCGAACCCCTTCGCGTCTCCACCGAGCTCCGTCGCGACGGCTTCGGCCTTCGCCGCGTCGCGTCCGACCACCGCCACCCGGGCGCCGGCCGCCGCGAGTGCTTCCGCGATCGCGCGCCCGATGCCGCGGGTGGAGCCGGTGACGAGCGCGACGCGCCCGGTGAGGTCGATGGCGAACATGGGGGGGGCGGAGCGAGAGGTGGACTAGCTGGCGAGGAGCGCTTCGACCTCGGCGACGGTGCCGCAGGTCCGGGTCGTGCAATCCGGGGCGAGCCGCTTCACCAGCCCCGAGAGGACCGCACCGGGACCCATCTCGACAAAGATCGTGCCGGGGTGCTGCGCGGCGACCGCGCGGATGAGCTCCACCCACCGGACGGGCGCCGTGAGCTGCGCGAGGAGGAGGCGTCGCGCCTCCGTGGCCGCCGTCACCGGACCGGCCGTCACGTTGCTCCAGACCGGGACGATGGGGTCGGACCAGCCGGCCGCGTCGAGGGCGGAGGCGAGACCGGCGACCGCGGGTTCCATCAGGGGGCTGTGGAAGGCCCCGCTCACGGGGAGCCGGAGCGCACGCTTCGCACCGGCCACCTTCGCCAGCTCCATCGCTGCCTCGACGGCCGCCACCTCGCCGGAGATCACCACCTGCTCCGTCGCGTTGAAATTCGCGGGAACGCAGACTCCCCGGCTCGACGCGTCGGCGCAGATCTCGCCGATCGGGCGGGCAAGCTCACCAAGGATCGCGGCCATCGCGCCCGGGACCTGGACCCCTGTCTCGTACATCAGTTCGCCACGCCGCCGCACGAGACGGACGGCGTCCTCGAGGGCGAGGGCGCCCGCGGCGTGATACGCCGTGAACTCGCCGAGGGAATGCCCCGCCGCCCCGTGCACCTTGCCGGCGAGATGCGCACCGACGACCGCCCACACTGCGGCACCGTGCGTCAGGAGGGCCGGCTGGGCGTTCCGCGTCTCCGTCAGCCGCTCGGCCGGCCCGTCGGCGCAGAGCGCGCCGAGCGGGAAACCGAGCGCCGCATCCGCGCGAGCGACGATGTCCGCGGCGGCGGGGAACGCCGCCACGAGGTCCGATGCCATGCCGGGCTTCTGCGAGCCCTGCCCTGGAAAGAGGAGGAAGTACATCGACGTCAGAACCGGACGACCATCGAACCCCAGGTGAACCCGGCGCCGAACGCGGCGAAGAGCACCGTGGAGCCCTCGACGATCCGTCCCTGTCGACGCGCCTCGTCCAACGCGATCGGGATCGAGGCCGCCGAGGTGTTGCCGAAGCGGTCGACGTTCACGAAGACCTTTTCCATCGGGATGTTCGCGTGCTTCGCGGTCGCCTCGATGATTCGGATGTTCGCCTGGTGCGGAATCATCAGGTCGATGTCCGTCCCGGAGAGCTTGGCCCCGTCGAGGGCACGATCGGCGGCGTCGGCCATCGAGCGGACCGCGTGTTTGAACACCTCACGACCGCTCATCTGGATGTAGTGCGACCCCTCGGCCAGCACCGCGTCACTCATCGGGAAGCAGCCGCCGCCCTTCGGTCGATGGAGGAGGTCGGCCAGATTGCCGTCGGAGCGCATGTAGGCGGAGAGGATCCCCCGCCCCTTGCTGCTCCGCCGCACGATCGTCGCACCGGCGCCGTCACCGAACAGGACGCAGGTGTTGCGGTCCTTCCAGTTGACGATGCGGGAGAGCACCTCGCCGCCAATCACGAGGATCGTCTCGTACTGACCGGTCGCGAGGAGCCCCTCGGCCACCTGCGCTGAGTAGAGCCACCCGGAGCAGGCGGCGCCGAGGTCGAAGGCGACGGCGCGGCTCGCGCCCAGCGCGGCCTGCACCTCGACCGCCGTCGCCGGCATCAGGCGGTCGGGGCTGACGGTCCCGAGGATGATGGCATCGAGCTCGCCGGCGTGGACGCCCGCGTCGGCCATCGCCTGCCTGGACGCCTCGGTGACGAGCGACGTGAGCGTCTCACCATCGCCGGCGATGTACCGCTGCCGAATCCCGGTACGCTCGCGGATCCATTCGTCGGAGGTGTCGATCCCCATTGCGGCGAACTCATCGTTCGTCAGGGCGCGGCGCGGGACCGCGTGGCCGGTGCCGGCGAACATGGCGATCGGTCGCTTCATGCGCCTAACTGCTCCCCGATGTGGTGGCTCATCCGCGACTCCACGGCGCGGAGTCCGACGAGCACCCCGTTCTTGATGGCTTCCGGGCTGCTCTTGCCGTGGCAGATGATGCTGACGCCCTTCACGCCGAGCAGGGGCGCACCGCCGTACTTCGCGTAATCGAGCACGCCGAGGGCCTGCTTGAGCTGTTCCTTCGGGACCCCGGCGGCGGCGAGCAGCCCGAAGAGCATCGGCGCGACACCCTCGTACAGCTTGAGGAGGACGTTGCCCGTGAAGCCATCACAGACGACGACATCGACGGGGCCGCGATCGCAGCGTCCGGCCGGGATGTCCCGTCCCTCGACATTGCCGATGAAGTTGAGGCCGGCGCCGAGCAGTTGCTGGTGGGCCTCCTTCACGGCGGCGTTCCCCTTCTCCGCCTCTTCCCCGATGGAGAGGAGACCGACGGTTGGGTTGGCGCGGCCGAGGATGTCCCGGGCATAGACGTGCCCGAGCCGAGCGAACTGTACGAGCTCGGCCGCCGCGCAGTCGACGTTGGCTCCCGCATCGAGGACGACGACCGGCTGGGTGGCCGTTGGGAGCACCGTGCCGATGGCGGGCCGGGACAACCCGGGATGGAGCCGCAGGATGAACGTCGACGCGGCCATCTGCGCGCCGGTGTTCCCGGCGGAGACGAAGGCGTCGGAGGCGCCCTCAGCCTGCAGCCGCAGGCCGACGGCCATCGACGAATTGGGCTTGCCGCGCACCGCGACGGAGGGCTTGTCCGTCATCTCGACGACCTCGTCAGCATCGATCAGGACGAGCCGCTCGGCGGCGGCGCGGACGAGCGGCGTCGCGTCGACCAGCTGGCGTTCGAGGACGGCCCGCACGACGGCGGACCGCCCGACCAGCTGGAGTTGGTGGGCCGGATCGAGCTCCTGGAGCGCCAACAGGGCCGCCGCGATCGGGGCCTCAGGGGCGTGGTCGCCCCCCATCGCGTCCAGGGCGATCCGCGCCATGATCAGGCGCTGCGGGCCGCGACTCGCTGCGCGCCGGCGTAGAACCCGCACTCCTCACAGACGTGGTGCGGACGCTTCATGGCGCCGCACTTCGTGCAGGCCTGGATGTTGATCGCCGGAGCGACCTTGTGCGTGTTGCGCGCGCGCTTCTTGCGCTTGGAGGTACGGCGCTTCGGGACGGCCATCGGAGAACCTGCTCGCGGTGAAAGGTCAGACGGAAGGAGAGGAACACCCGCAGGGCCCGAGATTGCGGTCGGCCCCGCAGGCACTGCAAAGCCCCAAGCAGTCGGGGCGGCAGAGCGGGAGCGACGGCGCCTCCAGAAGCCACTGCTCGCGGACCGCAGGACGCAGATCGATCGTGGTCCCCCCCTCACCGAGCGGGTAGACATCCGGTTCGTCCGCATTCTCGTCGTCGGCGTCGGCGTACAGCACGTGCAGGTCGCCCTGCACCGCACCACGCACCGGCACCAGACACCGGCGGCATTCCCCGGCGGCCGTCCCTTCGAACGCGCCGCTGAAGTAGTACCGCCCGGTCCCCGCCCCGCTGAGACGACCGGTGACCCGGACCGACCCCACTGGACGGATGTCGTCGTCCTCCCATACCGCATCATCGGGGGCGAGGGCCGAATCGACCTGGACCGCCCCCTTCGCCAACTCGCGGAGGGAGTACGACAGCATAGCTGTGGAACATAGACGAAGGGCCCCGCCGAAGCAAGGGCCCAAAGTCAATACGGACAGCGACTTACGAAAGCCCCACGCCCGTCCTCAGACGAGGTCCGCCTCGGCGAAGAAGAAGCGGCTCTCCCGCACCGCGTTCTCGTCGGAGTCCGACGCGTGGATCGCGTTCCGACCCTTCGACTCCGCGTACAGCTTCCGCACCGTCCCCGCCGCGGCCTCAGCCGGGTCCGTCGCGCCGATCGCGTCGCGGAGCGCGGGCACCGCCTCCGCCTTTCCGATGACGAACGGCATGCACGGGCCCGAGCTCATGAACTCGACGAGCTCGCCGAAGAAGGGGCGGCCACGATGGACCCCGTAGAACTCCTCGGCCTGCCGCCGGGACATCTGAAGCACCCGGGCCGCCTTGAGCGTGAAGCCCTGCGCCTCCAGGTGAGCGAGGATCTTGCCGGCCTTGCCGGAACCGAAGGCGTCGGGCTTGATGATCGAGAACGTATAGTCGAGAGCCATGGAACGGACGGGATGGAGGAAGGAAGACGGCGACCCAGCGGACCGCCCACGAAACGAACTACAGGCGCGCCTTGATCAGTTCCACGAAGTCGATTGGACGCTTGGCGATCCCCATACCGGCGGCGGCGAAGGCCTCGAGCTTCTCGGCGGCCGTGCCCGACGAGCCCGAGATGATGGCCCCTGCGTGGCC
>DAISWY010000045.1:172-17145 GCA_036826135.1 Gemmatimonadaceae bacterium | reverse complement strand
GTCTCCAGCCGGGTGACCGGGTGGCGATGCTCTCCAAGAACTGCGCCCACTTCTTTATGGCCGAGCTGGCCATCTGGATGGGCGGATTCACCACTGTCGCGATCTTCCCCACTGAGAAGTCCGATACCATCGCCTACATCCTCGAGCACAGCGAGGCGAAGGCGATCTTCATCGGCAAGCTCGACGCGGGATGGGAGGCGCAGCTCCCCGGCATTCCCGAGACGACGCACCGTCTGAGCTTCCCCCTCGCGCCCACCGTCGTCGGCACGCCGTGGGATCAAGTCATCGCGACGGTCGCGCCGCTCGGCGGGCAGCCCGCGCGCGCGGCCGAGGACCTCGCGCTCCTCCTCTACACGAGCGGATCGACCGGCACCCCGAAGGGGGTGATGCACGACTTCGGGCACATCACCGCCGCCGCGGAGGGGATCATGCGCGGCATCAACTTCTCCCCGGACGACCGCGCGCTCTCGTACCTCCCGCTCGCGCACGTCTTCGAGCGGGCGTACATCGAATGCGCCTCCTTCGTGGCCGGCGGCCACATCTTCTTCGCCGAGGCGCTCGATACCTTCGTCGCGGACATCCAGCGTGCGCGCCCGACGATCTTCATCTCCGTCCCGCGCCTCTGGCTCAAGTTCCAGCAGGGAGTTTTCGCGAAGATGCCGGCGCAGAAACTCGATCGTCTGTTGCGCATCCCGCTCCTCAACCGGCTCGTCGGCAAGAAGGTCCTCAAGGGGCTAGGGCTCGACCAGGTGCGTCTCGCCGGTTCCGGGTCGGCGCCGATCCCCGCCGAGCTGATCGCCTGGTACCGTCGTCTCGGGCTCAACCTCCTCGAGGGGTATGCGATGAGCGAGGACTTCGCGTACAGCCATCTCTCCACCGCGACGCACAAGCTTCCGGGCTACGTCGGCGTGCCCTATGACGATGTCGGGGTGCGCATCAGCGAGGAGGGGGAGATCCTGATCAAGTCGCCGGGGTGCATGGTCGGCTACTACAAGCTCCCCGAGCTCACGGCGGAATCGTTCACGGCGGACGGGTACTTCCGCACCGGCGACCGCGGCGAGCGGCGGCCGGACGGCCTGCTGCGGATCACTGGGCGCGTGAAGGAGCTCTTCAAGACGGCGAAGGGGAAGTACGTGGCGCCGGCGCCGATCGAGAACTTCATCAATGAGCACGAGGCGATCGAGCTCTCGTGCGTGAGTGGTGTCGGGCAGCCGGCGGCGTATGCGATGGTCGTGCTCGCGGAGCACCTCCGCCCGAAGATGAAGGATCCGGCCGTCCGCGCCGAACTCACCCGGACACTCTCCGAGTGGCTGGCCGTCGTGAATCGGCACGTGGCGGAGTACGAGCGGCTGCAGATGTTCGTCGTCGCGGCGGAGCCCTGGTCGATCGAGTCGGAGACGCTGACGCCGACGATGAAGATCAAGCGGTCGCGGATCGAGGCGATGGCGGCGCCGCACGTCGAGTCGTGGTACGCCGCCGGCGCGCCCGTGCTCTGGCAGTGAGGTAGATTGCACGGCGATGCCCTCGCCCGTCGATCCGCGCCGCGACCTCTTCGGGGCCGCCGCCAAGTACCTCCTCGAGTCCGCCCCCGCGCCGGTGCCCCCGGCGCCGGTCGTCGCACCTCGGCTCACCCTCGCCGCTCTGGAGCAGATCCCGATGTCCCGGTCCCGCGCACGTATCCTGGAGAACCTCGAGTCCGCCTTCGACGAGGTCTATCAGAAGGCGAAGGTCGAGAACGATCCGTTGAAGCTCGAGTCGCTCCAGTTCGCGTACACGCGCGACCAGCTGTATTTCGAGATCCTGCTCGACATCCGGGACGCGCTCGAGCGGCGCGGCTGACGCCCGCCACCTGACGCGCGGGCGTGATGACGACCGTGCGTGTGAGGGTGGTCGACGCGTGACGCGGGGGCGTCGTGAGACGTATCTCCCCGCGTCTCTCGACTCCCTAGAACGCCGCGATGTCCTCGTACGCCGCCACGAAGTCCGCCACCTGCGGGAGAATCACATCCTCCAGGCTCGGCGCATACCCCACGAACGTGTCCGTGCTCGCCACCCGCTTGACCGGTGCATCGAGCCACGCGAAGCAATCGTCGGCGATCCGCGCCGCGATCTCCGCGCCGTAGCCCCACGAGATCGAATCCTCGTACGCCACGATCACGCGCCCCGTCTTCTTCGCTGAGGCGTACACCGCCTCCTGGTCCCACGGGGAGAGCGTCCGGAGGTCGATCACCTCCACCGAGAGCCCGCGCGACTCCTCCACCTGCTTCGCCGCCACGAGCGCGCGCTGCACCGTCGCCCCGTAGGTCACGACGGTCACGTCCGATCCCTCCTTCACGATCTTCGCCTTCCCGAACGGGATCATGAAGTTCGGGCCCGGGTTCGCGGCCTTGTTGTACGTCTGCCGGTAGAGATGCTTGTGCTCGAGGAAGATCACGGGGTCCTCGCAGCGGATCGCCGTGCGCAGCAGCCCGTTCGCATCGAGCGCGGTGCTCGGGCAGACCACCCGGAGCCCCGGGCAGTGCGTGAAGAGCGACGCCCCGGTCTGCGAGTGGTAGATGGCCCCGCGGATGTAGCCGCCGTACGTGGTGCGCACCACGACCGGCGCGCTGAAGGCGTTGCTCGACCGCCACCGCATCGTCGCGAGCTCGTCGCGCAGCTGCATGTACGCGGGCCAGATGTAGTCGAAGAACTGGATCTCGACCACCGGCTTGAACCCGCGAAGCGCCATCCCGATGGCCCGGCCGATGATGTTCGCCTCGGCGAGCGGCGAGTTGTACACGCGCGTCCCGCCGAACTCCTTCTGTAATCCCCAGGTGACCTTGAAGACGCCGCCCTTCCCCTTCACCTGGCCGAGGTACTCCTCGCGCGACACGTCGGCCACGTCCTCGCCGAAGACGACGATCCGCCCGTCGCGCCGCATCTCGTCCTTCATGCAGGCGTTGAGAAGGTCCACCATCGTGGTGGGGTCGCCGCTGAACTTCGGATCGTCCTCGGTGTCGAACGGCTCCCCCGTCGGGTCCACCGTCGGGGAGTAGACCGCGAAGGACGCGGTCTCCGGCGCCGGCTGTGGCTGCTCGAGCGCGTCATCCGTCGCCGCCAGCACCTCGGCGTCCACCGAGGCCTGCACCGCCTCGATCTCCGCCGCGGTCGCGTACCCCTCGTCGATCAGCCACTGCGGGAAGACGGTGATCGGGTCGCGCGCGGCATCGGCCGCGCGCTCCGCATCGGGGCGGTACATCACCTCGTCGTCCGAGAGCGAGTGCGAGTACGGACGGATCACCTTAGCGTGCACCAGCGCCGGCCCCTTC
The DNA here is from genome assembly GCA_036826135.1 of Gemmatimonadaceae bacterium. Lineage (GTDB taxonomy): Bacteria > Gemmatimonadota > Gemmatimonadetes > Gemmatimonadales > Gemmatimonadaceae > Pseudogemmatithrix. The sequence continues at coordinate 13,837 of DAISWY010000045.1, read as the reverse complement.
CGTGCGCGCGCGTAGTCCACCGCGCGCTGCAGCACCTCCATCGAGGCGAGGAAGTCACAGCCGTCGACCTCCTGGATGTAGAGTCCCGGGAAGCCGGTCACGAGCTTGGAGATCGAGCCCCCCGCGGTGTTCACCTCCACCGGCACGGAGATCGCGTAGCCGTTGTCCTCCACGAGATAGACGACCGGCGCCTTCAGGTTGCAGGCGGAGTTGAGCGACTCCCAGAACTCCCCCTCGGACGTGGTGCCGTCCCCGGTGGAGACGAAGACGACTTCATCGTCCGCGAAGCCCTCGCTGATGCCCAGCGCCTTGGCGCGCAACACCGCCTCGGCGGAGCCCACGGCCTGCAGGAACTGCGTCCCGGTCGGCGACGAGGCGGAGACGATGTTCGCCCGCTTGAGGCCCCAGTGCGACGGCATCTGCCGCCCGCCGGAGTTGGGGTCGGCCGCCGCGCCGACGGCCGAGTAGAGCATCTCCGCCGCCGTCATCCCGAGGGCGAGGCAGAGCGCACGGTCCCGGTAATAGGTGTAGAACCAGTCGTGCCCCGGCTTGAACACGTGGCCGGCGGCCGTCAGCACGGCCTCGTGGCCCGCGCCGGAGATCTGGAAGAAGATCTTGTTCTGCCGCTTGAGCTGGATCTCCTTGTCGTCGATGCGACGCGACAGGAGCATGGTGCGGTAGGCGGCGACGAGCTGCTCCTTCGAGAGCCCGTGGGTGGCGCGGCGCGCCGTGGCGGAGGTCGGGGACATGGCTGGAAAATAGCACCCGGCGCCCCCTAGCGCGGTCGTGGGGAACACTGCACTCTCTTGGGCGTCTGGAGATTGAGACCGGCGACGTCCCCCCCCGTCGCCGCCCATCGCGGGAGGCCCATGACCGATACGTTCGGACAGGCACTCGAGAGCAGGCTCCCCGACGCGTCGCCACCGGCGACCGCGGTCCGGAGCCTCCCCGCATCCACTGCCGACACCCCGCCCGGGCCTGATGCCCCGTCGCGGGGTGTCGCCGTTTCCGGCGAGGTCAGATGTCACGTCGGCACGTCCACCACGTCGCGCTCGCCCGCTCCCCCCGCGGGCTATCCCGCCACGCTCGCCAGCTCGCGCACCCGGAGCACAAGCGCGTGGTCAAGCGGGCGACCTTTCGGGAGTGTGGACGTCGCTGCGTCTATTGCGGCCGTGGTCTCGGACTCGAACACGCCACCTTGGATCACGTGATCCCGCTCTCGCGGGGCGGGAGTCACGACCCGGGCAACCTCGTCGCGGCCTGCCAGCCATGCAATCAGCGGAAGGGGGCGCTTCTGCCGACGGAGTTCTTCGAGCGCTATCCGCAGGCAGGGCTGAACTTCGTCCGCTTCGCCCGCGCGGTGCACCGCCAGCTGAAGCGGGGCGCGAAGCGCGCGGTCAGCCTCGCCTACGCGCAGGCGGCGTGAGTCCCAGCTCCTCGCCGAGCATTGCGGCCTTCATCTCGGGGCCCCACGCGTAGCCCCCGAGGGTGCCGTCGCCGCGCACGACGCGATGGCACGGCACCACGAAGCAGACGGGGTTCGCGCCCACCGCCGAGCCGACCGCCCGCGAGGCGGTGGGCGCCCCGATGCGCGCCGCGAGCCCGCCGTACGTGGTCGTCGCGCCGCGCGGGATCTGCAGCAGCTCGCTCCAGACGCGCCGCTGGAAGGCCGTCCCCGTGAGGTCGAGCGACAGGGCGCGGTTCCGCGCCGGATCAAAGGCCTGACGCATCAGCGCCCGCGTCCCGGCGGCATCCTCCACGCACGTCGCCTCGGGGAACTCGGCCTTGAGCCGCGCCACCGTCGCGCGCTTTCCCCCCGCGACGAAGGTGAGCCGGCAGATACCGTGCGCCGTGGTGGCGATGAGCCCCTCGCCGTAGGGCGTGGGGTGGAAACCGTAGCGGATGACGGGAGCGCTCATGGCGTCAGGGTGTCAGATGCGGCGCGGGTGACGTGCGTGGCGCGTGCCGCTCAGAGGTCCACCGGGCGCAGATAGCTCTCGCCGATCGCCGCACCCGAGAGCATCGCGACGGTGGGGAGCTTTCGCTTCCAGTGCGTGGAGTCGAGGCGCCGCGTCACGAGTTCGATTGCTTCCGCATCCATTCCGCGCGCCACGAGCTCGGCGGGGCTCCAGCCGTTGAGGATCCAGTTGAGGATCTCGTCGGCGACGGCGTAGCTGACGCCGAAATCGCCCTCATCGGTCTGGCCCTGCACGAGGTCGGCGCTCGCCGGCTTCTCGATGATCGCCTGCGGGACGCCGAGGTGGCGCGCGAGCGCCCAGACCTGCGTCTTGAAGAGGTCGCCGATCGGGTTCACCGGCGGCGAATCGTCGGCGTGCCAGGTGAAGTAGCCGAGGAGCCGCTCACTCTTGTTCCCCGTGCCCAAGGGGAGGGCGCGGTGCTTCGCGGAGAGATCGAAGAGGGTGATCATCCGCATCCGCGCCATCACGTTGCCGCGGCGTGCCGCGTCGGCGGCGGACTCGTGCGCGAGGTAGCCGTCGACGGCGTCGGTGATCTCGAGGGTGCGCGAGCGGATGCGGAGCTGGTCGATGACGAGCTGCGCGTGCGCGAGCGAGTCGGGGCTCGAGGTCCGGTAGGGCATGCGCACGGCGAGGACGGCATCCGGGCCGAGCGCGCGGGCGGCGAGTGCGGCCACCACGGCGGAGTCGACGCCCCCCGAGAGCCCGACGACGGCATCGGTGAACCCGCGGCGCCGGAACTCGTCGCGGAGGAAGGCGACGAGCCAGCGTTCGACGAGCGCGGGGTCGATCTCGAGGGTGGGGGGGACGCCGCGGCCGCGCGTCCCGGAATGAATCACCGGGAGGGCGGGGAAGGGCGCGGGCGTCGCGCCGTCGGATGGCGTGGCCCCTCGCGCGGCATCCAGCACGTTCGGGTCGGTCGGCGTGCCGCCGGTCGTCGCGCGTGTTGTCGTGCCGGTCGGTGTCGGCGCGGCGGTGGACCCCGCCGCCGCGATCCCCATCACGCGGTCGAGCTCCGGCCGCAGGAACGGCAGCATCGTCCGCAGGTCGGAGAGCATCGGGAGCTCGGCGCGCACCCGACCGATGTCGGCGAGGTCGAGCGTCACGCTCAGCATCGCCTCGTCGAACACGGGCGCACGGGCGCGCACGTCCCCGCGCGGCCCCACGACGAGTGAGCCGCCTTGGAACATCCGGCCCCCCTCGCTCCCGACGAGGTTCGCGAGCACACAGAACACGCCCTGCTCCTCGGCGATGTCCCGCACGAGCCGTTCCCACCGCTCCACGCTCGCGGGGCCCGGCACGCCGTCGGCGCGCGGGGCGGTGCCACGCGCGGGCGCGGCGGCGAGCACGAACACCACCTGCGCGCCGTCGAGCGCGGCGATCGTCCCGGTGAGCGAGTGCCACGCGTCCTCGCAGACGAGCAGGGCGGCGCGACCGATCGGGGTGTCGAAGGCGCGCACACCGTATCCGCGCTCGACGAAGCGCTCCTCGTCGAAGAGCGCGTACGTCGGGAGGAAGTTCTTGCGGTGGACGTGTAGCAGCGCGGCGGGCGCGTCCCCCTGCAGCCGCAGATAGGCGGCGCTGTTGTGGAGCGTGCCGTCGAGCGATTCGTAGAAGCCGAGGACGAGGTCGATCGCCTCGCCGCCGGGGACCGCGGCGCGGTAGCGCGCCTCCACCTCGGCGCGGAGCGTCTCCGCGGTGAGTGCGACATCGCGCACCCCGCCCTCGAGGAAGTACCCGGAGAGGACGGTCTCCGGGAGGACGAGGACGGTGGGCCGCGGGTCGAGCGCGACGGCCTGCGCCAGGAGCGCCCCGACCCGGTCGAGGTTCCCGGCGAGATCCCCCTTTCGGGGGCGGCACTGGGCGACGGCCACGGTGAGCATGGGAGAAAGGTGCCGACTCCGGGGGGCCAGCGGTACGGGGTCGGGGCATCCTTCAGAGGGGGTCGGTGTAGAATTCGACTGTGACGTCCGCCCGCTCCCTGATGGCTCCGCGCTCGGTACGCCGACGCCGCGCGTCCCGCCGGGTCACGGCCTGTGCGGTCGGCCTGTGGGTCGCGCTGGCGGCGGCCCCAGGCGGCGCGCAGGACCCGGTCGCCCCCGCCGCGGCCTCCACCGGCGAGCCGTGGCGGATCATCCGCCCCCCGCAGGCGTCGCTCGTCCTCGCGCGCGATGGCTCCCTCATCGGCGAGATCGGGCGCGAGTGGCGCGTGAGCGTCCCCCTCGCCTCGTTGCCGGCCTATGTGCCGCAGGCCTTCGTCGCCGTCGAGGACCAGCGCTTCTATCAGCACGACGGCGTGGATCTCGTCGGGATCGCGGGCGCCATCAAGGACAATCTCCTCGGCGCCTCGCGCGGCGCGAGCACCATCACGCAGCAGCTCGTCGGCAATATGCACCCCGACGTCGTCGACCGGACCGACCGCACCATCGGGCGGAAGCTTCGGGAGCAGGCCGCGGCGCGCGAGATGGAGCGGCGGTACACCAAGGCGCAGATCCTCGAAGCGTATCTCAACCAGATTGCCTTCGGTCGCGGCTACTACGGCATCGAGACCGCGGCGCGGCACTACTTCGGGAAGCCGGCGGCACGCCTCACGCTCGCCGAGGCGGCCTCCCTCGCGGCGCTGCCGAAGGGCCCTGCGCTCTTCGACCCGGTGCGCCACCCGGAGCGGAATCGTGAGCGGCGCGACGCGGTGCTCCGCCTGATGCGCGCCCAGGGCTACATCACCGTCGCGCAGGAACGCGCGGCGCGCGCGCAGCCGCTGCGCACCGCCCCCGACCTCGGGATGCCGGCGGCGGCGCCCTACGTGGTGGATGTCGTGCGCGTGCGTCTCGAGCGCGCCGGGATCCGCGTCACCGAGGGCGGCTATCGCATCACCACGACGATCGATCCCGCACTGCAGCGCGCTGCGGCGACGGCGCTCGCCGATGGGCTCGCCGGGATCGAGGCGCGCGGGGACTATCGCCACCCGCACTACGCCGACCGCGCGCGCGGCTCCACCGACTACCTGCAGGGCGCGGTCGTCGCGATGGAGCCCGCCACCGGGGACGTCCGCGCCCTGATCGGCGGTCGCAACCATCAGGAGTCACAGTTCAACCGCGCGGTGAACGCCGTGCGGCAACCGGGCTCGAGCTTCAAGCCCTTCATCTACGCGCGGGCGCTCCTCGACTCCCTCCCGCCGACGACGATCATCCCCGACACGGCGCTCGCGCTGCGCGTCGACCTGACCGTCTACCGGCCGCGGAACTCGGATGGCGCCTTCCTCGGACCGATCACAATGCGCGAGGCGCTCGCGCAGTCGCGCAACACCGTCGCGGTTCGCCTCTGGGAGCGCCTCGGTGCCGATTCGGTGATCGCGGTGGCGCGGCGCGCGGGGATCTCCTCCCCGATCGCCCCCTTCCCCTCGAGCGCGCTCGGCGCCTCGGCGGTGCGCCCGATCGACCTCGTCGCCGCCTACACGACCTTCGCCAACCTCGGCACCCCGGTGGAACCGCGCTTCGTGCTGCGCGTGGAGGATCCGAGCGGCCGACCCATCTACACCGAGGCCACCCAGCAGCTCGCGCCGGCGATGGACAGCGCCGTCGCCTACGTCACGCGCGACCTGATGCGCGGCGTGGTCGAGACCGGCACCGCCACCACGGTGCGGCGGATGATCCCGGCCACCGTCCCCGTCGCGGGGAAGACCGGGACCACCGATGACAACAGCGACGTCTGGTTCGTCGGGATGACCCCGCAGCTCGTGGCCGGGGTCTGGATCGGCTTCGACCGGCCGCGCTCGATCTCGCCCGGCGCCGCGGGTGGGACGCTCGCCGCACCGATCTTCGGACAGATGCTCGCTCGCTGGGGGGGACTCACCCCGGCGGTCTGGACGCCGCCCGCCGGCGTGGTCACGGTCGAGCTCGACCGCGCGACGGGCGATCTCGCCGACCCGAGCACCCCGGCGGCCCGCCGGTACGCGGAGATCTTCGTCGCCGGTACCGAACCCGCGGCGCTCCGTGTCGACGCGCGCCGTCTCCTGCGCGCCGCCCCGTGGGTGGGGTACTGAGCGCGTCCCGTGATGTACGTTCCCACCGACCGATCGATCCCGGAGCCTCCGATGACCCGTACTCTCCCCCTCGTCGCCACCCTGCTGCTGCTCAGCGCCGCCTGCGGCCGCGCCAAGAATGAGGCGGGCGATGCGGCCCCCGTCGATACGACGATGACGAGCCCCACGACGCCGATCGTCGATTCTGCCGCCCCCGCCCCCACGACGGACACGGCCCCGTCGACGTCGACGACAGTGCGGCCGAGCACGACGACCCCGTCGAGCGCCGCCGTGAAGCCCGCCCCCGCGCCCTACATCGGCCGGGACTCCGCGTTCGGCCCGACCTACGAGGTCGATTCCACCGGCAAGGTCACCCCGATCCGCGTGAAGAAGCCGGTGCATCGATGAGCAGTCGCGCCTCCGGAGGTCGTCGTGTGGCGATCGACGCGTGTATCAGCGCTCGCGCTGCATTTCTCGGCCCCCGTGCGGTCGTGCTCGGCTCGGCTGCCGCGCTCCTCGTCGCCTGCGGCGATGGGGCGAGCGGTCCCTCGCTTCCTGGCCCCGCCGCGAAGCTCACGGTGAGCAGCGGCGACGACCAGGCCGCGCTCGCCGGGACGTCACTCGCCCTCCCGGTGCGCGTGAAGGTCGCCGACGCCAAGGGGAAGGCGCGCCCTGGTGATTCCGTCACCTTCGCCGTCGCGAAGGGGGGCGGCACGCTCACGGGCACCCTGCGGGTCGTGACCGACGCGACGGGGAACGCGGTCGCCCCACTCTGGACCCTCGGCAAGAACGGCGGCACCCAGCAGCTGACCGCCACGAGCGGGACCTTCTCGACCGCGATCGACGCGCGCATCCAGACGGCGTACAAGATCGACCTCCGCTACGCGGGGACGCCGCCCGCCGGCATCATCGCCGACGCATTCAGCGCCGCCGTGGACCGCATCACCGCGATGATCGTCGGGGACGTGCCCGACGTCCCGATTGGAACCTCCGGCACGCCGTTCCAGGTCACGCAGTGCAACAGCTCCTTCACCGGCGTCAACGCGCTGAACGAGACCGTCGATGACGTCCTGATCTTCGCGAAGGTCGAGCCGATTGACGGCGTCGGGCAGGTCCTCGGCACCGCCGGCCCCTGCCTCACGCGGACCACCGGTGGGCTCACCGCACTCGGCGTGATGCGCTTCGACAGCGCCGATCTCGCCGACCTCGCGTCCCGGGGGCGGCTCGCGGACGTCGTGCTGCACGAGATGCTGCACGTGGTCGGGCTCGGGACGCTCTGGAAGAGCCGCGGCCTCCTCGCCGACACAGGGACGGTGAACGTACGCGTCACGGGTGCGCTGGCGGCGGCCTCCTGCGTCAACGACCACGCCGGCGGCGCGGTCTGCGCGGGGGCGGTGCCCGCCGAGAACTGCCTCGACCTTCCGAGCAGCGTCACCTGTGGCGCCGGGACGATCAACGCCCACTGGAAGGAGAGTGTCTTCCGCACCGAGCTGATGACCGGCTACGCCGGGAGCAGCAACCCGCTCAGTCGGATGACGATCCAGGGGCTGGCCGACCTCGGCTACTCCGTGCACCTCGGACCGGCCGACGCGTACACGGTCCCCGCCGCCCTGATGGCGTCGGGTAGCCTGCTCCGCGCCGGCGATGACGGGCCACCGCTGCTGCTGGCCGAGCCGATGCAGCCGCGGTTCAGCGTCGATGCGGGCGGACGCGTGCGTCCGTTGGTCGCGCCGCGCTGAGGCACTTCGAACCGACGCCCCGCGCCGGCGCGGGCGCGGCCTTGGCTCGCGCGGCGCGCTAGCGCCGCGACCCGGTCCAGATCGCGATGAGTCCGCACCCCTGCGCCATCCGGCTCCCCGCGACGCGCTGGAGCTCCACCGGGACGGCCGCCGCGCTGCCGTAGATCTCGATCGCCGCGATCGACGGCGCGGCGACGATATCGTCGATCGCCGCGAGCGAGCTCATCGGCGGGGGGTTCGGGTTCCCCATCGCCTCCTCATAGGTGCCGAGGAGCCGCTGCCCGTCGAGGAGGATCGTCATCGCGCACATCACGCCGCGCCCCTGCAGCACCGCCTTGCCGTTCATCGGCTGCACCTTGATGAAGCGGTCCCCCTGCAGGACCTGCGTGAGGCGGATCGGGTTGAGGAATTCCAGCTCCTCCGGCGTGATGATGCGCGCCGCGAAGGCGCCGCGCTGGATGCGCGTGGCGCGGTCGTAGAAGCCGGTGCGCGCGAGCGGCGTGTTCGCACGCGCCGAGACGGTGACCGGGTCGAGGGTGTTCGGCAGCGGGATCAGGTCGGTCAGGAAGATGCCGGTGGCCGGGTTCCGCTTCACCCATCCCGTGAAGGGATCGAACCCCATCCGCCGCACCTGCAGGTGGAGGGAGTCGGGGACGCGCATCGCGAAGGCCGCGCGGCCGGAGTCGTCCGCCACGCGGCTGACGCCGTTGACGATGGAGACGTACGCGAAGGGGATCGCGTTCCCGCGGACGTCGGTGACCTGCACGACGGCACGTTCGGCCTGCGCCCGTAGCGCAGGGGCGGTGAGCGTGAGGAGGGCGACGGCGACGATGGCGAGGCGACGGATCACGGGCGGCTCCAAGGCGGGGCGGGGGACGCCGGATGGTACTCCGACGTCCCCCGCGGTGGTACTGCGACGGCCACGTTCCCTGCGGGGGCGCTCTGTGGTGTTACGCCACGACCGCCAGAGGTTCCCCGACGGCACGGTCGGGCTCGGGGAGGAGCGCGATGGCGAGCACCTGCTCAAGCGATTCCACGAAGTGGAAGCGCAGCTGGCCGCGCGCCTCCTCGGGGACGTCCTCGACGTCGGCCTCGTTCGCCTTCGGGAGGATGACGTCGGTGATCCCCGCGCGGAGTGCGCCGAGGACCTTCTCCTTCACGCCGCCGATCGGGAGCACGCGCCCGCGGAGCGTCACCTCGCCCGTCATCGCGAGGTCCTTCCGCACCGGCCGACCGCTCAGCTCGCTGGCGAGCGCGGTCGAGATCGCGACGCCCGCCGACGGGCCGTCCTTGGGGATCGCCCCTGCGGGGACGTGGATGTGCGTCTCCACGGCGCCGAGGCGTGTGCGCGGAATCCCGAGGCGCTCGGCGTTCTTGGTCACATAGGTGAAGGCGGCGCGCGCCGACTCCTTCATCACGTCGCCGAGCTGCCCGGTGAGAATCAGTGAGACGGGGGCGCCACCGGCCTCGCCGGCGGGCGCGGCAATCGAGCGGACCGAGGCTTCGACGAACATGATGTCGCCACCCATCGGCGTGTAGTACATCCCCGTCGCGATCCCGACCTCATGCGCGACGTTCGCCTTCTCGGGGTGCACCTTGGGCCGGCCGAGGAGCTCGCGCACCTCGTCGGCGGTGATCACCCCGTCGGCGGTGGGGTCGGTGCCCTCGCGCGTGGCGATGCGGCGCGCCACCTTGCGCGCCACCTTCCCCACCTCGCGCTCGAGCTGGCGCACGCCGCTCTCGCGCGTGTACTGGCTCACCAGCGACGCGATCGCCTCGTCGGTGAAGGTGACGGGCTTGTCGCCCAGCCCGTTCTCCTCGAGCTGCCGCGGGATCAGGTACTTCTTCGCGATTTCCGCCTTCTCGCGCTCGGTGTAGCCGGCGAACTCGACGACCTCCATCCGGTCGAGGAGCGGGCCGGGGATGTTCTGCACGAAGTTCGCGGTCGCGATGAAGAGCACCTCGGAGAGGTCGAACGGCACGCCGAGGTAGTGGTCGGTGAAGGAGTCGTTCTGCGCGGGGTCGAGCACCTCGAGGAGTGCGCTCGACGGGTCGCCCTGGAACGACTGGCCGAGCTTGTCGACCTCGTCGAGGAGGAAGACGGGGTTCTTGGTGCCGGCCTGCTTCATCCCCTGGATGATGCGTCCCGGCATCGCGCCCACGTAGGTGCGGCGATGCCCGCGGATGTCGGCCTCGTCGCGCGCACCGCCGAGGGCAACGCGCACGTACTCGCGCCCGAGGGAGCGCGCAATCGACTTTGCGATCGACGTCTTGCCGACGCCCGGCGGGCCGGTGAAGAGCAGAATCGGGCCCTTCGCCATCGCGCGCGCCTTGGCCTCCGTGGCCTTAGCCTCCGGCGTCGGGTGCTCGCCGGTGGCGGTCAGCAGCTCGGTGGCGGTGTCGGTCGTCGGGGCCTCTGCGGCGGCCTGCGTCGCCCGCAGTTGCCGCACCGCGAGGAACTCGAGCACGCGGTCCTTCACGTCGCCGAGGCCGTAGTGGTCTTCGTCGAGGAGCGTGCTCGCGCGCGGGAGGTCGAGATGGTCGTCCGACCGGGTCCCCCATGGGAGCTCGGCGATCCACTCGAGATACGTGCGGATGACCTGCGCCTCCATCGACTCGCGTCCGGAGCGCTCGAGCCGCCCGAGCTCGCGCTCAACCTCGGTGCGCGCCTGCTTCGGGAGCGGCAGCGCGTCGAGCTTCGCACGGAGCTCCTCGATCTCCTTCGAGGTGTCGTCGTCGCCGAGCTCCTTCTGGATCGCCTTCATCTGCTCGCGCAGGAACATCTCGCGCTGCCGCTCGCCGAGCTCCTCCTGCACCTGCGTCTTGATCTCCTCCTGGGCCTCGAGGAGCGAGATCTGCCGCTGCACGTTGACGAGGACCTTCCGCAGGCGGTCCTCGACGGAGAGGGTCTCGAGGAGGCCCTGCTTCTCTGGGACCGGGAGCTCGAGGTACCCCGCGACGAGGTCGGCGAAGCGGCCGGGCTCGGTGACGGAGTCGAGCACCTGATGCACGACCTCCTCGGGGAGGCCGCGGCGCTCGCCGAGCTCGGCGGCGCGCTCGCGGATCTCCTTGTGGAGCGCGACGAAGGCCGGGTCTTTCTCGTCAATCGGCGCGAGGTCGTCGGTGTGTGCGACGACGGCGGAGAGGAATCCCTCGGTGGTCGTGAACTGGAGGGCCGTGGCGCGCTGCTCCCCGTTCAGGAGGAGCTGCACGCCGCCAAGGCCGCGCTGCACCTGCCCGATCCGCGCGATTACGCCGGTCTGGTAGAGGATCTCGGGATCGGGTTCGTCGGCGTTGTCCTTCTGCGCCACGGCGAAGACGAGCCGGTCGGTCTTCAGCGCGGCCTCGATCGCGCGGAGCGTGCCGGGTCGGCCCGCGGCGATCGGCGCCGTGAGGCCGGGGAAGATGACGGTCCCCCGCAGCGGGAGGACGGGAAGGGTCTGTCGGGTGCTCATAGGGACCTTCGGGATGGGGACGCGCGACGAATCGAAGCATCGGTCCGTCGCCTAGATGAGACCCGGGGGTGCAAGACGCGTTCCGACTGACTTACGACAGGGTGGCGGGGATTGCAACTTTCCTCCGCCGTCCTGACGGAGGATGCTGCCACGGCGGCGATGGCGCCGTCCGTCGTCCCCCGACCTCATGGCCAGACTCCCTGACACGCCATCCCCCGCACCCCCGTTCCCGGAGCTTCCGGCGGGGTGGTTGCACGATGTTGCCGCGCGCGAGGCGGGGCGGGCGGCGCTGCGGGCGTGGCGCGATGCGCACCGGCGCTGGCGGGCGGCGCTCCCCGCCGGGGCGGTCTCGGACGGCGCGGCGTCCCTCGATCGCGTCGCCGCCTCGCTCGGTGATGTGCAGTGGGCGCGACTCGCGCCGGCCGCGCGGATCGCGGGTGCCCGTCGACGGATCTGGGTGAGTCTGCTCGTGGTGGCCGGGCTCGTCGCCCTCAACCTCGCGACGACCCCAGGTTATCTCTGGGCCACCTTCCCCGCGCTCGGGGTCCTCCTCGGTCTCGCGCGGCACCTCCTCACGCTCTGGCAGGACGGCGTCTCGCTCGGTGCGATACTCGGTGGCGACGAGGCATCATCGCAGCGATCGCCCACTGCGGCGTCTTCGCGCGCCTCCCGGGCGACGACCGAGGTCTCGGTGAACGAGATCGAGGCGGTCGGTGATGGGGTCTCGCGGGCGGTGTTGCGTGGTCCGTGGGGCGGGCTCGTGCGCGAGGTCTACGCCACGCGCGCCGCGATCCGGATGATCCTTGCCCGGGTCCGGGAGGACGATCGGGCGCTCCTCCCCGATGTGGTGCCGGCGGCCGAGGCGGTCGTGGATGTCATCCGTGTCCACGCGGCGGCGTTGCAGGCGCTCGACTGGGTGGTGTCGAACGCGGCGCGGCCTGAGGATCTCCCGTCCGAGCTGCACGAACGTCGCGGGGCCCTCGCCGCCCAGTGTGAGCAGCTGGTGGGGGCGCTGGAGACGCTCCGGACCGACCTGACAACGTTACGAACCGCCCTCTGAAATAGTCGCTCGTTGTCTGGCGATTCGGACATTGTGGTGTATCATTACATCTCTGTTCCGAATGCGCGGGCGGCGTTGATGTCTAACGCATTGTCCAACAACGACTTGAATCGATTTGAGCGTGATGACCATCCCTGTCGTCCCTCCGACATCCGTTTTGGCGCCCCCTCCGCCTCCGCCTGAGCCGGTTTCTTTCCCGCTCGGCTGGTTGCTCGATCACGCGTCAGCACCGATTCAGTATCGCGCCATCATCGACGTAGCAAAGATGGGGGAGAAGGTCGATCCCCGCGTCAACCTGCTGCCCTACACCTACCGGCCGGCGCTCGAGCTCGCGGTCCAGGCCGATATCAACGGCATCTGGAACCGGTCGATCCTGACGGTCCCGGGCGCCCGCGCCGAACATTTCGCGGGGGTCGGGACGGTGCCGGCGTTCCGTCGGCTCACCGAGTGCGGGTGGGACAAGGACGCGCCGCCGCTGCTGCACACACGTCGCGCCCTCTTCCCGCTGCTCGCCGAGGATCTCGATCCGGCGAAGATGTACGAGTTCGCGCCGACCAAGCCGCGGACCGAACCGGAACTCCTCGCCCATCATCGGCAGGGGCTTCGTGAAGCGGCCGGTGCCGCACTCGCGGGCGCCGGCTTCGAGGCCGACCCGCGGCTGCGCGGCGTCGCACGGCGCATCATCGATCGGGTGGGGGAGTTCCTCCGCTCGCCGCTGGCCGAGAAGCCGTGGATCCGCGTCGGGAACAAGCAGGTCCTCCATCCTGAGGCGTTCCCGCCGACGCTGCACGCGCTGCACCTCATCGCGCATATGCCGCTCTTCCAGAGCGAGCACTACGAGACGATGGAGCTGCTGTACGAGTATCTCTCGCGTCCGCTGCCGCGGCAGGAGCCGGTGCAGCAGATCGGGACGCAGCTCGTCGACGTGCCTCAGGTGGTCCTGGGCGACCATCTCCCACATCGCAACGCCGTCGAGGACGACGTCCCCGCCGCGCTCGCCTGGCTCGAGCTGATGGCGCGGCTCGGCTTCCTCCGCCGCAACGAGGTCTGGCGCAAGATGTACGAGCGCTTCGTCGACGATTGCGGCCGCGACGGCGTCTGGCATCCCCATAAGGGGATGGCGATGCCGAAGAGCTCGAATCCATACGTCTGGCCGATGTTCCCGCTCGAGGAAGTGCACGGCGGCGACGAGCGCTGGACTGACGTCACCTTCCGCATCGGCCTCATCGCGCGGCTCTCGGGCCGGCCGATCGAGGTGATCTGACCGGAGTCCGATGATGTCCCCCCGCACGCCATCGCGCCGCACCGGCGCCCGCTCTCCCCGCGCCGCCCGTCCCTCCGGCGCCACCGCCGTTGACGCCGCCGTTGACGCCGCGGCGTCGGCCCCCACCCCCGCCGTCGCGGTGACGTCGGA
>DAISWY010000045.1:0-162 GCA_036826135.1 Gemmatimonadaceae bacterium | reverse complement strand
GGCCTCGCTCACGCTCGCGCAGCAGGAGGCGCGGACCTCCGAGATCACGTTCGCCGACCTCGGCCTCTCCGCGGCGATGCTCGCCTCGCTCACGACCGCGGGGTATGCGCGGCCCACGCCGATCCAGGCGCAGGCCGTCCCGCTCGCGCTCAAGGGGCGCGA
>DAISWY010000044.1:0-17370 GCA_036826135.1 Gemmatimonadaceae bacterium | reverse complement strand
TCGACGATCAGATACCCGGTGAGGAGCATCGACCAGATCCAGGCGAGCCCGCCGATGACGTTGTAGGAGATGAAGGTGGGGTAGTGCATCCGCGCCGCGCCCGCGACGACCGGCGCGAAGGTGCGGGCGAACGGCATGAAGCGGGCCAGGATGATCGCCTTGCCCCCGTGTCGGTCGTAGAACGCCTGCGCGGCACGGAGGTGCTCCTGCTTGAACCAGCGCGAATCGGGGCGCGAGTAGAGCGCCGATCCGGCGCGACGCCCGATCCCGTAGGCAATCTGGTCGCCCGTGATGGCCGCGAGCGAGCAGAGGAGCCCGAGGGTCCAGACGTTCATCGTGCCGGTCACGCAGACCAGCCCGGCGGTCACGAGGAGCGAGTCCCCCGGGAGGAAGGGGAAGAGCAGCCCCGTCTCGATGAAGATGATGGCCGTGATGCCGAGGTAGCCGGCCGTCGCGACAAGGCCGTCGAGGTCGCGGAAGAGGTCGAGGAAGGCGTGGACGAGCTCCATGGCGACGAAATCTAGCGGCCGCGCTAGCTTGCAAGGCGTCATGTCGATTCTCGATCAGGTCGTCGTCGTCCTCAATCGGGTCCAGGACCCCGTGAACATCGCGGGGACGGTCCGGGTGATGAAGAACATGGGCGTGCGCGACCTGCGGCTCGTGCAGCCCGTGCCGTACGATCCGTGGCGGATCGAAGGGGTCGCGCACGGCACCCGCGACATCGTCGAGCGCATCCGGCATTGCGAGAGTCTCCCCGAGGCCCTCGCCGACTGCGTGCACGTCGCCGCCTTCGGCGCGAAGCGTCGGGCGCATCGGTGGCCGATGACGACCCCCCGCGAGCTCGCGCCGGTGATGCTGGACCGGGCCGCCGAGGGCCGGGTGGCCCTGCTCTTCGGGCAGGAGGACCACGGGCTGCCGAACGAGGCGATCGACCTCGCCCACGTGATGGTGACGATCCCGACCACGGAACACGCGTCGCTCAACGTGGCCCAAGCGGTGCTGGTCGCCCTGTACGAGCTCCACCTCGCGGCAGGCGACGCGACGCGCACCATCGCGCGGCACAAGCACCACGCGGCCCTGCCCAAGCACGACGAATGGGAGCGGGCGCTGGGGGACATCGATCGGTCCCTGGCGGCGATCGCGTTCTATCGGACCCGGAACCCGGAACACATCATGCGGTCGGTCCGTTCATTGCTGAACCGGGCGGGTCCCGACTCCCGGGAGCTCACGCTCGTGCGGGCGATGGCGATCGAGGTGCTTCGGACGATCGACCGCGTGCGTCGCGGGCTGGAGTGAGCAGGGCAGGGTGAGGATGTTTCCCATCCTTGCGTGGGGGTTTTCCCCCGGTTTGTTTTCTTGGCTGGTCGGTTTGTGAAAAAGTTCACAAACCGAATCTTCCGTTCGGATTTCTCCCTCTCATCCGAGACGCGCATGTCCGGTCGCAGGAAGTGGGTCATGATTCCGGGACTCGTCGCCATCGCCCTTACGGCGACGATGATGTCCGCGTACGCGGGCTCGCAGTCCGCCCCCGATGACGCTCCCGCCCCCGTCGATACCACGACGGCCACCTACCAGGCCAATCAAGAGGCCTTCGGGAAGGCGAAGCCGGGGCCCTGGGCCTACAGCGGCGCCTCCGGGTACACCAACTATATCGGTGGCGGCATCGGCCGCTCCCCGGAGCAGCCGGTCAAGTTCCCGCACCCGGTGCACGTGAATGCGCTCAAGATGAACTGCGCGTTCTGCCACAACGCGGCGAACCAGTCGCCGGACCCGGGACTCCCCGCGGTGGGCACCTGCATGGGGTGCCACACGATCGTCGCGGCGGGCCGTCCTGAGATTGTGAAGCTCACGGAGTACTGGAACAACAAGCAGCCGGTGCCGTGGGTCCGCGTGCACAAGGTGCCGGAGTACGTGCACTTCCCGCACATGCGTCACGTGAACGCCGGCGTGACCTGCCAGACCTGCCACGGGCAGGTGAACAACATGCCGCAGGTCTTCCAGGCGCAGAGCCTCAACATGGGCTGGTGCGTCCAGTGTCACGTGAACGGGTACAGCCCGGCCGAGGGCGTCCGCGCCGCCGGCTACGAGCCCGATTCCGCGACGCTCGCGTTGCCGCGCAAGAAGGCGACGTATGACTGCGCCACCTGCCACTACTAGGACCCCGCGATGACTGACACCACCACGCAGGGCGTCAAGCGCCGCGACTTCCTCAAGGTCCTCGGGGTGGGCGGCGCCGCCGCCACCGCCACCGGGTGCTCCACTGGGGACGTCGAGAAGCTGATCCCGTACCTCGTCTCCCCGGACCAGACGGTCCCGGGCGTCTCCAACTACTATGCCTCCACCTGCCGCGAGTGCGCGGCGGGCTGCGGCATCATCGTCGAGGTGCGCGACGGCCGCGCCATCAAGGTCGAGGGGAACCCCGACCACCCGGTGAACCAGGGCGCGCTCTGCGCGCGCGGGCAGTCGTCGCTGCAGGGCCTCTACAACCCCGACCGCTATCGCCAGCCGATGAAGCGTGAGGGCGACGCGCTCGTCCCGACCACCTGGGACGACGCGATCGGCATCCTGCGCGGCAAGCTCGCGGACGTGCAGCGCGCCGGCACCGGCGCGCGCGCGGTCGTGATCAACCAGCACGAGCAGGGCTCCTTCCCGGCCTTCCTCGACGGCGTGCTCGCCAGCTACGGCATCGCGTCGCATCTCAGCTACGACGCCGAGGCACCGCTCGCGGTGGCCGCGGCGAACCGCGCGGCGTACGGCGCGGCGTGGCCGGCGATCGACTTCTCGGCGGCCTCGCTCATCGTCTCCTTCGGCGCCGACTTCCTCGACGGCTGGGGCCTCTCGGTCCCGCAGCAGCTCGCCTTCGCGGAGGCTCGCGGCAAGGTCGAGGGGGCCCCGCGCTTCATCTACGTCGGTGCGCGCCGGTCGCTCACCGGTCTCAACGCCGACCAGTGGATCCCGGTCCGTCCGGGTTCCGAGCTCGCGGTCGTGAACGCGGTCGCCGGCAAGGGATCGATTGCAGCGGCGGCCGAGGCGGCGGGTGTGGGGGCGGGGCTCCTCGAGGGGCTCGCGCAGGAGATCCGGACGGCGCGCGCGAGCGCGCTGCTTGCCGGCGGATACGGCCCGGAGGCCGGCGCCGTCGCGTCGGCGGTCGCGGAGCTGAACAAGTCCCGCGGGAACGTCGGGAAGACCATCAAGCCGCAGGACGGCTATCTCGCCTTCGAGGGCGTCGCCGGTCACGCGGAGATCCGTGCGGCCGCTGCGCGGATGGCGGCGGGGGAGGTTCCGCTCCTCATCGTGCGGCACGCGAACCCGGCGTACACCAGCGCGCCGGGCGTCGGCTTCGCCGCGGCGATGGACAAGGTGCCGTTCAAGGTCTCCTTCTCCAGCGTCCCTGACGAGACCACCAGCAAGTGCGACCTGATCCTCCCGGACCATCACGCGCTCGAGGCGTGGGGTGATGCCGAGCCGGTGCGCGGCACCCTGTCGCTCCAGCAGCCGGTGATGGACCCGGTCTTCGATACCCGCGCCACGGGGGACGTGCTCCTCGCGGTGCAGCAGAAGTCGGGCGACTACCGGTCGGTCATCGCGGGCCGCGTCGGCGGCGATGCGGCGCTCAACGCCGCGCTCCGGAAGGCGATCGCAAGCGGGTCGTCCGCGACGCGCAGCGGATCGCGCGCCTCGGCCGCCTCGGTGGGGGCCGGTGCCGCGCAGGAGGGCGCTTTCTTCCTCATGACCTACCCGTCGCCGACGCTCGGCGACGGCCGCGGCGCGAACAAGCCCTGGCTCCAAGAGCTCCCGGACCCGGTCACCAAGATCTGCTGGCAGACCGTGGTCGAGATGCACCCCGAGGCCCTGAAGACGATGGGCGTCGAGGACGGCGAGATCGTCACCGTCACCACCGCCGCCGGCACGCTCACGGCGCCGGTCTTCGGCTACATCGGCCTCCGCCCGGACACCGTCGCCGTCGCACTCGGTCGCGGCCACGTCGGTGCGGGTCGCTATGCCGACGCGGGTGAGAACGCCTGGCAGCTGCTCGCGACGGCCGAGGATCGCGCCGGCGCCGCCGCGCTCGCCGGCACCAAGGCGAACGTCGCGAAGGCCGAGGGGCGTCAGCGCCTCGTGACCACGGAAGGGTCGGGCCGTCAGCACGGCCGCGGGATCGCCCAGGCGGTCGCGCTCCCGGCGCTCCTCGCGGGCGAGGCAGGGCACGGCGGCCATCACACCTTCGAGGGGCAGGCGAGTGCCGAGTTCCTCCCGGGGCTCCGCTCGCCGACGGCGAACGACGCCCAGGGTGACATGGGCGTCCCGAACTCGAAGGACAAGGGCCAGTACGATCCCGACCACTGGTCCGGCGCGGCGCGCCGCCGGTGGGCGATGACGATCGACCTCGCCAAGTGCACCGGCTGCTCGGCCTGCGTCACCGCGTGCTACGCGGAGAACAACATCCCGACGGTCGGCGGCGCCTGGCAGGGCCCGCAGATTCTCCCGGACCGCACCGGCTTCGGTGCGAACATCACGCGCAGCCGTGAGATGGCGTGGATCCGCCTCGAGCGGTACTGGGAGATCGACCGCGAGCCGAAGGACGTGGTGTTCGATCCCGAGCATCCGGACTTCGAGACGCGCTTCATCCCGATGATGTGCCAGCACTGCGGCAACGCGCCGTGCGAGCCCGTCTGCCCGGTGTACGCCACGTACCACGCGCCGAACGGCCTGAACGTCCAGGTCTACAACCGCTGCGTCGGCACGCGCTACTGCTCGAACAACTGCCCGTACAAGGTCCGCTACTACAACTGGTTCGGGTACGGCGACCCGTCGCGCACGCAGTACGCGTTCCCGGAGCCGCT
The DNA here is from genome assembly GCA_036826135.1 of Gemmatimonadaceae bacterium. Lineage (GTDB taxonomy): Bacteria > Gemmatimonadota > Gemmatimonadetes > Gemmatimonadales > Gemmatimonadaceae > Pseudogemmatithrix. The sequence goes on along the minus strand of DAISWY010000044.1, from coordinate 12,526 downwards.
GCACTGGCAGCTCAACCCGGACGTGACCGTGCGGCAGAAGGGCATCATGGAGAAGTGCACGTTCTGCGTGCAGCGCATCAAGGAGGCCGAGAACCGCGCCGCGCTCGAGCAGCGTGCCTCGGTCGGCGAGGATGGCGTGCGGATCGACGGGCTGCGCCCGGACGAGTTCACGACCGCCTGCGCCCAGGCCTGCCCGTCTCGGGCGATCGTCTTCGGCGACGCCGCCGACGACCAGTGGTCGGTGGCGCAGTGGGTGAAGGATCGCCGCGCGTACCACGTGTTCGAGGAGCTCAATACGTACACCGCGGTGGTGTACCTCCAGAAGGTCAACCATCCGGCGCCGACGGCGTCGGCCACGGCATAAGGAGGCGCGACCCATGGCCACCCTCGCGCACCCCGACGAGCCGCGCCGTCCGAACATCGCGTCGGCCGACATCCAGCTCCCCGCGGTCACCAGCTACGAGCAGGTCGACAACGAGATCCTGTCGATCCTGCAGCCCACGAAGGCCTGGTTCGGCGCCCTGCTCCTCGCGCTCGCCTGCCTCGGGCTCGGCGCCTTCTCCTGGATCTACCAGATCCACCAGGGGCTCGGCGTCGCCGGCTACAACCCCCCGGTGATGTGGGGCGTCTACATCATCACGTTCGTGTTCTGGGTCGGTATCGGTCACGCGGGCACGCTGATCTCGGCGGTGCTCTACCTCTTCCGCGCCGGCTTCCGGACCACGATCTACCGCGCCGCCGAGGCGATGACGGTCTTCGCGGTGATGACGGCGGGGCTCTTCCCGATCATCCACATCGGGCGCCCGTGGAAGTTCTTCTGGCTGATCCCGTATCCGAACTGGCGCTTGATCTGGCCGAACTTCAAGTCGCCGCTCGTCTGGGACGTCTTCGCCATCACGACGTACCTCACGATCTCCACGACCTTCCTCTTCGTCGGGCTCATCCCGGACATCGCGGTCCTCCGCGACCGTGAGACGAACCCGATCCGGCGCCGCATCCTCGGCGTCCTCTCCTTCGGCTGGCGGAACACCGAGCGCGAGTGGCGGCACTTCGCCCGCGCCTACCTGTTCCTCGCCGCGTTCTCGACGCCGCTCGTGCTCTCGGTGCACTCGGTGGTGTCGTTCGACTTCGCGATGGGCATCGTGCCGGGCTGGCACACGACGATCTTCCCGCCCTACTTCGTCGCCGGCGCGATCTTCTCCGGCTTCGCGATGGTGTGGACGATCATCATCCCGATGCGCCGCTGGTTCGGGCTCCGGCACTACGTGACGCTGAACCACCTCGACGCCTCGGCGAAGCTGGTGCTCTTCACCTCGCTCGCCGTCGGGCTCGCCTACCTGATCGAGTTCTTCATCGCCTGGTACGGTGGCGTCCAGTACGAGCAGGACTACTTCTGGAATCGCGTCTTCGGCCAGTGGTGGTGGGCCGCGTGGATCATGCTCACCTGCAACATGATCCTCCCGCTCTCGCTCTTCTCGCAGAAGCTCCGGCGGAATCCGACGTGGCTCTGGATCCTCTCGATCTTCATCAATATCGGGATGTGGTTCGAGCGGTTCGTGATCGTGGTGCCGTCGCTCTCGCACGACGTGGAGCCGTGGCAGTGGTCGAGCTACGTGCCGACCTGGGTCGACTACGGCCTCCTGATCGGGTCGTTCGGCTGGTTCTTCATGTGGTTCCTCCTCTTCATCAAGCAGCTGCCGGTGATGGCGCTGGCGGAGATCAAGGAGATCATCCCGCCGAAGATGAAGCACACCCACGGGCACGGGGGGCACTGAGATGCGCGGGATGCTCGGAGTCTTCGCGGAACTCGACGCCACCGTCGCCGCGATCGAAGATCTGAAGAAGGGAAAGGTGGGGGACCTCACGGTCTTCTCGCCGACCCCGCGGCATGAGCTCGAGCACGCGGTGCACCCGCCGATGAGCGCGGTGCGGAAGTTCACGTTGGTCGGCGCCCTCTCGGGCGTGATCTTCGGCTTCTGGGTCGCGATCTGGGGCTCGAACTACTGGCCGCTCGTCGTGGGCGGCAAGGCCATCTCGACCTGGCTGCCGTACGTGGTGTTCGGGTTCGAGGTGATGGTGATGGTCGGGGCCCTCTCGACCGTCTTCGGGATGTTCTTCCTCGCGGGGATTCCGCGGCTGACGATGACCGTCGGCTACGATCCCCGCTTCAGCCACGGCAGCTATGGCATCTTCTGCGAATGCGCCCCGGAGCGTCAGGCCGAGGCCGAGGCCATCCTGCGCCGCCACGGGGCGGTGGAGGTGCGCGGTGAGCGCTGATCGTCTCCGTCGTCGCGCGGCGCTCGTCGTCGCCCTCCCCCTCCTCCTCGGGGCCTGCACCCAGGAGGAGTGGCTGACCGACATGAAGCAACAGCCCACGGTGGGCCCGTGGCAGCTCGCCACGTTCGACACCGCGACCGCTGAGAAGACGCCGTCCCGCGGGAATCCCGCCGGCTCGGTTCCCGTCACCGGTGTCGCGCTCACCTCGTGGCAGGTCTCGTACCAGCCGCTGCCGCAGGTGATCGACTCGATGTCGGGGCTCCAGAACCCGACAGCCGCCGATGTCCGGTCCCTCGAGAACGGGCAGAAGCTCTACCAGATCAACTGCGCCGTTTGCCACGGCGACCTCGGCGACGGGAAGGGCGGCCTCGCGCAGCTGAACCCGGCCTACGCGTTCGCCCCGAGCCTCCTCACGGAGTCGGCGCGCGGTCGTACTGACGGCTACCTCTTCGGGATGCTGCGGAATGGGCGCGGGCTGATGCCCTCGGCCAACCGCATCCCCGAGGCGATGCGGTGGGATGTGGTCAACTATGTGCGTGGCCTGCAGGGACGGTTCCCGGTGGCCACCGGTCCGGTCGGGTTCCCCGGGCAGGCGAGCGCCTACCCGGGCCACTCGGTGGTCGGGCCGACGGTCCCGTCCGCGTTCCGGAAGCCGAGCATTTCGGGGATGACGCCGAAGGCGGCGTCGTCGGAGTCTCACGGTGAGTCGCACGAGGCCCCGGCGAAGGCCGAGGGCGGGCACAACGGAGGTCATCAATGAGCGGCCAGTACCACTACTCGCCGCCGCGCGAGCAGCTCGTCGACGTCCTGAAGACGAAGACGATCCCCGAGTCTCTGAAGAAGGCGGCCCTCGGGCTCGCCGTCTTCGGGATGGGGCTCTTCGTCGCCGGCGCGGTCACGGGCAACGACCGTGCCTGGCAGGCGTTCCTCGTCAACTGGCTCTTCTTCACCACGATCGCCTCGGCGGGCGTGATGTTCGTCGCCGTGCAGCGGATCGTGACCGCCCGGTGGTCGCGCGGCGTCATCCGGTTCCTTGAAGGGTTCGTTGCCTTCCTGCCCTTCGCGGCGGTGGGCCTGCTGATCATCACCTTCGGCGGCAAGTCGCACCTGTATCCTTGGTGGGATCTCGTCGGCACCGGTGAGCTGATTCCGGAGAAGGAGACCTGGTTCGCACACGGCTTCTTCTATGGCCGGTCGGTCATCGCCTTCGGGGCGATCCTCCTCCTGCAGGTTTGGTATGTCTATACCTCGCTCCGGCTCGACGTCGGCGTGACGCCGGAGTTCGGTGCCTCGTGGGCGGCCGGGATCCGCGCGAAGATGCGCGCGGGGTTCGGTGAGGAGCGGCGCGAGCTGCACTCCACGCACTCCCTGCAGGGGAAGCTCGCCGTGGCGATGGCGCTGGTGTTCGGGTTCGGCTGGTGCGTCCTCGCGTGGGACCACTCGATGTCGCTCGACTACCACTTCTTCAGCACGATGTACGGCTGGCAGGTCTTCATGGGCGGCTGGCTCGTGTCGCTGATGCTCTTCGCGATCCTGCTCCGCTGGTGGAAGGGGCAGTTCGCCGAGCTCCCGGAGCTGATCACGGAGAAGCACTACCATGACGTTGGGAAGCTCTGCTTCGCCTTCACCGCGTTCTGGGGCTACCTGACCTTCTCGCAGTTCCTGATCATCTGGTACGGGAACCTTGCGGAGGAGACGCACTTCTTCACGCTCCGGCTGACCGGGGCGTGGACGACCACGACGATGCTCGCGGCGATCCTGACCTTCCTGGTTCCCTTCTTCGGGTTGCTGTCCGTGAAGGCGAAGGTCTATTCGCCGACGATGATCCTCTTCGCCTGCTGCTCGTTCCTCGGGCTCTGGTTCTCGCGGTACACGGAGATCTATCCCTCGATCTACGGCACGCGGGTGGACGCGGCGCCGCTGGGGATCTGGGAGATCGGGATCTTCCTCGGGTTCCTCGGGCTCTTCGCCTGGAGCTACTTCCAGTTCATGGACGCGTTCCCGAAGGCGCGGGTCTTCCTGATGACCTCGAAGTACCGGGACGAGGTGCAGGTGCCATGCGACCCGGTGACGATGGAGCCGCTGCCGGCGCACGAGTGATCGTCGTCTGGTGGGGCGGGATGTGAGTCAGGGGGGGGCGTCCGCTTGGGTGCCCCCCCCTGTCCGTTCGGTGTGGTGCCATCTCGCGTCAGATTCGTGGCGCTGATTCTGCCCGATCCTCATCGGCCGTGTGCTGCATTCGCAGGCCCGCAAGCACTTGCTCTGCGAGGCGGCCCGCGGCCCGCTCGACACCCGCAGCATCGGTTCGGATGAGGATGAGAAAGCTCGTGACAATAAGCTGCTGCCGGGCGTCGACGACCTTGACGTGTGCCTCAAGCCGGTCGACCTCCCGAGTGGCCGACCCGATCGGCCCCGGCGCTGTGGGCCACGCCAGGAACGTGAGCGAGATGACGTACCCGTCCTGTGCCTGGCGGTCCGAGGAACTGCTGAAGAGGCCGCTTCCCGCGACTGCCGACGCGACGGCCTGGCGAAGCTGTTCGATGCTCCCCGGGGCGGCCGATCGAGGGGCCACCCCAGAAATCTCAACGAGGGCCGTGCGGTTCTGCTCCCACGCCTCGTGGCGGGGATGCATGACCGTGACAGTCCGGTAAGGGAGCCGTGGCGCTGCGCACGCGCCGAGGAAGAGCAGGGCGACGAGAAGGCGCGACGGGGATTCCGTAGGCCGAGGTGACGAGACTGAGGGCACGGGAAGAGGATGCGGAGGCGCCCCGTTACCGGACAATCGGGGCTCCGGCCCTTCGTCTCGCCGATAACGCGCCGTCGTCGCCGTCGTCGCCGTCGTCGCCGTCGTCGCCGTTGGCGCCGCGGGCGCCGGGCAGGATCGGCGGCCGCCGCCAGCCCCCGCAGGGAGCGCTGCGGGTATAGTTTTCACGGTGGCGGGGGTACTCCCCCGCCTGAGGGGCGTTAGCTCAGCTGGGAGAGCACCTGCTTTGCAAGCAGGGGGTCGCCGGTTCGATCCCGGCACGCTCCATCCGCGTCCATTCACTCCTCCATCCGCCGCGTCCGTCATCCATGTCCATTCCCGCCATCGGTGCCGTCGCGCCGGACTTCACCCTCGAGTCGACCGGTGGCCCGGTCACCCTCTCCGCGTTCCGCGGGCGGCAGCATGTGCTGCTCGCCTTCTTCCCGCTGGCATTCACCGGCGTCTGCACCGCGGAGATGTGCGCCTTCGGCGAGGACTTCGACGCCTTCGCCTCTCGGGATGTGGCCGTCGTGCCCATCAGCGTCGATGCCGTCCCCTCCCTCAAGGAATTCAAGGCGAAACATGCGATGCGGGTGGAGCTCGCCTCGGATTTCCGGCGCGAGGTGTCGCGTGCCTACGGAACGCTGCTCGAGGAGCGCTTCTTCTCGACCCGTGCGTACTTCCTGATCGACAAGGCGGGGGTGGTGCGCTGGTCGTTCGTCGAGGCGACGCCCGGCACGCGCCGGGAGAACGCCGAGATCCTCGAAGAGATCGCGAAGCTCGGGGCGTGAGCACGGCCGTCGTCCCGGACGAGCGCGACGGCGCGCGCGCGGACCGCGCGCTCGTCTCACTCGTCTGGGTGACGACGCAGCTCGCCGCGGCCCGGGGTGGTGAGGCGGGGATCGACCGCATCCTCGCCACCATCCGGCAGACCTTGGGGGCGTCCGAGCTCTCCGTCTGGTTGTACACGCCGAGCGGGATGGTCCGACGCTGGAGCGATGGGGTGATCCGCACGGCGGAAGCGGAGCTCCGGGCCCACCTACCGGGCGGGGAGCACCTGCCCCGGACGCCCGGGGTGGAGGTGACGGGCATCGTGCGTGGCGATCGCACCCTCGGGGCGCTGGTCGCGCGGCTCGGTCGCCCGACGGAACCCGAGGAGCGGCTCCTCGTCTCTGCGGTGACAAGCCTGCTGGCGCTGGAGCTCACGCACACCGAGCGTTCCCGTCAGCTGGAGGAGGTCGTGGCCGACCGCGCCGATGAGATCGAGCGGGGGCGTCGGTTCATGGAGACGATTCTCGATTCCCTCCCCGTCGGTCTCTTCGTCGTCGACCGGGCCCTGCGGGTCCAGAGCTGGAATGGCCTCGGGGCGATCGGTCTGGCCGAGGTGACGCGGGAGGCCGCCCTCGGGCAGGAGATCGGCTCACTCGTCTCCGCGCGGGAAGCGGAGGCGCTGCGCGCCGAGCTCGAACAGGTCTTCGAGACGGGGCGGCTCGTGGAGGTCCGGCAGGAGCGCACCATCCGCGGGGAGCCGCGGACCTTCCGCATCACCCGCATCCCGATGCGCACGGCGGGCGCGACGGTGACCCACGCGATCACCATCGGCGAGGACATCACCGACTGGTCGCAGGCGCAGGAGCGCTACTCGCAGGCGGAGAAACTTGCGGCGATCGGCCAACTGGTGGCCGGCGTGATGCACGAGATCAACAATCCGCTCGCGACGATCGCCGCCTGCGCCGAGTCGCTCGGCTACCGGATGGACGATCTCCGCGCCGCCGGGGTGTCGGTGGCCCCGGAGACCGACGGGTACCTCGAGATCATCGATAACGAGGTGCAGCGGAGCAAGCGGATCGTCGACGGGCTCCTCGATTTCAGCCGGCCCAGCCATCCGCGGCGCGAGCGGGTGCATCCGAGCGAAGTGGTGGAGCAGACCCTGTTCCTGCTCCAGCACCATGTGCGTTTCCGCCGGCTCGCCGTGCGGACGCGGCTCGATCCGATGGTGGGTCGCGTCCCGAACGCGAACAGCGAGCAGCTCGTGCAGGTGCTGATGGCGCTCCTCATCAACGCGAGCGATGCCATCGGCGAGCAGGGGACGGTCGAGGTGGCGACGACCTCGGGCGGCGACGCCGCGCCGAGCGTCACGATCGCGGTGACGGATGACGGGAAGGGGATCGCGCGCTCCGAGCTCGACCGCATCTTCGAGCCGTTCTACACGACGAAAGCGCCGGGGGAAGGGACGGGGCTCGGGCTCTCGATCTGCTACGCCATCGTGCAGGAGCACGGCGGGCGGATCGAGGTGGAGAGCGTCGAGGGGCGTGGCACGACCTTTCGCGTGATCCTGCCGGTGGTGGGCGCATGAAGGTCCTCGTCATCGAGGATGACCCGACCGTCGGGCAGTTCGTCACCCGCGGGCTCGAGGAGCATCGGTGGACTGTCGATCTGGTCGCTGATGGCGATACGGGCGAGGGCCTCGCGCGCTCGCAGCCCTACGACTTGATCGTGCTCGACCTGCGACTCCCAGGGCGGAGCGGGGTCGAGGTGCTGCGTGCGCTCAGACAGCGGGGCATCGAGACACCGGTGCTCGTGCTCACCGCGCAGGACGCCGTCGACGCGAAGGTGGAGACCCTCCGGGCGGGGGCGGATGACTACGTGACGAAGCCCTTCGCCTTCGAGGAGCTGCTCGCGCGCGCGGAGGCGCTGGTGCGACGGCCGCGCGCGATCGTCTCACCGCGCATCATCGTGGCCGACCTCGTCATCGACCTCGACGCGCGGGAGGTCGCGCGTGGGGGGCGCCGGATCGACCTGACGCCGAAGGAGTTCCTCGTGCTCGAGTACCTCGCTCGGCACGCCGGCCGCGTGATGAGTCGCACCCTGATCACGGAATACGCCTGGGGGTATCACTTCGATCCCGGGACGAACATCGTCGACGTGGTGATCACCCACCTGCGCAAGAAGGTCGACGCCGGGTCGGAGCGGAAGCTGATCACGACGGTCCGCGGCGTCGGTTACGTGCTGAAGGGGTAGGGGCGTGACGAGTCTCCGACGGCAGCTGACGCGGGCCCACGTCGTCGGAGGACTGGCGACGAGCGTCGCGCTGGTCGCGGTGCTGCTTGGCTCCGAACGGACCGCGGCGCGGCGCGCCCTCCAGCAGCGCGTCGATGAGGCGGCCACGGTCGCGGCACGCGTCCTCGCGCAGGCGGGGACGGGACGCTTCGCCGGCATTGTCGTCACCTCCGACAGCGCCGCGCCGCCCGCGCTCTCGCCAGCCGTCGCGCGGACGCTCTCCGCGCTCCCCGGGTACCTCCTCGTCGCCGACGGGAACGCGGTCCTCTACGAGAGCGAGGCGGTCCGCCGGTTGGCCGGACGCGACCGTGCGACCCTCGTCGCCGCCGCGACGACGCTGCTCACACCCGCGCGCCCCGCGGCCGAGGTCCGCCTCTCGACCGAGACGGTCTTCGTGCGGCTCCGCGGCGAGGAGGAGCCGCTGGCGCTGGGGACGGCCGGGGCGCCGCTTCGCGTCATCGCGGGGCGCTCGCAGGAGCCGCTGGCCCTCACCCGGCTCGACGGCTTCGGGCCGCTGCTCGTCGCGATCGGATTGCTCGCCCTCATTTCCGGGGTCATCGCCTGGGGGGTGATCGGCGCGAGCCTGCACCCGTTGGAACGGCTCGCGGGGAGCCTCGAGGCGATCCAGCACGGACGGTCGTTGCATCGCCGGGTCCGTGAGGAGGAGGGGATCGAGGAGGTCGACCGGCTCGCGGAGACGATCAATGCGATGATCGCGCGCATCGAGGCCTCGTTCGCCGCCCTGCGCCGATTCACCGCCGATGCGAGCCACGAACTCAAGACGCCGCTCGCCGTGCTGCGGGCGCATCTCGAGCGGACGATGACGACGGCGCAGGTCCCGCCCGAGCAGCTCGCGCCGATCGAGGATGCACTGGCAGAGACCGCGCGAATGACGGACCTCGTGGAGTCGCTGCTCACCCTCGCGCGTGCCGATGAGGGGCGGTACGACCTCCATCGGGAGCCGGTGGCGCTCGAGCCCTTGGTCCTCGAGCTCTACGAGACGGCGGGGATCCTCGGCGAGGAGGCGGGCGTCACCGTGGTGCTGACGGGGACCGAATCGCTGACGGTGCCGGGTGAAGCGACGCGGCTCCGGCAGCTCGGGCTGAACCTGGTGACCAACGCCGTGAAGTACACCCCGGCTGGTGGGCGCGTCGCGATCGGCCTGTCGCGACGTGGGGAGGAGGCGGCGATCGTCGTGGACGACACGGGGGTGGGGATCGCGGCGCCCGACCTCCCGTTCATCTTCGAGCGGTTCTGGCGTGCCGACCGATCCCGATCGCGGGCTGGGGAACGCGGCGGGTTCGGCCTCGGGCTCTCGATCGCCGAGTGGATCGCGCACGCGCACGGGGGGACGATCACCGTCGCGTCGCGCCCGGGACGGGGCACCACCTTCACGGTGTCGCTGCCGCTCGAGCCCCGCGGCGATGGGGTACCGCCGCGGTCGTAAGGGAAGTCTCACGCAGCGTTAATGAAATCCTAATCTTTTCGTCATTACCCCGTAGGGGAGGCCGTCGTATGTTCTGCCCCGTCGGCACCGAGAGCGGTGACGGCGGGCACTTTTTTCATCGGAGATGGAAGAGTGGCACTGAGACTCATCGAGACGGGAACCCGGAAGAACAAGGGGATCGGGTCGACCTTCGCGTCGATCGTGATTCACGCCCTCATCGTGGTCGGCTCGGTCATCGCGACGAAGCACGTTGGCGAGGCCGTGGCGGAGACGGTTGAGGCCGTGACGGAGTTCGTGGTCGAGGAGGAGAAGAAGGAGGAGGAACCGAAGCCCGAGGAGCCGCCGCCGGACGTCGCGGCGCCGCCCCTCGCGAAGGGATTCCAGGTCCTGACCGCGCCGGTCGAGATCCCGGACGTGATTCCGGAAATCGACCTGAACGCGAAGGTGACCAACGAGGCGGACTTCTCCGGTCGCGGCGTCGCCGGCGGTGTGGCCACGGGCGTCGTGGGCGGCGTGGTCGCCCCGAACGCGGACCAGGCCTACTTCGACTTCCAGGTCGAGAAGCCGGTCGCGCCGATCCCCGGGACGGGGGCGCCGCGGTACCCGGACATCCTCCGCTCGGCGGGCGTTGAGGGCGAGGTCCTCGCGCAGTTCGTCGTGGACACCCTCGGGCGTGTCGACATCAGCTCGTACAAGGTCATCCGCACCTCGCACGAGCTGTTCGCGGCGTCGCTCCGTGCCGCGCTGCCCGCGATGCGGTTCATGCCCGCCGAGGTCGGCGGGCGGAAGGTGAAGCAGTTGGTGCAGCAGCCGTTCGTGTTCGCCCTCCAGCGGTAATCATCCACCGTTCCCACCCAGGCACGTCAGGAGAATCGCAGTCATGGAAATGAACCTCGCCGAGATCTTCCAGGAGAGCCCGCTCTTCGCCAAGGGCATCTGGGTCCTCATGCTCAGCATGTCCTTCTGGTCGCTGACGGTCGCCGTCGGCAAGTGGAACGCGATGCGCAAGGCCGCGGCGGAGACGAAGAAGTTCGCCCCCGAGTTCGACCAGTTCCTCACCGAGGACAAGCTCAGCGAGGCGATTGACCTCGCCGACCAGTACAAGAAGTCGCACGTCGCGAAGGTGCTCGGCGCCGCCCTCGGCGAGGTGAAGCCCCTCCTCCTCGACGGTTCGGTCACCGTGTCGGACATCAATTCGGTCGAGCGCGCGGTCGAGCGTGAGATGCTGCAGGAGATCGTCGAGATGAAGCGCGGCCTCGCCGTCGTCGCGACGGTCGGCTCGACGGCGCCGTTCGTCGGCCTCCTCGGCACCGTCGTCGGCATCATCAACGCCTTCTCCAAGATGGGTGCCTCGGGCAGCTCGGGCATCAACGAGATCATCGTCCCGATCGCCGAAGCGCTTATCGCCACGGGCCTCGGCCTCGGCGTCGCCATCCCGGCGGTGTGGTTCTACAACTACTTCCAGACGAAGATCGAGAACCTCACGGCCGAGATGACGCACATCTCGAAGTACGTGATCGACTATCTCATCCGTGGGATGTCGGGCGAGTTCGGCCGGTCGCGCTTCACCCGCGAGTTCAGCACCAAGGCCACCGGCGGGTCGGCCCCGATCTCGCAGTAAGGCGTCCCCACCACCCCTGAGGAGGGTTTCACGATGGGTGCATCGGTGGGAACAGGGGGCGGCGTCAAGGCTGAGCCGAATGTCGTCCCCATGATCGACGTCATGCTCGTGCTGCTGGTGATCTTCATGGTCGTGACCCCGGCGATCGCGGCGGGTTTCTCCGCCGAGCCGCCGAAGGGTTCGAACCTGAAGCCTCACCCGGAGGAGGAGACGGACCAGGTGCTCGGCATCGACCGGTTCGGGCAGTACTTCCTCAACAAGAAGAAGATTGAGAACGCCTCGCTGGGCGACAGCCTCTCGCGGATCTATGCGACCCGCGGCGATGCGATCCTCTACCTGAAGGCCCACTCGGGCCTCCCGTACGAGGTCGTCCAGCAGGCGTGGAACATCGCCTCCCGCAGCGGCGTCCGCGTCGTCGCGGCGATCACCGACCAGGTCGGCTCACCCACCGCGGAGGGTGAAGCCTCCGCGGAGAATCCCTGAGGAGACCCCATGGGAGCCAGCGTAGGCAACAGCGGTGGGCTGAACAACGAGCCGAATGTCGTGCCGATGATCGACATCATGCTCGTGCTGCTCGTGATCTTCATCCTCGTGCAGCAGGTCCGGAAGGCGATCGACATCCAGCTGCCGGATCCGACCCCGGCGGTCGCCACCGCGAACTCGGCCTCGAACCAGATCGTCCTCGAGGTCTTCGCGAACGGCACGTACGCGGTCAACCGGGAGCCCGTCGACTCGGCGTCGTTGCCGAAGTTCCTGAAGGACATCTACGACCCGCGGCCGGAGAAGATCATCTTCGTCAAGGGTGATCCGAAGGCCGAGTTCCAGGCGATCATCCGGGCGATGGACATCGCTCGCGGGGCAGGCGTCCGCGTCATCGGCGTCCCGCCGGCCTGATCGAGCCCCTCCTGGAGGTCCGACCTCCGGAGATGTGACGGCGGACGAACCTTTTCTGGTTCGTCCGCCGTATCATTTTTCATCCACGCATGCCGCCCACTCCGCTCGACGCCGCCGGTCGCCCACGCCCGGCCTACCGCCCCATCGCCGGGCCACGCCGCCCGCGCCGGAGCACCGGCGCGGCTCTGCTGTCGTTCCTCCTCCACCTGGCGCTCGTGCTCGCCGTCTTCCTGCCGCCGGTGATCGCGTCGCAGTTGGACCTTCCGTTCTCCGAGGGCGCCGGGGGAGACACGCCGGCGGGCGGTGGGGGCGGGGGCAACCGGGGGTCTGGTGCCGAGCGGGTCATCCCGGAGCGGATCACCTACTTCCAGGTGGCGCCGGCCCCCGTCCCCGCGCCGGTCCCGACGCCGGTGGAGAAGCCGCCGGAGCCACCGAAGCCGAAGCCCCCTGAGGTGCCCCCACCGGCGCCGGCTGCGGCCCCCGC
>DAISWY010000043.1:12408-17374 GCA_036826135.1 Gemmatimonadaceae bacterium | reverse complement strand
CAGCCGGAGATCGAGGCGTATCTGGTCAGGATGGCGGAGGCGCATCAGGTGACGGAGCGTATCCGGTTCGGCGAGGAGGTGCGCTCCGCCCGCTGGGACGGGGCGGCCGCGCGCTGGGTGGTCACGACGTCGACCGGGACGTGGACCGCGGAGACGCTGATCCTCGCCACTGGTGCGCTGAGCGATCCCGTGCGGCCCGCGATCGACGGACTCGACACCTTCGCGGGTCCGATGCTCCACACCGCGACCTGGGATGCCTCGGTCCCGCTCGAGGGACGGCGGGTGGGCATCATCGGCACCGGGGCCTCCGCAATCCAGGTGATCCCCGCGATCCAGCCCCGCGTGGCGCAGCTCGTGGTGGCGCAGCGCACCGCCCCGTGGGTGATGCCGCGGTGGGACCGTGCGATTCCCGCGCGAACGCGCGCCCGGTACGCGCGGTGGCCGTGGACACAGCGACTTGCGCGCCTGGCACAGTACATCCGCCACGAAGTGCTCTTCCTCCCGTTCCGGCACGCCACGCTGCGACGGGTGGCGGAGGCGGTGATCGGGCTGCACCTGCGCCTTCAGGTGCGCGACCCTGAGCTCCGCGCGCGCCTCCGACCCACCTACGGCATCGGGTGCAAGCGCCTCCTGCTCTCCGATGATTTCTACCCCGCGATGACGCGGCCGAACGTCACGCTCGAGACAGGGAGGATCCGCCGCATCCTCCCCGACGGCTTCGAGACCGTCGACGGCACGCGACACCAGCTCGACGTCCTCGTCCTTGCCACGGGGTTCCGCCCGACCGATCCGCCGCTCGCGCCGTACGTCATGGGCACCGAGGGCAACTCCCTCGCCGACGTCTGGGCGGGGAGCCCGCAGGCGTACCTCGGTTGCGCCGTCGCCGGCTTCCCGAACCTCTTCCTCCTCAACGGGCCGAACACCGGGCTCGGACACTCCTCGGTGCTGATGATGTTCGAGGCGCAGTTCGCGCAGATCCTCGGTGTACTGGCGGCGTGTCAGTCGCGGGGGGCGCGCGCCGTCGCGCCGACCGCCGCGGCACAGGCGCGCTACGTTCGATGGCTCGATACATCGCATCGAAACACCGTCTGGCAGGCCGGCGGCTGCGCGAGCTGGTACCTCGATCGCACCGGGCGCAACAGCACCCTCTGGCCGTTCGGCGTCGGGCGGTACCGCCGAGCGCTGCAGCATGTCCGCACCGAGGATTACACGTTCCACAGTTGATCAGGCGGCGGGCGGGAGTCGGCAGCGCCTGATCACGTTCGATAGGTTGACACCCATCGACGCCCGTCGGCGTGGTGAACGTCCCGCGCCGCAACCGCGTAGATCAGCTACTCGTTTTCGACCCGTGGAGCTCCAGATGACGCACCGTCTCGTTCTCGTCCCCGCTCTCCTCTCGATGTGCCTCGCCGCGACCACGCCCCGCGTCGCCCAGGCGCAGGGGGTGAACCGCTACGGCAATCCCGCGCGCGTGCGGCCGGCGCCCACCGCGCCCGGCATCACGGTGCGCGACCTCCAGATCCGGCTCTATCAGTTCGCGGACGATTCGATGCAGGGGCGGCAGGTCGGTCGCGTCGGCAACCGGAAGGGGACCGACTACATCGCCGCGGAGCTGCGGCGGCTCGGCGTCCTCCCCGCGGGCGACCATGGCACCTACTTCCAGGTGCTGCCGTATCACCTGCGCCGCTTCACGCCAAACTCACGTGTGACGGTGAACGGAAATCCGCTCGCGTGGAACGCCGACGTTGTGGCGGTGCCGGGCGCGCGCGCGCCACGGCCGGTCGCCGACGCGACGGTGATCTTCGGTGGGACGCAGGGCGACACCACCACGCAGATCTCCGCGGCCGCGGCGGCCGGGAAGTTCGTGGTGCTCCTCCCCGCGCCGGGGCGCCGCAGCGGGGCCGGCGGCGTCGCGTTCGGCGGGCGTGCCGGCCCGACCACAGCCGGTCGCTTCGACGCCGCGGCCGCGGTCGCCGTCATCGATCTCGACGAGCTCCCGCCCGCGCAGCGCGCGGCGATCAACGAGCCCACCATCGCGACGATCACCCCGGCGCCGCGTGGCGCCCCGACGCCGGCCGGCGCGGCCGTCGATTCGCTCGCCCTGCTGCGGCAGCAGATCGCGCAGCTGCAGCCGCAGGCGCAGTTCCGGATCACCCGCGCTGCGGCTGCGGCGCTCTTCTCCCGGACGAGCTTCGAGGGGGTCGCCCCCGGCACGACCGGTGGCACCGTGAACGCGGCGCTCGACTTCGTCGAGCTGCCTTCGGAGTTCGGCCGCAACGTGGTGGGAATCATCCCCGGCAGCGATCCGACGCTCGCACGGCAGTATGTCGCGATCGGAGCGCATAACGACCACGTCGGCTTCACCACCCCGGTCGACAAGGACTCGCTCAAGGCGTTCAACGACCTGCGGATGCGATGGATGATCGCCAACGGGATGCGGCAGCCGACGATCGAGGTGCTCTCCCAGTTCCGCGTGAACATGGACAGCATCCGACGCCGCTACCCGACGCCGCGGCTCGACTCGATCAACAACGGGGCGGACGACGACGGCTCGGGTTCGATGGCGGTCCTCGAGATCGCCGAGGCGATCGCCGCGATGCCGGTGAAGCCCAAGCGCTCCACCCTGTTCATCTGGCACACGGGTGAGGAGGGCGGCCTGGTCGGCTCGGCCTTCTTCACGCGGAACCCCACGGTCCCGCTCGACTCCGTCGTGGCGCAGATCAACATCGATATGATCGGCCGCGGACGCGCCGAGGACCTTCCCGGCGGCGGTGACGACTTCGTCGGGGTGATCGGGTCGTTCTTCGACTCGAAAGACCTCGGCGAGCAGGTGCAGGCCAGCAACGCGAAGCAGGCCCGGCCGCTGGCGCTCGACTACAAGTTCGACGACCCGATCAGCTGGGCGGGCTACAACAACCTCTACGGGCGCAGCGACCACTTCAACTACGCGCGCCAGGGCGTGCCGATCGCCTTCTTCTTCACGGGCCTCCACGGCGATTATCACCAGCGCAGTGACGAACCGGAGTTCATCGACTACCCGCACTATGCGCGGATCACGTCGATGCTGAAGGACCTGACGGTGGACGTCGGGAACGGGCCGCGTCCGCGGCTCAACGGGACGAAGCCGGCGCGTCCTCGTCCGGTCCCCTGACACTCGGCACCGCGATCTGCCGGCCCGGCCGCCGGCGTCGCAGCCCCCTCAGCCGAGCGCGCGGACCTCGTCCGGCGTGAGATGTCGCCACGCCCCCTTCGCGAGGTCACCGAGCGCCAGTGCGCCGACGGCGACGCGGATCAGGCGCTTCACCTCGAGCCCTTCGACCGCCAACAGCCGCCGGATCTGCCGGTTGCGCCCCTCATCGAGCACGACGTCGAGCCAGTGGCTGCTGCGCGAGCCGGTGCGCAGGAGATCGATGCGCTTGGCGGAGAGTCGCTCCCCGGTCGCCAGCTCGTCGACCCCCGCGCGTAGGCGGGCGAGGACCGCCTCGTCGGGGAGCCCGCCGACCTGCACGTGGTACGTCTTGTCGACGTGTGACGTGGGGTCGGTGAGCCGCGCCGCCCATCGGGTGTCGTTGGTGAGGAGGAGCAATCCCTCGCTCGCCTTGTCGAGCCGGCCCACCGGAGCCACGAACGGGAGCGATGGATCATCAAGACAGTCGTAGACCGTCGCTCGGGCCTGCGGGTCATCGCGCGTGGTGACGAGGCCGCGCGGCTTGTTTAGGACGAGATAGACACCCGCCGCCCGATCGACCGCCACGCCGTCGACAGTGACCGCCGCGGTCTCGGGGTGCACACGGCGCTGGGGATCGGTCACCACCTGCCCCGCGACTCGAACCCGGCCGGCGCGGATCAACCGCTCCCCCTCAGCCCGGGAGCAGTGGCCGAGCTTCGAGAGGGCGCGGGCCAACCCGACAGTCCCCGAGGGCGTGTTCACGCCCGTAAGTTATCGGCATGCCGACCTGTTCATCCCTGCCTTCGCGTCCGGCGACCCTCGCTGGCCTCCTGCTCCTCGCCTCCGGGCTCTCGCTGCCGACGGCCACGCCGCTCGAGGCCCAGCGCACGCGGCCCGCACCGGTCGCCGCGCCGACCCTCCCGGCGTACGACCCGACGCTCTACACCTCCCCGACGGCGACCAATCGTGCGCTCAAGGCGCTCCGGTGGCGCAACGTCGGCCCGTATCGCGGCGGGCGCGTGGATGCCGTGGTCGGCGACCTGCAGAAGCCGTTCCTCTTCTATATGGGGGCGGTGAACGGTGGCGTCTGGCGCACCAGCAATGGCGGCATCAGCTGGGAGAACCTCACCGACGGGAAGTCCGACCTCTCGTCGGTCGGTGCGATCACCGTGGCGCCGAGCGACCCGAACGTCCTCTACGTCGGCAGCGGCGAGTCACAGCTCCGCGAGGACCTCACGTTCGGCACGGGGATGTACCGCTCCACCGACGCCGGGGCGACCTGGGAGTCGCTCGGCCTCGCCGAGACGCACCAGATCACCGACATCGTCGTCGATCCCCGCGACGCGGACCGCGTCTACGTCTCCGCCATCGGCCACGCCTTCGGGCCGAATCCCGAGCGCGGCATCTTCCGCACGCTCGACGGCGGAAAGAGCTGGAAGAAGGTGCTCTTCATCGACGACTCCACAGGGGTGAACGACCTCACCATCGACCCGTCGAACCCGCGCATCCTCTACGCCTCGACGTACAAGTTCCAGCGGACACCCTGGTCGATGCTTGCCGGCGGCGGCCGTAGCGGGATCTGGAAGACGACCGATGGCGGCGACACCTGGACGGAGCTCACGAAGAACCCCGGTATCCCGCGGAAGCTGCTCGGCAAGATCGGGCTCGACGTCTCGCGCGCGAACCCGAACCGGATCTACGCGAACATCGAGGCCCCCGATTCCTCCGGCGGCTTCTTCCGATCCGACGACGCCGGCGCCACCTGGTCGCGGATGAATGACGACCCGAGAATGTGGG
>DAISWY010000043.1:2282-12308 GCA_036826135.1 Gemmatimonadaceae bacterium | reverse complement strand
TCCGACGACGCCGGCGCCACCTGGTCGCGGATGAATGACGACCCGAGAATGTGGGTGCGCAGCTGGTACTACTCAGCCGTCACCGCCGATCCCGCGGACGAGAACACCGTCTACGTGATGAACCTGAGCGTGCTCAAGTCGATCGACGGCGGGAAGACCTTCACCGAGCTCGACGCGCCCCACGGCGACCAGCATCTCCTCTGGATCGACCCCGCGAACCCGTCGCGGATGATCCTCGGGAACGATGGAGGGGCGACGATTTCCTTCGATCGTGGCACCACCTGGTCGAGCCAGCACACGCAGCCGACGGCGCAGTTCTACCACGTGAACGCCGACGACCAGTTTCCGTATCGGATCTACGGCGCACAGCAGGACAACTCGGCGATCTCCATCGCCTCGCGCGGCGAGGAGGGGGGCATCGGGCTCCGCGACTACTTCTCGGTCGCGGGGTGCGAGAACGCGACGATCGCGTTCGACCCGCGCGATCCGAACGTGACCTATGGCGGCTGCTATCTGGGCCAGTTCTCGCGCTACGATCGGCGCAGCCGGCAGGAGCGCGACATCTCGGTGACCGAGATCAACTGGGACGGCTGGGCGGCCAAGGACGTGCGTGAGCGCTTCCAGTGGACCTTCCCGGCGCTCGTCTCGCGGCACGATCCGCGCACCCTCTACGTGACCTCGCAGCACGTCTGGCGCTCACGCACCGAGGGGGCGAGCTGGGAGCGGATCAGCCCCGATCTCACGCGGGCCGACCCGATGACGCTCGAGCGGACGGGCGGCCCGATCCACGGCGAGATGACGGGGGCGGAGTGGTACGCCACGATCTATGCGTTCGCCGAGTCGCCGCGGACGCCGCAGGTGCTCTGGGCCGGATCGGACGACGGCCGGATCCACGTCTCGCGCGACGGCGGCACAACCTGGCAGGATGTCACGCCGCCCGCGTATGGGACCTTCACGCGCACCGCACACATCGACCCGTCGCCCTTCGACCCGGCGACCGTCTATGTGGCCGCGAACCGCTATCAGCAGGACGACTTCGCCCCGTATCTCTGGAAGAGCAGCGACTACGGCCGCACCTGGACGCGGATCGTGAACGGGATCCCGCGGAACGCCTACACGCGCGTGGTCCGCGAGGATCCGATGCGGCGCGGGCTCCTGTACGCCGGCACGGAGCTCGGCGTCTGGGTCTCCGTCGATGACGGCGCTGCGTGGCAGCCGCTCCAGCTCAACCTGCCGCGGGTCAGCGTCCGCGACCTCAAGGTGCACGGGAACGACCTGATCGCCGCGACGCATGGTCGCGCGTTCTGGGTGCTGGATGACCTCTCGCCGCTCCGGCAGCTCGCCGACAGCGTGACCCGCCGCGCGGCACATCTCTTTCAGCCGGCGCGTGCAATCCTCTGGGAGGGCGCGAGCGGTGGGAACGGTACTGGGGAGAACCCGCCCTCGGGCGCGCTCATCGACTTCTGGCTCCGCGAGGTGCCGAGCGGCCCTGTCACGCTCGAGATTTTCGACGCCCAGGGGGAGCGGCTCCGCCGTTTCACCTCCGCCGACTCCGCGGAGGTCGACGACGCCCTCGCCTACGCGCCGGCGGATTCGATCATGCCAAAGCGCCGCGGGAGCAATCGGTTCGTGTGGAACCTTCGACTCCCGGGGATCCGGAAGTTGCCGAACACGGTGATCGACTATGGCACGACGCGGGGCCCCGTCGTGCCGCCGGGGATGTACACCGTGCGCCTCACCGTGGGGGCGGACACACTGGCGCGGACCGTGCAGGTGGTCGCCGACCCACGCGTCACCTCGAGCACCGCCGACCTCGTCGCGCAGTATCAGGCCGCCCGGCGCGCCGTGGACCGCGTGAACGATGTGGGCGATGCCGTGAAGCGTGTGGAGGACCTCCAGCGACAGATCGACGACCGGATCAGTCGTCTCGAGGGCGGGCCGGCCGTGGATTCGGCCAAGGCGGTGCGGGCGCGTCTGGAGGCGGTGCGGGAGGAGTTGTACGAGGTCGGGTGCCACGTGGACCAGTGCACGCTCGACATGCCGACCAAGCTCTACAACAAGCTCATCACGTTGAACATGCAGGTGCAGTCGGGGGCGTACGCCCCGACGCGGCAGCACGGGGAGATCTACGACACCCTGAACGGGCAGTTCGAGCGCCAGCTTGAGCGACTGCGGCAGGTGGAGGGGGACGGCCTCGAGCGGCTGAACGGACAGCTGCGGGAGCGCGGACTACCGACGGTGCACCTGCCGACGCCGAAGCCGATCGCGTGAGGGCCGCTACCGGCCTCTGAACTCCCCCTCAACCTCCCCCGCCACGGCATCCACCGGCGTGATCCGGTAGAGGCGGGTGAGGGTGCCACCGGCGGTCAACCGCCAGCGTTCCGCGCCGGTGGACGACACTTCGATCGCCGTGATCGGCCCCGTCGATCCGTTCTGTCCCTGCAACATCCCGAAGAGCATCAGGGTCCGTCCGTCGTCGGTGCGGCGCGCGGAGCCGACGAGGGCCGCGTAGATGTCCGGCGCAGGCCGATGCTGCCAGACGCGCGTCGCGCGGCGGGCGATGGTATCGATGCCGAACTCGATGGCACGGGAATAGGGCACACCTGGCCGCTCCCACCCATTGTCGAAGATCAGAACCCGGCCCGGCGTCGGCTCGGTCACGTAGTGCTGTCCAAGGAAGACATCCGCCGAGTCGATGGCAAGCGTCCCCGTGGGACCGCCCAGGCGCCACTCGATCCGCGAGAAGTCCGGGGCGATCGAGATCACGTGGTCCGCGTTCCGCAGCGACATCAGGACGTTGCCGCGCGGGCCGTAGCTGATTGCGTTGCCGTGCAGCCAGTTCCCGGGCACCGAGCGCGAGCCGCGCAGCGTGTTCCAGTCGAGTTCGGTGAACGCGCTCCAGCGCTTCGTCACCGCGCCGGTCTCCGGCACCCACTCCCAGAGCGCCTCACCGACGACCGAATCGACGCCGACCAAGCGTGTCTCGTTCGCGATGAAGAGCAGGGTGTTCTGCGGGGTCGCGATCACGTCGTGATGGATTCGGCCGTACGCCGTCGGCGCGCCGGTCGCGGGATGCGGGAGCGTCCGCACCGTGCTTCCATCGATGCGCTGCTCCACGAGTCCCTTCACCGGATCGAGCAGGACGTAGGTCCCCGACGCACGACGCGTCGCGCCGAACAGCGAGCCGACCACAGGGAGGTGCCCGACAATCTCGCCATCCTCCACCATCAGAAGCCCACCGAGGCCACCGCTCGCGCCGACGATCTCGATGAGCTGCACCGGATGACTCGGCGTCCCGGTCGCGGTGAAGGTCGCGGCGAAGAGCGCCGACGGCATCGCCGGCATCGTGAAGGTCGTGCGCCCCACGGGCGCCGACGCCTCACCCTCGGCGACGGCCTCCAGCGTGTACGTGCGACGCTGCCGGAGCCGTGGCACGAGGAACCGATGCTCCGCGAGGACGCTGTCGCTCACCAGCGTGAGCACCTTCGTTCCCTCGGCGCCCCAGGTGACGCGGGCCGGCGCCGGGCGGGAGAACCGGACCGTCACGACACGCGCGAGGGCGTTCGCGACGGTGGTGTCGATTCGGATGGCCTCGACCATCGGCGCATCCGACGCCGGCGACGTCAGCGCATCGCAGGCGGCGAACAGGAACGCGAGCGCGCACAGGAGCCATCGCCGCATCAGAGCACCCCGGGGATGAGCCACCAGGTGCGGGCACGGTACGCGGCCCACCCGGCGTGCCGCGCGAGCGAGGCCTCCTTCATCACCATGTTCACCGCGAAGACCCCGCCCCAAACCCAGAGCAGGACGACCGCGGGAATCCAATGCCACGCGACAAGGGCGAAGCTGCCATAGATCATCATTTCGCCAAGGTAGTTCGGGTGTCGGATGTATCGGTAGACACCGTCGGTGATGAGTCCCGGGCGAACCCGCAGCGTGAAGAACTTCTGGGCGTCCGCGACGACCATCAGCACGCTCCCGAGGAGACAGAGCAGCACGCACCCCGCGAGCCACACACTGGAGGGGAGCGGGTAGATCGGTGCAACGCGATGCGAGATCAGGAGCCACCCGGCCAGCCAATACGGGCCCAGGACAAGCGCGAAGGCCGCAAGCCCTCCGCCGACCGTGATGGGGACACGCCAGCGTGGGTCTGGAAAAGCGAAATCTTTCAGCAGCCAGACGAGGCCGTAGCCGCCGTGCAAGGCCAGATAGGTCCAGGCAGCGGGCGTCGGCGCGCCATAGTACCACATCAGCAGCGCGAGGACCGGAAGCGTCCCCCCCTTCTGGAGATTGATGACCGTCGAGAGCCGCCACGGACGAGGGCCACCGAAGAGATCCTCGGAGCAGTGCCGAGTGACGCGCTGCAGCGTCGCGGCCCAGCGGGGACCCGCCGCGGTCATAGGAGCGCGGCGGCCACCACGGTCAGCAAGAGCCCCCCGAGGATGATCACGAGGAGGCGGATGCCCGCATAGAGCTTCGCGACGTCGGCGAACTTGGCCTGGTTGATGCGACCGAGGATGAGCAGCTGGTCCGCGAGCTCCGCGTTGATGCTGTCCTGCCGCATCTCATCCCAGAGACGGCGGACGGTCGCGGCCTCCCGCGGGGCCACGTCGCCGTAGAAGAGGACGCGCGCCGAAGCACCCGGCGTGACAGCGGTCGGGAGGCTCTCCGGCGCCGGCGGCGGCGCGAGACGCGGACGCAGCACCGAGATGGCGTGCCAGAGGTGGTAGAACGTCAGCACCACGTAGGCGGCGAGCTCCACCTGCACCAGCCGGCCCCAGAGGCCGAACCGCGGCAAGACCCCGGGGCCGGCCTGCACCGCGACGAAGAGGAGGACGCCATTCAGCACGCTGATGATCACGAGCGCGAACCGCACCTTCTTGTCGGCGAGCTCGATGAGGTCCTGCGACTGGCGGATCGCGTCGTTCATCACGCGATAGCGCTGCGAGGGCTCGAGCAGCCCGCGCTCGGCTTCCAACCGCCGGCGGTCCTTCTCGCGGCGCTTCAGCTCGTCGGGATCGTCCGTCGGGATGGGCGGGGTCACAGGGTCCATTGCCCGGGAAAGCTACCGGTGGCGGCGTGGTCCGCCAGCCGCACGCGCAGGCAGGGTCAGCGCGCCCGGCGGAACGTCAGGCCGAGGACCAGCTGCCGCGGCAGCCCGGGCTCGTACACGAGCGGCGCGCCGGCGGCGTAGTCCGGATTGATGAAGGCGCTGCCGATGAAGCGTCGATCGGTGAGGTTCTCAACGGCGAGGGTCGCACGCGCGCTGATCCCGGCCGACAGGAGACGCTCTCCCGCGAGGGCGGCACGGTAGACCGTGAACGCGGGGACCGGGACGAGATTGCGATCGTCAGCGACGTGGTCACCCAGATGCTGGGCACCCACCTCGACGCCGAGCCACGGGAGCAGGGGCGGCCGCCAGACGAGGGCGGCATTGACCACGCGCCCGGGCAGCCCCGCCACGGCATTCCCATCGAGGATTACGCTCCCGCCGGGGGTACCGAGGTAGGTCGAATCCACCCGATAGCGATCGTAGACGTTGCGCGAGAAGGTGCCGGAGAATCGGGCCGACAGCCCCGCGGCGAGCTCGGCGTCGATCGCGAGCTCGACCCCACGACGTGTCACCTCTCCAGCGGTGAGATAGAAACGACCCCCGTTGTACGGCACCGGCTCACCGCGGACCTGCGTGTGGTAGAGCGCCGCATCGAGACTGAGCCCGCGGAGCGACCCGTCGCCCAAGGCGATATACCGCCGCATCCCCGCCTCGACCGTGCGTGAGAGGATCGGGTCGAGCAGGGGATTCAACGCCGTCACCGGCGTCGGGAGACCGACGACGGGGGGATCGGTCTCGTTCCCCGCCGGCGCCTCGATGCCACGCCCATAGCTCGCATAGACGGTGCCGCCCCCGATGCGCCACGAGAGCCCCGCCCGCGGCGTGACCTGCGTGAACCGGCGGCGATCATCGAGCGTCGGCGCGATGAAATCCCGGTAGAAATACCCGATGTCGTCGTACCGGGCGCCGAGCAGGAGCGTGACGCGCTCCCCGAGACCGATCTCATCCTGCACGAAGAGTCCCGCGTTCTGCGCGCCCTCCCCCTTGTTCGTGGTGAGGGTGGTGCCTCGCGTCGCGCCGGGCCCGAGCGTGTAGAACTGGATCGCGCCGTCCTGAAACGCGAAGTCCCCACCCACGCGGATCCGGTGCATCAGCCCGCCGCGCTCGAGGCGGCCACCCCACGAGAGGCTGCCGCCCGTGTGCACCCGCGTGAAGTCGCGGAATGTGTTCCGCTCGGACCGCTGAAGCACCTTCGGATTCACGAACAGCATCGCGCTCACATCCTGCGTCGCGCCGATGGGCTGGTCGAGCGTCAGGCCAAGGCGCATCAGGCGATTGTATCGGCGCTCGTCTCTGGCGGCGTAGGTCGCATTCGCCTGCGACGGATCCGCATCCACCTGTGCCGGGGTGAGCGGCCCGGGGATCCGGAAGAGGTTGCCGGCGGCGGCGACCTGCATCCCGAGACGCCCCCCGTGCGGAAGCGGGGCCATCGCGCCGCCGACCATCTGGGTGCGCGAGGCATCCGAGTGATCGCGCCATCCCGCGAAGGTGGTGCGGGTCAGCGCGCCCCACACCTTGCCCTCACCGAGCGCGATGCCCCCACGGACGACCGCCCGCTGCAGCCCGAATCCGCCGCGCTGCGTCGTCACTTCGCTGAACCGACGATCGAACGTCGGCATCGAACTGAGGCTGACGATGCCCCCAGCGGCGTTGCCGTACGCCGCGCTCCCGTTCGAGCGGAGCACCTCGATGCGCTCGATCGTGGCGAGATCGATCTGGTCGAAGGCCGTCCGCCCATCCGGTTCGGTCTCGGGGATGCCGTCGAGAAGGACGCGGATGCCCCGCGACGTGCCGGCATTCGAGCGGTCCCCCGCCCCGCGGGCACCGAACCCCCGGATGGTGAGACGGATGTCGTGGGTCCCGTACCGGCTCAGCGCCACGACGCCAGGCACGTTCGCGAGTGCCTGATCGAGGCCGAACCCTGAGCGGCCGGCCCAGCGGTCGACGCTCACCACGCTGACAGCGAACGGCACGCGGGTGAGGCTCCGCGGCTCGCGCGAGGCCGTCACCACCACCGTCTCGAGTCGCCGGGAGGTGTCGGGGGCGGTCGCCTGTGATCCGACCGCCAGCACGGGGACGAAGGTCAGCGCGGCCGCACAGCGCCACACGAAGGAGCGGAGGGGGGAGAGCATGCGCAGAGGGAATCTAACGGCCTCTACGCCCCACCCTCAGCCGGCGTTGTCCCGTCCGCGACAGCGATACCCCCACCGGGCCGCGACGGCGCCGGCGCGATATGTTCTGCCCGACCCGTCCTCTCACCTCGACACGGACCGCCCGATGCGGACTCGCCACCTCGCCGCGCTCTCGCTGCTCGTCACCGCCGCCTGCGCCCCCGGCGCACGCGTCGCCCCCGCCCCGACCGCCAGTGCCCCGTTCGACGTCGTGATCGAGAACGGCCGCATCGTCGACGGCACCGGGGCGGCATGGTATCGCGGCGACCTCGCCATCCGCGGGGACCGCATCGCGGCGATCGGCCCGCGCGGGGCGTTCCGCTCCGCGACCGTCCGCCAGCGTGTCGACGCCGCCGGCCTCGTCGTCGCGCCGGGGTTCATCGACATCCAGGCGCACAGCATCGCGCACTACATGGCCGGCGATGGCCGCGCCCTCTCGATGGTGACGCAGGGGATCACGACCGCCATCCACGGCGAGGGGACCTCGCTCGGGCCGGTCAACGACCACATCCTCGCCGCCGAGTCGGACACCGCGACGCGGCGTGTGCTCGAGCGCTTCCGCGGCCCGCACGGCTTCGGCGCCTGGCTCGAGTACATGGTCGGACGTGGCGCGGCGCAGAACGTCGGGTCGTTCGTCGGCGACGGGACGCTCCGCGTCTACGCCAAGGGCGAGGAGGCCGGCCCGCTCTCCCCGGCCGAGCGCGACACCGCACGCGCCGCGATGGCCCGTGCGATGGAGGACGGCGCCTTCGGCCTCGCGAGCGCGCTCATCTACCCGCCGAACACCTACGCCACCACGGAAGAGCTCGCCGACGCCGCGCGTGCGATGGCGCCCTACGGCGGCGTCTACATCACGCACATGCGCAGCGAGGGGGACAAGTTCCTCGAGGCGATCGACGAGGCGCTCCGGATCGGGCGCGAGGGGGGCGTGCCGGTTGAGATCTTCCACTTGAAGGCGAGCGGTCCGCGGAACTGGCCCAAGATGCCGCTGGCCATCGCGAAGATCGATTCCGCACGCGCGGCCGGGCAGGACGTGCAGGCCAACATGTACCTCTACCCGGCGGGCGGGAACTCCTTCGCAAGCTGCATCCCGCCGAAGTACGCAGCCGGCGGACGCCTCCTCGAGAACCTGCGGAATCCGGCCCTCCGCGCGACGATGGTCGCGGAGATGCACGCGATGGACGCGGGCTATGAGAACCTGTGCGAGATCGCGACGCCGGCGAACGTGATGGTGACCGGCTTCACCAAGCCGCACCTCCTGCGCTTCGAGGGGAAGCGCCTCGCCGAGATCAGCGCCGCCCTCGGCAAGGACTGGGCGGAGACGATCATCGACCTCAACGTCGAGGAGGAGCTGGGGCTCGGCGAGATCCTCTTCCTGATGAGCGAGGAGAACATGCGACTGCAGCTGCGTCAGCCCTGGATGAAGTTCGGGACGGATGCCGGCTCGCAGGACCCGGCGACCGCGCGCGGGATGACCCACCCGCGCGCCTACGGCAACTTCCCGCGGGTCTTCGCCCGCTACGTCCGCGAGCAGCAGGTGCTCACGCTCGAGGACGCGGTGCGGAAGGCCTCCTCCGCGGTGGCCACACGCCTCTCGCTCACCGACCGCGGTGTGCTCAAGGTGGGGCTCAAGGCCGACGTGATCGTCTTCGACCCCGCGACCATCACCGACCACGCGACCTTCGAGCGCCCGCACCAGCTCTCCACGGGCGTACGCGACATGTTCGTGAACGGCGTCGCCGTGCTGCGCGATGGCGCGCACACGGGGGCGAAGCCGGGGCAGGTGGTGCGCGGTCCGGGGTATCGCCCGTGAGGTCGCTGTGAGGGTCGTGGCCGGCGCCTTCGCCGGCCGCACGCTTGCCTCCCCCAACGACTTCCGCGTCCGCCCGACGGCGGAGCCGGTCCGCGCGGCGCTGCTCGACCTCCTCGCGGCCGACCTGGCGGGCGCGAGCGTCCTCGACCTGTTCGCGGGGACCGGAGCGCTCGGGATCGAGGCGATCTCCCGTGGCGCGCGGCGCTGCGACTTCGTCGAGACGCGTCCCGCGAGCCTCGCCGCCCTCAAGTCGAACGTCACGCGGTTCCGGCTCAAGGACCGCTCCCGGACCTTCAAGCGGGATGCGCTCCCCTTCGCCGCCGCACTGGGGACCGGCGCCTACGACCTCGCCTTCGCGGATCCGCCGTACGAGTCACGCATGCTCGACCGCGTGATCGACCACTGGCGGGCGACGGCCTTCGCCCCGGTGCTCGCGGTGGAGCACGCGCGCACGCACCCGCTCCCGCCCGGGTCCGTCACGAAGGTTTTCGGCGACACGGCGGTGACGATCTACCGCGCGCCGCGCGCCATCAGCGGCTGAGTGCGGGGACGGTCATCGGCGGCCGGCGATGGTGCGTCGCCTGCTCGTACGCGTAGGCGAAGCCGAGCAGCTTCCCCTCGCTCCACGGCCGCCCGAGGAACTCGAGTCCTGCCGGGAGCCCCTCGGGGGAGAACCCCATCGGCACCGTGAGGGCGGGCCAGCCGAGCGACGGGCTCAGTCCGCGGTTGTCCCCGCGGCCATAGCCATCGACCGCCCGCGCGTTCGTGAGCGCATCAGCGGGAATCACCGCCGGGGGCGCATCGTAGGTGGCATAGATCAACGCGTCGAGTTGCAGGTCGGCCATCACCTTGAGCAGCGCGACCCGCTGCGCCTCGCGATACTGCAGCACCGCGCCGTAGTCAGCCTCCGAGGTGCTGCGCCCCACGTA
>DAISWY010000043.1:0-2182 GCA_036826135.1 Gemmatimonadaceae bacterium | reverse complement strand
GCGGCGCGACGCGCACCGGCGGTGTCGCCGACGGCTGCGGGACGCGGCGTGGCGCTCGAGTCGCGGCGCATCCGGAGCACGCCGATGCGCGCGCCGCGCAGCGCCGTGGGCGCGAGACCCGCGGCGTAACTCGCCGGCATGTTGCCGACGGTGGCCGCGGTGATCGGGTCGTTCGGGTCGTAGCCGGCGATCACGTCGAGGACGCGCGCGGCGTCCGCGACGGTGCGCGTCATCGGGCCCATCGTATCCTGCGTCGGGTTCGCCGGGAGCATCCCGAAGCGACTCACGAGCGGCACCGTCGGCCGGAGCCCGACGAGGCTGCTGACGGCCGCGGGCCCGCGGATCGACCCGCTGGTATCCTCGCCGATCCCGACGAGCCCGAAGTTGGCCGCCACGCCGGACCCGGTGCCGCCGGAGGATCCGCTCGGGTTGCGCGTCGGGTCGTACGCGTTGCGGATGATCCCCGCGGCCGAGCTCAGGTACCGCGAGGCAAACTCCCCCATCGTGGTCTTGGCGAGGATGATCGCGCCTGCGGCCTCAAGGCGCTGCACCACCGTCGCGTCGCGCCGCGGCACGAAGTCCTTGAAGAGCGCCGACCCGTACGTGGTCGGCATGTCACGCGTCTCGACCTGGTCCTTGAGCAGTACGGGGACGCAGTGGAGCGCACCCATCGGCCCGCGGGCGCGTCGCACCGCATCGAGCGAGTCCGCCTCCAGCAGGGCGCGCGGATTCACGGTCTGGATGGCGTTCAGCCCCGGGCCAGCGCTGTCGTAGGCCGCGATCCGGTCGAGGTATCCCTGCACGAGCTGGCGGCAGGTGAGGCGACCGGTCTCCATGGCCGCCCGGGCCTCGGGGATGGTGAGCTCGAGGAGGTCGGCCTGCTGCGCGCCGAGGGGCGACGCGCCGAGACAGAGCACGAGGAAGCGCTGGAGAAGTCGCATCGCGGTATCGTACGCCGCCGGAGGCACGGGAGCCAGCATCCTCCAACACCGGACGGCCACCGCTACCTTCCGGCATGGCCCTCACCGCCACCGTCTACACCTTCGACGTCGCGCTCAGCGATATCGATCGCGGCGTGTACGAGACGCTCGCGATCAAGGCTGCGCGCCATCCCTCCGAGAGTGAGGACTACCTCCTCACCCGTGTGCTGGCGTACTGCCTCGAGTACACCGAGGGCATCGCCTTCTCCAAGGGGGGCATCTCCGACCCGGACGACCCGCCGCTCCTCGTGAAGGACCTGACCGGCGCCTGGCGCAGCTGGATCGAGGTCGGCGCACCGGATGCCGCGCGCCTCCACAAGGCGAGCAAGGCCAGCCCGCGCGTCGCGCTCTACACGCACAAGGAACCGCGCATCCTCTTCCGCGGCTATGAAGGGCAGACCATTCACCGGGCGGAGCAGATCGACGTCATCGCGATGGACCGCGCGCTCCTCGAGGCGCTGGCCGCGCATCTCGACCGCCGCGTCAGCTGGTCGCTCACCCGGACCGACGACCAGCTCTTCGTCGACGTGGCGGGTGAGACGCTCACCGGGACGCTCGAGCGCCTCCGCCTCCCCGACTGACCCGACACGACCGACCGGATCTCCGACACGAACCAGCGGCGTGCGCAACGGAGCCTCCGCCCCGTCGCGCGCGCCGACGTCACATCAGGGCATTGAGGATCGCGTTGCCGATCCCCACCAACGCCGCGCCGGAGATCAGCCCCGCGCAGACAGACTCGGCGCCCTCCACCCAGATGGCATGCGCGCGTGAGCCGGCCGCCGGATTCCGCGACCCCTGCCACCAGAAGAGCATCGCGCCCGCCCACATCGCGAAGCACGACTCCGGCGGCAGCACCACGCCAAGCCCGATGGAGACGGCGCTGAGCGGAAAGCGCCCCTTGGTCCGGATGCGCAGCGTCTCGAAGACGACGGCGAGCACGGCGGCGACGCACATCGCCCAGATCGCCGAGAGTGGCAGCCGGCTGATTCCGTTCGTGATGAGGTCCGCGACCCCCTTCCACTGCAAGGCCGCCGGCATCGCGAACTGTTCGCTCACGAGTGTCGCCGGAGAGCGCGTGCCGTCGGTGCCCTTCGGGAGGAAGAGGAGGAAGAAGAGCGGTGTCGAGGCCGCCGCCCCCGCGAGGATACCGATGACGTGACCGATGGCCTGCTGGCGCGGCTTCGCGCCGAGCATATAGCCCG
>DAISWY010000042.1:0-17590 GCA_036826135.1 Gemmatimonadaceae bacterium | reverse complement strand
GCTCCAGCTCATCCTTGCCCGTCGTCGGCGCGTCTGCGGTCGCAACCGGCCCGCCCGCCGTCACCACGCCGACCGGCGGGAGCACCGTATACGTCACCGGCGCTGCGACGGGCGTTGGCGCGTTCCGGCCAGAGGCTCGATAGGCGAAGCTCCAGCTCATCACCACGGGGCAGTTTGCGCAGGGAAGATCCCCGCTACTGACGACCGCGGAAGGGGAGGTCGGTGTCAGGGTGATCGCCCTGTTCCGCCCGACCTCGACCTTGGCGGTGAGATTTGTGGCGACGGGGGCGGTCAGGGTGACCATCAGACGCCAGCCAATGTTGCTCCGGACGTTCGCCGTGGAGGTCGCGGTCACGGTGGAGCCGGAGACGCGGGTGACGTTCATGATGGGCAGGACGAGCACGCCCTGAAGCACCGACTGGGAGAGCCCGACCGTTGTGGGTGCCACTTGGGTGACCTGGGCCGACGCGGAGCTGCCAGTCACCCATGCCGCGGCACCGCAGGCAATCGCTATCGCGCGACACCGTCGCATCAGGCGGATCATCACGGGGCGGTCAGTGTGAGGGTGACCGCCAGACTGTAGCTCCCAGGCGGGTCACCGGTCCACGAGAGATTCGTCCACCAGTAGAGCGTCTTGATGTTGCTGCCGCTGGCGGGGCCGGCACTGCCGGAGGTGATCGTGGCACCACTGGTCGTGAGTGTGGTGCCGGCACCGGAGGTGACGGTCGACCACCGGACATCACTCACGGGCTTGTTCTGACGCGCGAGCGATCCGGTCCCGGTGAAGGTCGCGGGGCCCGACGCTTCGATTCGCCACGATCGGTTCGCCGCGACCTGCAGCGTCATCGTTTGCGATTTGGTGCGCCCAGCTTCGAGGTCTGCGAGGGTTGGGGTGTCGGAGAAGGTCGTCGGCGAGACGATTAGCTGCATCAACGTCGGCGCGACAAAGCCGGTCGCGTTCTGGCCGGTGATGGGGCCGACCGCACACGATTTCGGCCCGCTCGAGCCGGTGCCGATCGCCGCTGTCGTGCATGTCTGCGCCGACGCGGAGGTCGCACCCGCCGTGCACGCGAGCGCGGCGGCGAGGCCGAGGACCCACCTCGGCGGCATCAGGGCACCCTCGAGGCGCGGAAGGTCCCCGAGGCGGGTGAGCCACCGGCCTGCACCCAATCCCCCGTGAGCGAGTCGCCACGTACCTGTGCGAGATGCGTGCGCAATGCCCCGCTCGCGAGCGTCATCTCGAGCCGCGCGACACCCGCGCTCACCACGGTGCCACCGACGAGTCCAGCGATTGGGGTCCGCTGCCCGGAGAGTTCCACCTGCTCGGCGCTCAACGACCCCTCGATCGACCCGCGTTCGGCCCCCGCAAGCTGCAGTTGCCCGACGACCTCTGCGGTCGAGCCGGCGATCGACGCTTCGTACCGCCACGTCCCATCGAAGCGCGCGTCTCCGTCACCCGTTCCGGTCGGGCCCTCACAGGCGGCGACCAGGAGCAGGAGGCCCATTCGAACCCACGACGTCCGCCGCCTCATCACTGCTGCTGGCGCTGCTGTTGCTGCTGACGCTGCTGCTGACGCTGCTGCTGCTGCTGCTGCTGCTGCTGCTGTTGCTTCTGCTGCGTTCCGCCGACGGCACTCGCGGCCGGCGACGCGGTCCCATTCAGCAGCGCGTTCACGCCGAGCCCCTCGCCGGTCGCCATCTTGATCAGCCGCCCCTGCGGGACGAGCTCGACGCGCTGGGCAGGGGCACCGGGGAGCGCGGAACCGCGGGCGACGACGATGGCCCGGTCGTCCACGCGGAGGGCCGTCGGGGACTCGGCACCGGCCGCCGAAATGACGTACTCACCAATCGGGAGCGCGTCGAACCGGGCGATTCCTTCGGTGTTCGCGACGACGCGCCATTCGCGCCCCTCGGCGTTCCGGACCGTCACCACCGAGGTCGTCGGACGGCTCGCGGCGCTCGTGGTGACGAGGGGCGTGCGGGGCTTCAGGATCGCCACCTCGAGACGGGCCACGGTGCGCACGGGGATCGCCCACTTCTCGTCCGAGCTGCGACGCCCGGGCCGTTGGTCGAGCCGAAGCGAGCGCACGTCGAGCTCCGGCATCGCCGCATCGAGCGGGAGCCGATAGCGACCGAGGTGGTCGGTCGTGACGACGGTGCTACCGGAGCGGACCGTGACCTCCGGGACCGCCGGTTCTCCCGCGTCGCGGACGCCGTCGTCATCGAGGTCCTCGAAGACGATTCCGGTCCGCTGCCGCCACCGATCACCGGTTGCCGCGAAGGTGTTGCGGACCACGCGGAGCGCGAAGGACGTGCGTGAGGGGACGAGACGCTGTCCGCGCCACGCCTCGTGCTCGACTCCCGCGACCACGGCGAACTCGCCGGGGAGCTGCGCGCGGAGCGCGGCCCGGGCGTTGTCCATCGCCGCGGTGCCAAGGTAGTTGCGGGTGATGCCGCCCTCGAGCGAGAGCCAGGGCCAGCCCCGCACCGGGCGGAGTTCCGATCCCTGCACCTGGAAGCCGAGTTCCGAGGCCTGGGTCGCCGTGGCGGCCGCGAAGTTGGTGCGGAGGGAGAGGGCACCCGCCGCGCCGTGCATCGAGACGCCGGAACGGAGCGCGACGCGCGACAGGCGGTCGGAGACGTCGAGGGTGGCGCCGCGCGCCCAGCGGTCCTGCTGGCGCTGCGTCGCCTCGAGGTCCACGCGGGCGAACCCGAGCGCCGCGCTCGCGCCGAGGCCGAAGTCGAGGTCGGTCGCTCCTTGGAGCATCCCGTCGCGCCCAACGCGGAAGCCGCTCACGCCGAGGGTGGCGCCGATCTGTCCCGTCTGCCCGATGCGATGCGTCGGGGCGACGCTGGCGCCGAAGGACCGCGAGGACCCGACGACGGGATCTCCGTCCGCGGAGCTCCAGCCATTGGTGTTGAGGGCCCAGCGCTCGGAGAGCCGCAGCATCGCCTCGGCGGTGACGTTCTCGCGGGCGATGGCGAGGGCGCTGCTCCCGCCTGGCGCGTGAAGCGCCTGCAGGCGCCCCCGGCCGCGGGCCCCTTCCCACTCGGCGTCGATGGCGACCCCGAGCCCACCCTCGGTCCCCGAGCGACGGTCGGCGAGGGTGAGCCCGACCACCGCGCCTGGCGCGACGGCGTAGCGCGCACCGATGCTGACCGCCGAGAGGGCCCGATCGACGCCGAGGCCGGTGGAGCCGAGCTGGAGTCGCGAGGCCGCGGCCTCCACGCGAAGCGGGCCATCGCCGGTGCTCTGCCAGGTCATCGCCCCCTGCAGGGCCCGGTCAGTGGGATTCCTCACGGCGCCGATGGCGATCGAGCCAAGTCCGTCGATTGTGAGCGCCGCGCCTTCGCCGCCGAGGCTGCGGCCGGCGAGCTCCGGGAGGCGGAGCCCGACGCGCCCGACCTGCACCGAACCGTACTTGCTCGAGAGGCCGATGCTCGTGCCGCCGAGCGGGGTGCCCACCGTCGCGCTACCCCGCACAATCCCGGGATCGCGGAAGTCGATGGCACCGCTCAGAGTCCCGTTGATGAAGAGGCCGGGCGCGATCGCGCCACCGAGCTCGAGCGCGGCCAGCTGCTGAGCGGTGCCGGTGCTCGAGCCGACCATCGTCAGGCTGCTCGTGAGGCGGAGGGCGTCGGCGGTGGATCGCTGGCCGCGCGTGCCGGCCACCTCGACAAGGCTCTGCGCCTCGACGACGCCGGCCGCGCTGACGGCGCGGACGATGATGGCGGCGCCCCCCGCCTGCACCGAGGTCGGGACGCGGAGCGAGACACGTACCGGCATCGCGGCGCGGGGATCAAGGACGAGCCGCGTCACGCCGCGCACGGCGGCCCCCCACGCCGCCGGGGCGTGCACGTCGAGGGCGACGGAGTCTGCGGCGTTGCCACCGTTTCGGAGCGTGAAGAGGAGCTCGACGTCCTCGCCCGAGGTAGCCATCCGCAGCGGGATCGCGGCGTGCAGCTCGAGCGCGCGCTGGGCGGTGACCGTCAGCTCAATCGGGACCGTCCGGGCGGTGCTCCCCTGACGGAACACGACGCGTCCGACCTCGCGTCGGCCGGCATCCAGCTGGCTGCCGAGCTGGAGGGAGACGAGAAGCGGGGCACGCTGGTCGGCGGCGAGCATCCCGCTCGGCGTGCTGATCACGCGCACCCCCACTTCCGTCTCCACCGCGTAGGTCCAGGCACCGTGCAGGTCGCTCGGCACCGGGACGCGGAGGAGCCGCACCGCACTCGAGCCCCGATCCTGCGCGACGAGCAGGACCGGGGCCAGAACGGCGAGGAGCAGGGCGCGCAGACGCGTCACGTGCACTGGTTCTGATTGCTCACGCGGCGGCCGGTCACCGAGAAGGTGAGCGAGGGGCCGAGGTACGTCTGGGGTCCGTCCGCCCACGCGAGCGACGTCTTGAAGTAGACGGTGCCCGTGGCGGTGCGGCTCGAGGTGGTGAGAAAATGACTCGCCACGGTTGCTGCGTTCGTCGAGAGCGGGGCGTTCTGGATCGTCGCGTTCGTCCCCCACGTGACGTCGCTCAGTCCCTTGGCGGCGGCGGCGTTCGTCGCGCCCGCAAGGGCGACCGTCGCGCAGACGCTGGTGCTGCCGCTGAGCGTGACCGTGTAGCTGACGGGGGTGTCGTCGACGATGTAGCCGTTGCCGTAGTCGGCGAGGGTCGCGTTCTGCATCAGCGACCCTGCGTTGCTCACCGTGAGCGTCACCGTCTGCGCCACCGCCGTCGCGGGGTGCAGGCCAAGGAGGCCAAAGAGGATGACGGTGGCCCGGCGGAGCATCAGGGGATCTCGAGGAGGGCCTGGGCCGCGAGGATCTCCTCGGTGCCGATCTCGAGGAGCAGGATCACCGCGTAGCGTCCCGCAGGCATCACGGGGAGCGGGGTGCGCAGCACGCGGCGCGCCCCGCCGAGCACCGGGAACTCCTCGACTTCGACTCTCTGGGCGATGGAGTCATCCTCGCGGCGGATCTCGATATGCCCCCGCCCGATGGTCTGGACGGTCCCGGTGTTGCGGAAGGTGGCGACGAGGGTGTCGGCGCGCTCGCCGGCCGTGGTCCGGCCTGACGCGATGACGGCATCGCTCAGCTCACCGGCCGGCGGGGCGTCGGGCTCGACATAGACCTTGATGCCGTACCGGAGATTGTAGGTGAGCGCCGCCCCCGTCTGGTTCGTAGCCGGGGTGGGGGGCATCTCGACGAAGAGGATGCTGTGGC
The DNA here is from genome assembly GCA_036826135.1 of Gemmatimonadaceae bacterium. GTDB lineage: Bacteria > Gemmatimonadota > Gemmatimonadetes > Gemmatimonadales > Gemmatimonadaceae > Pseudogemmatithrix. The sequence continues at coordinate 12,372 of DAISWY010000042.1, read as the reverse complement.
ACGGGGTCGCGTTCGCCGGGACGGAGACACGAATCTCCTCGGCGCGGCCTGGCTCGATGCTCAGCGTCATCGGGAAGATGGTGAGCGCGTCGCGGCAGGAGCCGGCGACGGTGCCGATCTCGAAGTAGCGGTTCTCCCCCGTCTCGGAGCGGTCCCAATCCGAGGTGCGGATGGTGACCTGCACGGCGGACGACGACGGGTTGTTGATGCGAAACGTCTGCGTGCTCGGTGCGGTGGTGCCGACGGTGAACCGCACCTCGAGCTGTTCGACGGAGATCTGGGCGGCCACCGGGGTGGCGGCGACCAGAGCGCCGATGAACAACCCGGTGAGGGCGCCGAGGCGCCCGCACCGGGTTGCGCTGCCCACGGGACGGCCGGTCAGGGCCCGAGCGTTCGCGGGCAGGGGGTTCATCACGGCGCGACGAGCGTGAAGGTCACGGCGAGGCTGTAGGCGCCCGGCTGGTCCTTCGTGATGTCGTACGCGGTGAGGTAGGTGACCGTCTTCGTCGTCGAGGCGTTGGTGGCACTCCCCGAGGCAATGTCGGTCGCCGAGGCCGTCATCGCGGTGCTGGCGGCCCCGCCGTTCACGGACCAGCGAAGCTCATCGGCCGGCTTGAGGTACTGCGCTGCGCCGTTCAGGGCAGTGTGGCTAAAGTTCGCCGCGCTGCTGATCTGCACGCGGTACGACCGGTTTGAACGAACGTCCACCGTCGGGCCGGTAGTAATCGTCGTGTCCTGACCGGCCGCGTTGAACGCGTCGATGTTCGCCGGGGTGCCGAGCGTGACCGCCGTGCCGCCCAGCGTGAGCTTCATAATCGACGGCATCGTCATCGAAAGCGTGGTGCCGACGGTGCAGTTGACGGCATCGCCGGAGGTGGAGCTGACGGCGCAGCTCTGCGCCTGCACAGGGGCCGAGGCGACGAGCGCAGCCACGGCGACGAACGGGACGAACTTCCGCATGGTGTTTCTCCTTGAAGGAAAAAGGTGAAAAGCCGGTGGGGTGTTCGGCGTTGGTGCCGTGTCCGCTTTGGCAGACCACATGTATTGAAAGGTCCGTGCCAAAGCCGCTGACTGTATAAAAATTAGACAATATTCGGCAAAAACGTGCCAAAATAGGGAATATTTGTAATTAATATCACATAAAACCCGAAATCACCGGACGGCGAAACGCCTCAATCGGCAATCCACCGTTGCACGCTCTTGCATCCTGCAACGGTCCCGCGAGCCCCCCTAAGGCCGCTTGTCGACCGTGGTCACCTCGATCACCCCGAACTCGTGCCCGGGACCATACATCTGGACCCCGCGGTTCTGGTCCAGGTACCGCAGCTCCACGAGCTTCGCCGCCGGGACCATCCGCAGCACCTCCAGATCGGGCTGCCGGACCCCATCCACATACAGAATGATCTCCGTCGCGCCGCCCCCGGACCCGCCGAAGACGTTCGACGACGCCACATCCCCCACCGGCGGCCGCAACCACTGCGGTCGCAGCAACCGCACGGCATCCTGCGCCGTCACCATCGCCGACCCGGCCTCGTCCAACTCGATCCGCGTCAGCTTGTTCCGGTCCCCACGCCGCCGGGTGGCCTGCGCCTCAGCCGACTCCCCCACCAACAGCAGCGCCAACATCGCCACGAGCACCGCTCGCATCACGCCCCCCTCAGCCCCCTGAGCCGATCTGCTTGGTGTACTTGATCGTCAGCGACCGGGCCACCGGCGCTCGCCACCGCGTGAAGCTGTCCGCCTCCTCCCCATCATTGAACACGATGAACAGCCCCGTCCCGGCGGTGTTCAGCCAGGCGAAGCGGAGGTTCGCGGTGAAGATCTCCGCCTGATTGTTGTACTGCGTCAACGTCTGCACGAAGACCCGCGGCGTGAAGAAGTACGCGAACTTCACCCCGATCAGCTGCCGGATGAAATCCCCCTGCGGCAGGTCCACGTCCTGATAATCGAGTGTCAGCGACGACGAGATCGATGACCCCCGCCGCGCGGTGAACGTCACGTTGCCCCCCGACCGGGTCCCATTATAGAACTCCCCCGATTCGAGCCGCGCGAGGAACGAGAGGGGCGCGCTGGGGTCGGTCCCCCAGTCGATTCCCGGCAACGCGAATCGGTACTGCCCGGCGGGTAGAACGACCCCGGGCGCGATTGTGAAGGGCGCCTGCAGCCCCTCCGTATAGATGTTGATGTCCGGCCCGAACCGGCCCCCGCTGTTGAACTCGGCCTCGGTCAGGTCGATGTGCGCCCACGACGACTGCAGATACCCGTCGGTCCCGACGTACCGCCGGAGCGAGATGTGCGGGTTCCACTGCCGCACCCGCGTCCACTTGGGACTCCGCACGAGCCGCATCAGCATCAACTCGTCGAACCGGTATCCCGCCGGCCGGCCCATGAACCCGACCTCAGGGTTGAAGCCGGCCCCCACCTGCAGCACGCGCGCCGAGTGGTTCCAGTCCCGCGTCTGGAACGCGACGCGGCTGCTCCACGACCAGGGATCCCCCGCGCGCCCCGGCGTCTCCGACCGCCCGGCCCACGCATCCGCGGTCCACGCCTGCCCGATGCCGACGCGTGCATCACCGGCCACCACACGATTGAAATCCCCGCCGTTCGCGGTGCTCTGGCGCTGCACGGCGATCAGCCCCACCCGCGACCGCGCCGAGATCTCCTTCAGCACACGCGCCACGGAGTAGGAGTTCCCGGCCGACGCGCCGACATCATCGGTCACCATCTGCAGCGCGCCCACCGTGAGCCCGCCGATCCGCCCGGTGAGCCGCCCGCCGCCGAGGATCGGCTGGGGCTGCCCCGTGGCGGCGTCGATCCCGATCCGCCGCGTGAAGAAGAGATCCACGGCCTGCGGTGTGCCGGCCGAGAAGACCCCGGCGTTCTCGAGGAAGAAGGGACGCTTCTCGGGGAAGAAGAGGGGGAACCGCGTGAGGTTCGTCCGCTGCTCGTCGACCTCGACCTGGGCGAAGTCGGTGTTGTACGTGAGGTCGAGCGTGAGGCTTGGTGTGATGCCGTACTTGGCGTCCACGCCGAGCTCGGCGGTGCCCCGATAGGCGCTCTGCGTCGCGAAGGTCCGCGAGGAGCTGCCGAGCGAGTAGGGCGTCACCGTCGCGATCCGCTGCGCGGGGACGGCGAGCCCCTCGAGGGTCCCGGCCTGCGAGAGTCGATTGATGCTGAACTGCCGCGACACGCGACTCCAGAGCGCCTCCTCGTTCCGGCGCCGGATCCCGCGCATGATGTTGAGCCCCCAGGTCTGCACGTCCCCGCCACCGTAGCGGATGGTGGAGAAGGGGATCCGGAACTCGGCGTACCACCCGAGCGAGTCCTGCGAGGTGCGGACGGTCCAGCTGGCGTCCCAATTGACGTTCACACCGCCGAGCGCGCCCGCCTGGGCGCGGTTCTGCCCGCCGGCGAAGACGCCGCCCCCCTCTCCCTCGCGGATGATCTGCTCGTCGTGCTCGATCCCCGACGGCGTGGTGCCGAAGAGGAAACCGTTCTGTCGGTCGTGGTAGGTGTCGAGGATGAAGGCGAAGTAATCGCTGTTCGTGAGCGTCACGTCGCGGATCTTCTCACTCGGCACGATCAACTGTGGCTCGCGGTCATAGAGCCACGCGCCCACGTAGAGCGCCTCGCCATCGGTGAGGATGCGCACCTCGGTGCGCTCGGTGATGGGGGTGCCTTCGAGCGGTTCCCGCTGCACGAAATCGGCGAACGGCGTCCCCTCGCGCCAGACGGCGTCATCGAGCCGGCCATCGATGGTCGGGGCGCTCCGCACGACGGTCGCACGGCCGGTCCGGCCGCTGCCGGCGGGCATCGGGACGTTGGACTGCGCGGTGACGGGGCGGGCGAGCCCCAAGCCGAGGGCGAGCGCGACGAGCAGGGCGGGAACAGGCACGAGCGGAGGGGCGCGGGTGGTTGGACGAACCTGAGACCGCGGAAAGCTGTGGTCTCCGGGCTCACACCGCCAATGACGGCACGCCGCGCGCACCGGTCCTCATGTCGTACCCGGTCCGTTCTGCCGAATCCGTCGTGCTGGCGCCTCGTGCTACGGGAAGCCGCGCATCACTCGCTTCACGCCGTCACGAATCGCCGGCCCCGCGTCCCGAGTCGTCCGCGAGCTCACTTCGGCGGACATCACGCCACGCCAGAGGACGACCTTCCCGTCGGGGGTGACCGCGTCGATCACCAGGGTGCCCTCGTCCCACCGCACCGTGCGCGACTCGATCTCCTCCGGGGTGCCGTACCACCACCACGGGTCCCAGCGGCGCGCGCAGCCGGGCGGGCAGTAGGTGTCGTCGCGCGGGGGGAGGGTGTCGACACGGGCGCGGCGCGCGAGGTGGTAATGGACGAGGAACTGCGCGAGCTCCGGGGTGGTCCGCTGGAACCGCCGCGCCACGAGCTCGTTCTCGACGGCGTCGGCGATCTCCCGGTCGATTGTATCGGGGACGGTCGTGCCTCCCGCGGTCACGGGATACCCATCGGAGTCCGGGGGGCTCCACGCCCAGCGGGCATCGGCCGGGATCACCCGGTCGGGGGCGCGCTCGTAACGGATGGAAGGGCCGCAGGCGGCGAGTCCGCCCGCGATCAGGAGGAGGAGTGGGAAGGGGCGCATGGGCCCACGATGGGGTGTCGGTGGCGGCCCGTCCGTCAGGGAGCGGGGACGACCGCCTCAGGGAACCCCGCGCCGCTTGTGGCCCCCCTTCCGCCGAGCGTACGTTCCGCGCGTCGTGCCGCTCCTCCTCCCCCTGCGCTGAGGTCTCGGATGTTCGCTCCGACCCCGCCCGCCGCGCGCCGATGGTCCGGCGCTGCCCTGCTATTTCTGTCGACTGCGCTGACCGCCGGCGCTCAGCTCCCCGCTGGCGTGAACGCCGGCCCGTGGCAGGATCTCCTCGCCGGTGGGGCTGACCGACACTGGCGGGAGTACCGCCAGGAGACGCTGCCTTCCGGCTGGCAGTACGACGCCGCCACCAACGTCCTGACGCGGCAGAGTGGCAAAGACATCGTCACCCGGTCGCAGTACGGCGACTTCGAGCTTGAGCTCGAATGGAAGGTCGGTCCCAAGGGGAACAGCGGGATCTTCTACCGCGCGACCGAGTCGACTGGCGTCATCTATGAGAACGCCACGGAAATGCAGGTCCTCGACAACGCGGGGCACCGTGACGGCGGTAGCCCGTTGACGTCGGCCGGCGCGAACTACGCGCTCTACGCTCCGGTCCGCGATGTGTCGCGGCCGGCTGGCGAGTGGAACCGCGTCCGCATCGTCGCGGTCGGCCCGCACGTCGAGCACTGGCTCAACGGTGTGAAGATCGTTGAGTACGAGGCATGGACTCCGGAGTGGATCGCGAAGGTGAAGGCCTCGAAGTTCAATGATTGGCCGCCCTACGGCCTCGCGCGCCGCGGCCACATCGGGTTGCAGGACCACGGCGACGTGGTCTCGTTCCGAAACATCCGCATCCGGGAGCTCTCGCGATGATCAAGCTCAAGCTCGGGACGATGATGTTCCTCCAGTACTTCATCTGGGGGGTCTGGTTCGTCACGATGGGGACCTACCTCGGGCAGACGCTCGGCTTCGATGACCAGCAGATCGGCCTCGCCTACGGCGCAACGGCGATCGCGGCGCTCGTCTCCCCCTTCTTCATCGGGGCGGTGGCCGACCGGTACACCAACAGCGAGAAGCTCCTCGCAGCGCTGCACCTCGCCGGCGCAGCGGTGATGTGGATGGTCTCGCGGCAGGCGTCGTTCGACACGTTCTATCCGCTCCTGATTGTCTACGCGCTCTGCTTCATGCCGACGCTCTCGCTTACCAACGGGATCGCCTTCGCGCATGTGAAGGACGCGACGAAGGAGTTCCCGCTGATCCGCGTGCTCGGCACGATCGGGTGGATCGCGGCGGGGATCCTCGTGGGGAAGGTGCTCACGGCGGATAAGACGGCGCTCCCGATGCAGCTCGCGGCGGGGGCGAGCGCGGTGATGGGGCTCTTCGCCTTGGCCCTCCCGGCGACGCCCCCGACGGCGGCGGGCCGCGCCTTCTCGGTGCGCGACGCCCTCGGCCTCGATGCGCTGCAACTGCTGCGGCACCGGGACTTCCTGATCTTCACGCTCGGCAGCTTCCTCCTCTGCATCCCGCTCCAGTTCTACTACACGTTCACCAACCCCTTTCTGAACGAGATCGGGGCGCCGGAGCCGGCCTTCATCCAGACCTTCGGGCAGATGAGCGAGATCGGCTTCATGGTGGTACTCCCCGTGCTGATGTCGCGCTTCGGGATCAAGGGGATCATGCTCGGCGGGATGGCCGCCTGGGCGCTCCGCTACTTCGCCTTCGGGGCGGGGGACGCGGGACAGGGGATGTGGCTCATCTACGCGGGCATCCTGCTGCACGGCATCTGCTACGACTTCTTCTTCGTCGGCGGGCAGATCTACACCGACCAGCGCGCCGGCGCCTCGATCCGCGGCGCGGCACAGGGCTTCATCAACTTCGTGACGAACGGGCTCGGCTACTTCGTCGGGGCTTTCGTCTCGGGTCGCGTGGTGAACCAGTACGCGAGCCTCGATCCCGCCACCGGGGCGACGGTCCACGACTGGGCTCGCATCTGGCCGATCCCCGCCTACGGCGCGCTCGCCGTCTTCCTCCTCTTCGCGCTCACCTTCTCGGCCAAGGACGCCTCCTCGTCCGCGGCCCGCTGACCCGGAGCTCACAGATGACCCCACTCGATCGTCGTCGTTTCGTCGGCGGGATGGCCGCCGCGGGTGCCGTGGCCGCGATGCCGCGCGCCCTCCACGCGCTGGCCGACGTGCCGGTGCAGCCGAACCAGAAACTCCGCGTCGCCTGCATCGGCGTCGGCGGGATGGGCTTCAACGACGTGCGCGGGATGGCCGACGAGCAGCTCGTCGCCTTCGCTGACGTGGATTGGCGCTCCGCCGAGCGCGCCTTCCGGACCTGGCCGACGGTGCGGCGCTACAAGGATTTCCGCGAGATGTTGGAGAAGGAGGCCAACAACATCGACGCGGTGACCGTCTCGACGCCTGACCACGTGCACGGTGCGGCGGCGATGATGGCGCTCAAGATGGGGAAGCACGTCTACTGCCAGAAGCCGCTCGCGCGCACGATCGGTGAGGTGCGTGCGCTCAAGGCCGAGGCGGCGCGGCGGCCGCGGCAGGCGACGCAGATGGGGAATCAGGGGCACACCGCCGAAGGGATCCGTCTCATCCGCGAGTGGGTGGAGGCGGGGCTCATCGGACCGGTGCGGCGCGTGGAGTACTGGACCAACCGGCCGATCTGGCCGCAGGCAGTGAATCGCAGCACGCAGGCGCACAACGTGCCGGAGACGATGGACTGGAACCTCTGGCTCGGCCCCGCGGCGATGCGCCCCTACAACCCGTCGTATGCGCCGTTCAACTGGCGCGGGTGGCTCGACTTCGGCACCGGCGCGATGGGTGATATGGCCTGCCATCTGATGGACGCGGCCTACTGGACGCTCGGGCTCAAGTATCCGTCGAAGATCATCCCGGAGAGCACGCTCCTCTACAGCGAGAGCTTCCCGGCGGCGGAGCGCATCACGTATGAGTTCCCGGCGATCGGGAACCGGCCCGCGGTCACGCTCGTCTGGCGTGACGGCTCGATCTTCCCGCCCGCGCCCGAGGGGTGGCCTGCGGACCAGGATTGGCCGTTCGATCGCGAGGGCGGGCAGGTCTGGATCGGCGACAAGGGGATGATCCTCGCCGGCACCTACGGCGAGAACCCGCGGCTCCTCGACCCGAAGGTCGCGGCCGAGGTCGCGGCGCGTCCCGTGCCGCAGAAGTATCCGCGCACGCGTGGTGTGTATCAGGAGTTCATCACCGCCTGCAAGACGGGCGGTCAGGGCGGCAGTGACTTCGCCGGCTACGCGGGCCCGATGACGGAGATGATCCTCATCGGCGTGCTCGCGGTGCGGATGGGGCGCACGCTCGAGATGAACCCTGACACTGGGGCGATCACGAACGCGACCCCGCCGAGCGAGTGGGTGAACCCGACGTTCCGCAGCGGGTGGTCGCTCTGAGCGTCGGCGCCCGACGGTCCGTCAGCGAGCTCGCGCCGTCGCGGCGTCAGCGCTCGGCGGCCTGATGCTCGTCGAGGCGTACGTCGACCAGCTCGAGACCGCCGTCGTTGCTGAGCGGAACGGGGCGGGGCGGCTCGAGCTCTGCGGACCGGGGGAGGGCGGACTCACGCCCTCCCCCGCGTTGCTGGGCGCGGTGATGGCTGCGGTGCAGATCCCCGTGCACGTGATGATCCGGCCTCGCACCGGGGACTTCGTCTACAGCGATGCGGAGTTCACGCAGATGCGCGCCGAGGTGGCGATGGCCAAGGCCGCGGGCGCCGCGGGGATCGTCTTCGGCATCTCACATCCCGACGGCACCCTGGATGTGACGCGCATGGGCACGCTGATCGCGGAGGCGCGGCCGCTCCGGATCGGGATCCATCGCGCCTTCGACGGCACGCCGGATCCCTACGTCGCCCTCGACCAACTCATCGCGCTCGGCGCCGACGTGATCCTCGCCGCGGGGCACGCGCCCACGGCGGAGGAGGGGATTCCGTGTCTGGCGCGTCTGCACGCGCAGGCGGCGGGGCGCACGACCATCATGCCCGGTGGGAGCGTGCGCGCCCACAGTGTGCAGCGGATTATACGCGACACGGGCGTGCATGAGGTGCACGCCCGTGCGTCGGATCCTGAGGTGTTCGCGGCGTTGGTGCGCGCGGCGCACCAACGCTAGCGACGTCGACGGGGCGGCTCAGCTCCGACGCCGCGCAGCCCGGCCGTCTGGTCCGCCGCTATCGCGTGATCAGGGCCGCCACGTCCCCTTGGCGACCGCCGGCACGAACCTTTCGATCCCCTTCCCGGGGTACGCCACCGTCTTCCCCTGCTCGGCGCTCTGGTACGCCGTCATCAGCATCTTCACCACCTCGACGCCATCGTCGAAGGTGAGCATCGGCCGCTCCTTCCCGAGGAAGGCGCGCACGAAGTGCCGGTCCTCCCCCGTGTACCCGTAGGCCAGGTACTCCTCGGGGACCACCGGCATCACCCCCTGCTCGGCGTTCTGCTTCTCCACGAGGTCCTCGCCCGCCTTCCCCGTCACCTCACGCGAGAAGAAGAGCTGCAGTCCGCTGTCGAGGGAGTTCCACTTCATCGAGTACTCGGGGCCGAGGAGCTCCGCCGAGAGGCGCAGCCCCGCGCCCACGAAGCTCCAGCTCGTGGTGGCCTCGCCGATCACCGTGTGGCCGTCGGCCGTTTCGAACTCGATCATCACGCTCGCGAAGTCCTCGCTGGGCCGCTTGGTGTAGTCGGCCTGCATCGTCGCCTTGAGCTGCTTGGCGTACTTCGGGCGCGACCACTTGAGCGAGGCGATGTGGCCGGTGATGCGCGTGGGCTGCACGGAGCTGAGCGGCTGGCCCGGCTCGGTGAGGAGGTGCCGCACGAGGAGCGCCGAGTGGCACATCATGTCGTTGAGCACGCCGCCCCCCTGCAGGGCGCCGTTCCAGAACCAGGGCATGTGCGGCCCCGAGTGCTCCTCGCCTGCGCGGGCGAGGTAGGGGCGTCCCGTGGTCGCCGCGCCGCGCGCCCAGAGGAGCTTCTTGCCGGCCTCGACGTGCGGCGCGAAGAGCTGGTTCTCGAGGTAGCCGGTCATCAGGCCCACGCTCTTCACCAGCCGCGCGACCTCCTTGGCCTCGGCGACGTTGCGCGCGAGGGGCTTCTCGCAGGCGATCCCGCGCAGCGTGCCGCGCCCCTTCTTGATGGCGTGGACGATCTCCTCGACGTTCTCGATGCGGGCCTGGTTGGGGCCGCAGAGCCAGAGCGCGTCGATCGCCGGGTCGGCGACCATATCCCCGATGCTCTTGTACGCCTTGGCGGCGCCCACATCGAGCGACCGCGCGAGCTGCGCCGCCGAGGCGGCGTTCTTGGGGTTCGGGGACCAGACGCCGAGCACGTCCGCGTCGCGGACGCCCTGCCAGGCCTGGATGTGGAAGCGGGTGTTGAAGCCGGACCCGATGAAGCCGACGCCGAGACGGGGGGAGGGCATTGGGAGAGGACGCAGGGGTGAGGGGTCAGGTCTCAGGTGGCGCAGCCCCGGAGCAGTGCCCGGGGCTGGCCCCTGAGAGCGCCGCGCGCCCCAGAGAGATAGCCGTCTGCGGAGTCGCTCACCAGCGTTCCGCCCCCCCCAAGCGGGCCCCCGGCGGGCCGCCGTCCCGGACCCGGGGTGCCCGCCCCTCGAGCGTGCGGTTAGAAGAAGAAGAAGTTGAACCGGCCGCCGCTCGAGCCGAGCGAGCTGAAGCGCTGGTTCACGATCGTGTTGTAGATCGAGCCGAAGGTGTAGCGGATCCCGATGTTCGTCGTCACCCGGAACCCGGTCTGCAGCGCCTGTCGCTGCAGGAGGATCTCCTCCTCGGTGTTGCCGGCGATCGGCAGGTAGATCTGGTCGCGGACGCGGGCGGCGGAGCCATTGATGTTCAGCGAGAAGCCGCGGCCAAGGCGCAGGTCGGCGTTGCTCGTGAAGGTGAGGGCGTGCCGGTCGAAGTCGTGCAGGTAGTTCAACCAGTCGAGCGAGAGGTTGAGCGTCCCCCACTGTTGCCGCGAGACGAACGAGGCGGTGAGCTGCTGGGAGAACCGGAGCTCGGAGGTCTCACCGAAGACGGTCTCCCGCTGGTAGTCGTAGTAGTTCGGGCCGATGTTGTAGAGGAAGGTCAGCTGTCGCCGCGTCTGCTCCGTCCACGGGAAGACGTTGTACTCGACGGCGGGTTGGACGCGGATCGCCGCGTCCTGGTTCAGGAAGTCGGAATAGCCTGCGCCGAGCTTGAGCCCCGCCGACCAGTGGTCGGAGAGCGAGCGCACGGTCAGCGAGTTGATGTTGTACGTCCGCTGCTCGTTGGTGACCGTGAACGCCGGCCGCGTCGCCGTGGCGGGGATGTTGAAGCGCGAGGAGTTGACGTTGCCGCTGACCGAGAAGTTGAGCTTCCACTCGGCGGTGCTACGGTTGGCGGAGAACGAGAGCGACCCGTTCACCTGCTGCTGCCGGTCTTCGGCGCGCACGAAGGTGTTGAGGTTCGTGGAGTAGGTCCAGAGGTTCCACGGGTCCTTCAGGTTCGCGGCGCCCACCTGCGGCTGCCGCTGGACCCCGAACGGTGCCGCGTACGCCACCTGCACCCGCGCCGCGATCGGGGACCGCGCGACGTAGCGCGTGAGACCGAGCTTGAAGACCCGCGCCAGCTCGCGACGGACGCGATCGTCGGCGTCATTCGGCAGGGTGTTCAGGGTAAGCGTGTCGGTCATCCCCTCGAATCGATTGCGCCCGATGAAGGTGATGGTGAACTCGTTGCCGCCGCCGCCGTTCGTCAGCGCCTGCGCGAGGATCTGCACGTCGGCATCGAAGCGGTCGCGCATCCAGTTCACGAAGTTGATCTCCGTGACGAAGAAGTCGCGGTCGCAGCCGCGCGCACGCCCCTGGCAGTCGAGGAAGACGCGGATCGCCTGCGCCTGCAGGGTGACCGAGTCGGGGCCGGCGGCCGGCGCGGCCTGACCGGCGATCCCCGGCGGCGGGCCGCCCGGGCGCCCCGGTGCCTGCGCAGCCAGCGGCGTGACGAACGGCGTGACGAACGTCGTGACGAACGGCGCGGCGACGAGGGCGAGGACAACCGCGAGGCGTGCGACACGACGGGACGCTGCGGCCTCACGGGCGCGGCGGAGTGAGCAGGGCATTGATGGGCACCGGAAAAGAGAAAGGCGGTGAGTCTGACGACCCACAGCCTTTTCAAACGTGCGGTGCACCAGGTTGGTGCCCGGAGGTGACGCCCTAAATCGGACCGTGTCCAGGTCTCAACGTGCGCGGAATGTCCCTCCGCGTCGCGTCAGCGCGCGAGCCGGTCGATCAACCGCCGCGTGAAGTCGACCAGCCCGTCGTACGCCGTGACGGGGACGCGTTCATCGGTGGCGTGCGCCGTGCCGATCAGCGCCTCCGGCACGAAAAGCCCGATCACGCCGAAGACCGGGACCCCGATGTTGCGGAGGTAGAGTCCGTCGGTGGCGCCCATCTCCATGTACGGGATGAGCGGCACGTCGGGCCCGACCTGCTCGCGTACCGTCTCCTCGAGGGCGCGCTGGAGCACCGCGGGGAGGATGGACGGCGGACTCGGCGTGGCTGGGCTGCGCACCGAGACCTCGACGTCGAACGGTGCCGCGAGGCGGCGCAGCGTGGCGACGATCGAGTCGGCGGGCTCGCCTGGGATGATCCGGCAGTTGACGTTCGCCTCCGCCTGCGAGGGAATCGCGTTGGGGGCGGTGCCGCCGCGGAGCAGCGTGTTGATGCACGTGGTGCGGAGGATCGCGTTCCCCGCCGGGGTGCGGG
>DAISWY010000041.1:0-17603 GCA_036826135.1 Gemmatimonadaceae bacterium | reverse complement strand
ATGGATAACCGTGCCCAGGATGAGGACGAGGATCGCCTGCGTTCCGCCATCGGGCCCCGGGAGCACGAAGAGCGCCGGCAACACGGTCGAGACGAAGGTCCCGAAGAAGGGGACGATCGCGACGAGGCCGGTGAAGATCCCGAAGGCGAGCGCATACGGCACCTGCAGCGCGACGAGGCCGACCCAGGTCAGGAGCGCGAGGATGATCATCACGAGGAGCTGCGCGATGGTCCACGCGCGCAGGGTCTCGGCGATCGCGTCGAGCACCTCCTGCGTCGCGGCACGGTGGCGCGGCGGCGTGAGGGAGACGATCAGGTCGCGATAGACCTGCGGATGGAGCGCGACGTACAGCGCCATCACGAGCACGGCGATGAGGTCGATGGCGAGCTGGAAGGTGCCGACGAGGCGCGGCAACAGGGTCGTGCTCAGCTTCTGGAGTTCCGACACGGCCATCCCGACGACGGCTTCGTCGCCGGCCGGCAGCAGATCCCGGAGTCCCGGTATGCCGCCGATCACGCGTTGCAGCGCCGCCTCCCACTGGGGGATGAGCACGGGCAGGGCCGCGGCGATCTCGCGCGACTGCTCCACCACCGGCGGCACGAGGAGCGCCGTGATGCCGACGAGCGCCGCCGTCGACGCGACCATCGTGACGACGAACGCGACGGATCGCGGCATCCCCGTGCGCTGACAGAGCAGGTCGGTCATCGCGGACAGATAGACCGCCGCGAGGACCGAGACGAAGAGCAAGACGAGCAGGTCGGCGACGGTGCCGGCCAACCAGAGTAGGAGGACGGCGGCGATGATGGCGGTGAAGCCCGGGTGGAGCCGAACCCTCTGCAGCGGACCGTCCGTCACGTCCTGCCTCCGACCAATGGGTGAGCGATGCCCCGGAACGATATGCGTCGCGCGTGGGGCCCCGCGAGTCGTCGGGTGGTCACCCGCGCTTGATCTGCGTGAGGCGCTCCTTGGCGAGGCGACGGCCGGTCGGCGTCTGCGCGAGACCACCGCCCGCGGTCTCACGGTAGCGCACATCCATGTCGCGGCCGATCTCCCCCATCGTGTCGATCACCTCATCCGCGGGGATCGCGAAGGTGATCCCCGCCATCGCCATCTCGACGGCGGCGAGGGCGATGGCCGCGCCAGTCGCATTCCGGAAGACGCAGGGGAGCTCGACGAGCCCGCCGAGCGGATCGCAGACGAGACCGAGGGTCCCCTGCTGGGCGAGCGCGACGGCGTGGCCGACCTGCGTCGGCGTCCCGCCGAGCATCTCGGTCGCCGCGCCGGCCGCCATTCCAGCGGCCGCGCCGGTCTCCGCCTGGCACCCACCCTCCGCACCGGAGAGGGAGGCCCGCTGCGCGACGACGGCGCCGATGAGGCCCGCGGTCGCCAGCGCGTCGACGAGCCGGTCGTCATCAACGGCGTGACGGGTCGTGAGGCCGAGGAGGACGCCGGGAAGCACCCCCGCACCGCCGGCGGTGGGCGCGGCGACGATCACCCCCATCGCCGCGTTCACCTCCTGCACGGCGATGGCGCGCATCAGCACCTCTCGGAAGATGGTGTCCGCGAGTGGCCCGGCCGCCGTGGTGCGGAGCTTGGCGGCGTCGCCGCCGACGAGCCCCGAATTGGAGCGGAGGTCCCCGACGAGCCCGCGGTCGATGGCGCCACGCATCACCTCGAGGGCGCGACGCAATGCGTCACGGATCTCCGCGACGGGGCGGCCCTGGTCGCGCGCCTCGATCTCGAGCGCGACCGTCGCGAGGGTGGTCCCGCGCGACTCGGCCTCACGGATGGCGTCCTGCAGCGCGTGGTACATCAGCCCCCGACCTTTTCGATGCGGTGGACCCAGCGGACCCAGGGCAGCGCCTTGAGGTCGGCGATGACGGTCTCCGCCGCCGGGTCATCGACCTCGATGACCATGAACGCGTCCCCGCCGCGATGTTTCCGCGTGAGGCGCAGGGTGGCGATGTTGACGCCGTCCTCGCTGAGCCGCCCCGCGATGCGGGCGATGGAGCCGCGGATGTCCTCGGCGACCAGGACGATCGCGTGGTGCGACCCATCGACCTCGACGGGGTAGCCGTCAATCTCCGAGACGCGGATCCGGCCCGCCCCGAGTGAGGCGCCGACCATCACGTGGCGGCGATGCTGCCGGGTCACGGTGAGGCGGACGGTGTTCGGATGGACGGCGGGCTCGTCGCCGAGCGTCGTCTTCTCGAACCGGAAATCGAGCCCCTCGCGCTCCATGATCGCGAGCGCGTCGCGGAGCCGTTCATCATCGGGGCGGAAGCCAAGGAGGCCGCCGACGATCGCCTTGTCGGTGCCGTGCCCCTCACCGGTGCGGGCGAAGGACCCGTGCAGTTCGATGAGCGCCTGCTCGGGGGTCCCGGCCACGAGGTCACGCGCAATCAGGCCGAGGCGACACGCACCGGCGGTGTGGCTGGAGGAGGGCCCCACCATCACGGGGCCGATGATATCGAGGAGGGAGACCATGGGGAGGCGTCCGGCTCAGGGGCGTTCGAGGAGACGGCGGAGGTAGGCGCCGGTATGCGAGCCCGGGACCTGGGCGACCTGCTCGGGCGTGCCGGTGGCGACGACGGTGCCGCCACCGGTCCCACCCTCGGGGCCGAGGTCGACGATCCAGTCAGCCGTCTTGATGACGTCGAGGTTGTGCTCGATCACAAGGACGGTGTTGCCGCGGTCGACGAGGGTGTGCAGCACCTCGAGGAGGACGCGCACGTCCTCGAAATGCAACCCGGTGGTCGGCTCGTCGAGGATGTAGAGCGTTCGGCCCGTGTCGCGCTTGCTCAGCTCGGTCGCGAGCTTCACACGCTGTGCCTCACCGCCGGAGAGGGTGGTGGCGCTCTGACCTAGGTGGATGTAGCCGAGCCCGACCTCCATCAGGGTGCGGAGCTTCTGATGGATGCGTGGCTGGTGCTCGAAGACCGCGAGGGCATCCTCGACAGTGAGGTCGAGCACCTCGGTGATGCTCATCCCGCGGAACTTCACGTCAAGGGTTTCGCGGTTGTACCGCTTGCCGCGGCACTGCTCGCACGGGACGTAGACGTCGGGGAGGAAGTGCATCTCGATCCGCATCACGCCATCGCCCTGGCAGGTCTCGCACCGCCCGCCCTTCACGTTGAACGAGAAGCGTCCGGGGCCGTAGCCGCGGAGCTTCGCCTCGGGCATCTCGGCGAAGAGGTCGCGGATCGGGGTGAAGAGCCCGGTGTACGTGGCGGGATTGGAGCGCGGCGTCCGGCCGATGGGCGCCTGGTCGATGTCGATCACCTTGTCGAGGTGCTCGAGACCCGAGATGCGGCGATGCGCCGCGGGGACGACGCGCGCGCGGTAGAAGTGCCGCGCGAGGGCACGCTGGAGGATGTCCTCGACGAGGGTGCTCTTTCCGGAGCCGGAGACGCCGGTGACGGCGGCGAAGGTGCCGAGCGGAATCGTGACGTCGACGTCCTTCAGGTTGTGCGCGCTGGCCCCCTCGATTCGGAGGACGCGTGCGGGGTCGACCGGTCGCCGCCGCGACGGCGTCGGGATGCTCCGGCGCCCGCTGAGGTACTGCGCGGTGATGCTCCGCTCGACCGCCATCACCTCGGCGACGGTGCCGGCCGCGATGACCTCGCCGCCGTGCTTCCCCGCCCCGGGTCCGAGGTCGATCAGATGATCGGCCTCGCGGATCGTCTCCTCGTCATGCTCGACGACGAGCACCGTGTTGCCGAGGTCGCGCAGGCGGTGGAGCGTGCCGAGGAGGCGCGCGTTGTCGCGCTGGTGGAGCCCGATGCTCGGCTCGTCGAGGATGTAGAGGACGCCGACGAGGCGGGAGCCGATCTGCGTCGCGAGGCGGATGCGCTGGGCCTCGCCGCCCGAGAGCGACTCGGCGGCGCGATCGAGGGTCAGGTAATCGAGCCCGACGTCCACCAGGAAGCGCAGCCGCTCGCGCACCTCCTTGAGAATCGGGCCAGCGATGCCGGGGTCGAGCCCCGGGCGCCCCGCCTCGCGGATCGGGACCGTCTCGGCGAAGGCGAGGGCCTCACCGGCGGAGGCGGCGGTAAAGTCCGCGATGGTCCGGCCGTGGATCGTGACGGCGAGCGACTCCGGCTTGAGCCGTGCGCCGGCGCACGTCGGGCACTCGGTGACGACCATGTAGGCGTCGAGGTCGGTGCGAATCGCGTCGGAGCCGGTCTCCTGGTACCGACGCTGCACGTTGGCGAGGATCCCCTCCCACTTCGCGCCCTCGTCGCTCTTCTGCTTCGAGCCGAAGAGGAGCTCGAACTTCACGCGGTCGGGAAGCTTCCCCCACGGCGTGTTGAGCTCGAAGCGCAGGTGCTTGGCAAGACCGGGGAGGATGACGCGCCGGAGCGCCCCGTCGGGCTCGCCCCACGGCAGGACGACACCCTCGAGAATGGAGATCGAGGGATCTCCCAGCACCAGGTCCGCGCTCGCGGTGCGGGTCGTGCCCAGCCCGGAGCAGGCGGGACAGGCGCCGAAGGGGGAGTTGAACGAGAAGTGCCGCGGCTCGAGCTCCGGCATCGAGATGCCGCAGTCGGGGCAGCCGTAGCGCTCGGAGAAGAGCTGCGCGGCGCCGCCCGCGTCGTGGCGCACCACCTGGGCGAGTCCGCTCGCGAGGCGGAGTGCCGTCTCGAGCGAGTCAGTGAGGCGTCCGCGATCCTCGGCGCGTACCGTGAGGCGGTCGACGACGATCGCGACATCGTGGTTGACGCGGCGGTTCAGCTTCGGCGGATCGGCGAGCTCGACGACCGCCCCATCGACGACGGCGCGGACGAAGCCCTGTTTCCGAGCATCCTCGAAGAGGTCGCGGAACTCCCCTTTCCGGCCGCGCACGAGCGGCGCGAGGACTTCGATGCGCGTCCCCTCGGGCCACCCGAGGACGACATCGGCGATCTGGGACGGCGTCTGCCGAGCGACACCGCGTCCGCACTGTGGGCAGTGCGGCGTGCCGGCACGCGCGTAGAGGAGCCGCAGGTAGTCGTAGATCTCCGTGACCGTGCCGACCGTGGAGCGCGGATTCGCGCCGGCGGTCTTCTGCTCGATGGAGATCGCCGGGGAGAGCCCCTCGATCACATCGACGTCGGGCTTCTCCATCAACCCGAGAAACTGACGGGCATACGCGGAGAGCGACTCCACGTACCGACGCTGTCCTTCGGCGAAGATCGTGTCGAAGGCGAGGGAGGACTTCCCGCTGCCGGAGAGGCCCGTGATGACCGTCAGGCGGTCGCGCGGGATCGTGACATCGATCCCCTTCAGGTTGTGTTCGCGCGCTCCACGGACGATCAGCGAGTCACCGGGCATAGTCATCCAAGTTCAGGGGCCTCTCCCCCGAATGGAAGGGTCGGGGTCCGCTGGGTGGCACGGGGGCAGCCCCGGACGGCGTCGGGTCGTGGTGCGGCGCTAGATTGCCGGGACCGCGACTCCCGCGCCCTCGCCACCGTGACCGAGCGCCCCTCCCCCCGTCCCCCCGACGATCCCGCCCAGCTCTCCTTCGGCATGCTCGAAGGGGCGTCGTTCCTGACGATGGAGTCCCACGGCGCGGACGATGCGATTGTCGTGACGACGGTGCGGGAGCCCCCCGTGTGCGGGGAGTGGTCGTACGACGACAGCGAGCTCGAGGACCCCCGCTTCGTCGCCGGTCGCATCGACGGTGAGGACCGGCCGATGACGGTGGCGGTGCCGGTGGAACCGATCCGCGTGGCGATCGACGCCGGCGCGCCCCGCCCGGCGCCCGAGGTGCCGCACGAGCCGATCGCGCCGACCGTGCCTCCGCCGGTGACGCCGGAGTCGCTGCGCCGCGCGCACGAGGGCGCGCCCGACGACACCGCCGCCGCTCTGGCCTGGGCGTCGCATCTCGAGCGCCGTGGCGACGCCCGCGATGCGCTCGCCGTCCTCGACGCCGCGGATGCCGCGGGGGCGGAGCGGGCCCTGATCCTCTGCGCCAAGGCGAGCGTGCTGGGCGCGCTGCAGCGCTACGCCGAGGCGGAACGACTGCTGCGCGACGCAGCGGATCTCCGCGCGCCGGCCACAGAGCTCGCGATCCAGACGGGGGTGCTCGCGTGCCGACGTGCGCGATGGCGCGACGCCCTCGGGCCGCTCCGCACGGGCACCGCCGCCGACCCCCTCTCGGTGACCGGCCGGTACTTCCTCGGTGAGGCGTTGAACCAGACGGATGATCTTCGGGGCGCGCTGGAGGCGTACGAGGCGGCGTTGGCGATCGACCCGTCGCACTGGCGGGCGCTCAAGGGGATGGGGAAGGTCCTCGACCGACTCGGCCGCAGCACGGAGGCGGCGGTGTATCATCGCCGCGCGCGCGAGGCGCAGGCGCGATGACCCTCGACGCCGCGGGCCGGCGACGGCGCGGACGCCGCCGCGTGTGGGTCGCGATCCTCGTGCTCCTGGCGTGGGGCGGCGGCGTGGGGCTCGTCCTCGCGCGCGCCGCCACACGCTCCGACGCGGACCGGCTCGCCGAGGCCGCGCTGCGGCTCGCACCGGGCACCACCTTCTTTGTGGTGGAGCAGGACGGACGCCCCATCGGCTATGCGTCCACCACCATCGACACGACGCGCAGCACGGTGGTCGTGACCGACCAGTTCACTGCGGACCTCCCCGTGGCCGGCCAGACGATCGCCGCCAGCGCGACGGCGGCCATCACCCTCTCACGCGGGCTCGCGCTGCGGGCGTTTGACATGCGTGTCGAGACCCCCGTGGCCCCGATGCACGCGGTCGGCCGGACCGAGGGGGACAGCGCCATCGTCTTCACCATCGACGCACCGGGGCAACCGGCGGACTCGCAGCGCGTGCCGGTGCGCGGCCCGGTGGTGCTGCCCGCGCTGATCCCCGCCGTCGCGGTGCTCGTCCGTGCGCCGAAGGTTGGTGGACTCGTCACCCTCGCCAGCTTCGACCCGATGACGATGGCGTCGGCGACCCTCCGCCTGCGGATCGACGCGGAGTCCCTCTTCACGGTGGTGGACAGCGCGGCCTTCGATTCGACCTCGGCGCGGTTCGTAGCCGCGCGTACCGACACCGTGCGCGCCTGGCGCTTCACCAGCGCGGATGGCCCAGGATTCACCGGGTGGGTCGACGGCGCGGGACGCGTCGTCGAGGCGACGCAGCCGGGCGGCATCACGCTCCGCCGCACGGCGTTCGAGCTCGCCTTCACGAACTGGCGGCGGGACCGCATGACCGCCGTGACGTCGCCAGGGGAGGCCGCCACCGGGCTTCGGCGTGCCACGGCGGTGAGCGCCGGCGTCGTCCCCGCGTCAGCCGCGTTCGAGGCGTTGCGTGTGCGGGTCGCGGGCGTCGACGTCACCGGCTTCGCACTCGACGGGGGGCGCCAGCGCTTCACGTCGCCCTTCCTCGACGTCCGGCGCGAGCCGCGTGCCGCGTTGCGTGCGGACTGGAGCCTCGCGGCCCCGCCCCCGGGGTTCCGCGCGACGCACGCGGAGACGCTGCGGGACGAGCCGTTGCTACAGGTCAGCGACCCGGCGATTGTCGCCCTGGCGGTGCGCATCGCCGGGGACGCCCGGGACCCGGCCGTGGTCGCGGAGCGCCTGACGCGGTGGGTGTTCGACTCGCTCGAGAAGACGGTGGCGGTGACGGTGCCCAGCGCGACGCAGGTGCTCCGCACGCGGCGCGGCGACTGCAACGAGCACGCGCAGCTCTTCACCGCGCTCGCGCGGGCCGTCGGGCTCCCGACGCGCATCGCGACGGGACTCACCTATGTCGACGGCCACTTCTACTACCACGCGTGGCCCGAGGTCTGGCTCCGCGACTGGGTCGCGGTCGATCCGACCTTCGGGCAGTTCCCGGCTGATGCCGCGCACCTTCGCTTCGTCGTCGGCGGGCTCGCGCGTCAGGTCGAGCTGCTCCGCCTGATGGGATCCCTCCAGCTCGAGGTCGTACCGAACCGATGATCGAACTCCACGCGGTCACGAAGCGCTACGGCGCGTTCACCGCGGTCGATGCGATCGACCTGCAGGTGCCCGCCGGGGAGCTCTTCGGCCTCCTCGGCCCGAACGGCGCGGGGAAGACGACGACGCTGCGGATGCTCGCCGGGATCCTGCGCCCCACCGCGGGGACGATCCGCATCGCCGGCGTCGACCTCGCGGCCGATCCGGTGCGGGCAAAGGCCTCGCTCGGATTCATCCCCGACCGGCCGTTCATCTACGAGAAGCTGACGGGAATGGAGTTCCTGCGCTTCGTCGCCGGGCTCTACGACCAGGAGGGGCCGGCGGTCGACCGACGCGCGCAGGAGCTCCTCGCGCTCTTCGACCTCGAGCCGTGGCGTGACGAACTCGTCGAGAGCTACTCGCACGGGATGCGGCAGAAGCTCATCATCTCGAGCGCCTTCGTCCATCGGCCCGCAGTCATCGTCGTCGACGAGCCGATGGTCGGGCTCGATCCGAAGGCGGCGCGGATCCTGAAGGACCTCTTCCGCGAGTACACGCGGCGCGGCCACACGATCATCTTCTCGACCCACACGCTCGAAGTGGCAGAATCGCTTTGCGACCGCCTCGCGATCATCGCTCAGGGGCGGATCCGGGCGATCGGGACCATGGCCGAACTGCGCGCGCAGCAGGGGGCGGGCGCGCTGGAGGAGATCTTCCTTCGACTGACGGGGGAGCAGGCGGCGCGCACCCTCGTGGACGTCCTCGATGCGTGAGGGCGCGGCTGCATCCTCCGGCCCCTCGTCGGGCGATGCGCGCGACGCGTTGCCCGACGCGCCGCTCGGGCTGCTCCTCCGACCGAAGTGGCTGACCGCGCGCGCGCGCGCGACGCAGGGCGATCGCGGGCGCGGTGCGCGCGCGTCGATCCTTGGCGGGACGGGGCTGCTCTTCTGGGCGCTGAGCTTCGGCGTGCTCCACCGGTTACT
This sequence comes from Gemmatimonadaceae bacterium, assembly GCA_036826135.1. Lineage (GTDB taxonomy): Bacteria > Gemmatimonadota > Gemmatimonadetes > Gemmatimonadales > Gemmatimonadaceae > Pseudogemmatithrix. The sequence goes on along the minus strand of DAISWY010000041.1, from coordinate 8,716 downwards.
CCAATACTTCCGCGGCGTCGAGGAGATCGGGCCGGTGCTCGCGGGGAAGCTCCTCGGACTGCTCCTCGTGGGCTTCGGGTCGATCCTCCTCCTCTCGAACGTCATCACCGCACTCTCGAGCTTCTTCCTCGCGAAGGACCTCGACCTGCTCGTGGCGGCACCGGTCGACTGGCTGCGTGTCTACGCCGCGAAGCTGCTGGAGACCCTCATCGCCTCGAGCTGGATGGTGCTCCTCGTGGCGGTGCCGCTCCTCTCGGCCTACGGGGTGGTGTTCGACGGCGGCTGGCGGTTCGCGCTCCTCTGCGTGGCGGTCCTCCTGCCGTACTTCGTGCTCCCGAGCGCCATCGGCGCCGCAGCGACGCTGCTGCTGGTGAACCTCTTCCCGGCGCGTCGGACACGCGACATCCTCTCCGTCATCGGGGTGCTCTCCGCCGGGGCGCTCGTCCTCGTGATTCGGCTGGTGCGCCCCGAGCGGCTCGCGCGGCCCGAGGGATTCCGGTCGCTCGTCGAGTTCGTCGCGGTGCTGCGGACGCCGAGCTCCCCGCTGCTCCCGAGCGAGTGGGCGCAGCAGGTGCTGATGGGGCAGCTGACGGGGGAGCCCGCGTGGCTCCCCCTCTATCTCCTCTGGACCACCGCAGCGGCGGCGGTGGTGCTCGGGGCCCTGCTGCACCGTGGCACCTACCTCCGCGGCTTCAGCAAGGCGCAGGAGGGCGGGCAGCGGGTGGCGGGCCGGGCGCGAGGCCGGGGCCTGCTGCATCGGCTCCTGCGCCCGTGGGGCGTGCTCCGGCGTGAGCTGGTGCTCAAGGAGGTCCGCGTCTTCTTCCGCGACACCACGCAGTGGTCGCAGCTCATCCTGCTCGGCGTGCTCGTCGTCGTCTACGTGTACAACATCAAGTTCCTGCCGTTGCAGGGGGACGGGATCACCTTCTTCCTCCGCAACGTGGTGCCCTTCCTGAACCTCGTCCTCGCGGGCTTCGTGCTTGCGTCGGTCGCGGCGCGCTTCCTCTTCCCGGCGGTCTCCCTCGAAGGGCGGACCCTCTGGCTGCTGAAAGCGAGTCCGCTGCGGATGCGGGATCTGCTCTGGTCGAAGTTCTGGGTGGGGACGTTGCCGCTGCTCGCCGTGGCGCTCGGGATCGTGGGCGTGACGGACTGGCTGCTGCAGGTGAGCCCGTTCATGATCGCCGTCTCGCTCGCGACGATCGCGATGCTCACCGTGGCGCTCGCCGGCCTCGCGATCGCGATGGGGACGCTCTTCCCGCAGTTCGAGACCGAGAACGCCGCGCAGATCCCCACCAGCTTCGGCGGCCTGCTGTATATGATGGCGTCGATCGCGCTCATCGCGATCGTGGTCATCCTGGAGGCGCGCCCCGTCTACGGCTATCTCTCCGCGCAGGCGTTCGGCACGCCGGCCCCCGCCTGGTCCCTTGCGCCGTGGTTCGGCGCGGCGGCCCTCGTCTGCGTGCTCGCCACGCTCGTCCCGCTCCGCATCGCCCTTACCCGGCTCGAGGCCGTCGAACGATGAACACGCGCATCACCGTCGCACACGAGACCGACATCCCCTCGCTCCTCTCGCTGAACAACCGCTACGCCGGGTCGGGGCTGACGCTCGCACGCACCCCGGACTTCGCCGCGAACCATCTCGGGGATTACCGCGTCCTGCGCGACGCCAACGGTGGGGTGCTCGGCTGCGTCGCGCTCGACGAGTACAGCCCGAGCGTCGCGGAGCTGATCTCGCTCGCGGTGGCGGAAGAGGCGCACGGCCTCGGGCACGGGCGGACGCTGATCGAGGCGGCGGTGGCGCTCGCCGCGCGACGTGGGTACGCGACCCTCTTCGCCGTGTCGTACTCGGACGACCTCTTCCTGCACTGCGGCTTCGACCGGGTGCCGCTCAGCACGTATCCCGAGAAGATCGCGCGCTACCAGCAGGTGGATCGGACGGAGATCGAGGTCGGCGAGAAGCACTGCTTCGCGCGCGCGCTGCGTTAGCCGCGGGGGCGCACCCCGGGCCGGATGCCCGGCTGGGGCCCGGGCTTTATCCAGCCACGACCACCCATCCCCATCCCGGGGCGCGGACCCATCCCACCGCGCATTCCCATCCCGGGACGAGGCCCCATCATCGGACCGCGCATTCCACCGCGCATTCCGCCGCGTGCCCGCATCCCCGCACCGCGCGCTGCACTCGCACGGCCCCGCGCGAAGGCCCGCGCCTCACGCAGCTGCGCCCGCTGCGGCTCGGTGAGGATCCGCTCCGCCGCGGCCGTCGCGGCGGAATCAGTGCGACGGAGTTGCTCGACCTGCGGTCGGAGCGCCGCCAATCGGGCACGCACCGAGTCCGGCATCGGTCGCACGGCGCCGACACGCGGTACCGCCCCCGGCCCTCCTGGACCACCGGACCGACGCGCCTCAGCGCGCAGCTGCTCCATCAGCGCGGTCCGCTGCGCCGCTACCCCGCGCTCGATCGAGTCGAGCTGCATCAACTGCCGTGGGGTGAGCTCGAGCCGACGCCGAAGGTTGATGATCGCCGTGACGCCGAGGGGACGCTCGGCGAGCCGTTGCCGGAGCATCGGCGCACCCGGCCCAGCTTCGGGACGCCCCAGCGGTGCGCCCGGCTCGACCGGCGGGCCGCCCCGCTGACCCCCACGCGGCCCGACGGGCTGCGCGGTGAGCGCGGATGTGGCGCCGACGAGCAGCGTCGCGCCGAGGAAGAGGCGAGCGGAGAGGGATCGGGCGGGTGTGGGCATCAGTAGCTCCTGGGTGGATGACGGCGTCGGCGCCGTCCTGCGAAGGGAGACGCCGCCCGACCGGCGATGTTAATCTTCCCCTCCCATGACCGACTTCCACACGCCCGCGCGCTTCCCGCGCGGCTTCCGCTGCGCGAGCCGCAACGTCGGGCTCAAGCCCACGGCGAAGGACCTCACCCTCTTCGTCAGCGATGTCGACGCCGCCGCCGCCGCGGTCTTCACGCGCAACCATTTCCCTGGCGCGCCGATCGTCCTCGGCCGCGAGACGATCCGCGGCGGCACACTGCGCGCGATCATCGCGAACAGCAAGGTGAGCAACGTCGCGACCGGCACCGCCGGCGTCGCGAACGCGCGCCGGATGGCGGTAGCCGCAGCGGCGGAGCTCGGGACCCGCGCCGAGCACGTGCTCGTGAGCTCGACCGGCGTCATCGGCGTCCCGCTCCCGATCGAGAAGATCGAGGCCGGTGTCGTGGGGATGGCCGCCGAGCTGCAGCTCGATCCCCTCGTCGGCGCCGAAGGGATCATGACGACCGACACGCACCCCAAGGCGCTCTCGGCGAGCGTGGGTGACGCGACGATCACCTGGGTGGCGAAGGGCTCGGGGATGATCGAGCCGAACATGGCGACGATGCTCGCCTACATCTTCACCGACGCGGCGATCGCGCCGGCGACACTCGACGCGATGCTCCGCACGGCCATCGGCCGGTCGTTCAACATGCTCAGCGTCGACACCGACACGAGTACGTCGGACACCTGCGCGATCCTCGCCAACGGGCTCGCAGGCCCCGTGGACGAGGCCGCGTTCCTCGCGACGCTGACCGCCGGCTGCGTGCGGATGACCGAGATCCTCGGTCGCGACGGCGAGGGGGCGGAGCATCTGCTCCGGGTGCACGTGCGCGGCGCGCGCGACGACCGCGAGGCGCGGTTCATCGCGAAGGCGGTGCTCAACTCGCCGCTGGTCAAGACGATGGTCCACGGCGCGGACCCCAACGTCGGCCGGCTGCTGATGGCGGTGGGGAAGTGCTTCGAGTGCACCGTGCATCCGGCGACGACCGACGCCTGGATCAACGGCCATCAGGTCGTGCGCGGCGGGGAGCGCCTCGCCTTCGAGGATGCGGTGGTGCGACAGGCGCTCACCGCGGAGGTCGTGGACCTCGAGATCGCCCTCGGCGTGGGCCCCGCGGAGGCGACGGCCTACGGGTGCGACCTCACGAAGGGTTACATCGAGGAGAACGCGAGCTACTACTCGAGCTGAGTGCCCGTGGCGGCGCGCCACCGCCACCACGCGTAGGCCGGCACGCCCGCGGCGAGCATCAGCGTCCCGCGCAGCGCGTTGGCAGGGTTCGAGAGCACGGCCCCCGCGACGACGTACCCGGCCGCAAAGATGAAGGCCCCCGTCGACCACGGGTGGAGCGGGGCGAGGGCCGTCGCCGTCGCGGCGCGGCGGCGGAACACAAAGAGCGTGGCGGCCGTCGCGCCGAAGAAGATCCAGTCGGCGAAGGTCACCCAGTCCAGCAGGTCGCCGTACCCGCCGGAGAGCACGAGTGTCCCTGACCACACCGCCTGCAGCGCGATCGCAGCCACGGGTGCGCGCGTCCGCGGATGCAGCCGCGCGAGGGCACGGAAGAAGACGCCGTCCCGAGCCATCGCCTGATAGACGCGCGGCGTGACGAGGATCACGACATTCAGGAAACCGGCGGTCGAGATCGCGATCCCGACCGCGATGAGGCCCCGACCGAGGTCACCGACCGCGCGCCCCATCGCCTCCGCCGCCGGCGCACGACTCGCGGCCAGCCCGTCGACGCCGAGCGCGCGCAGATAGGCGAGGTTGGCCGAGAGGTAGGCGACCGCCACGATCGACACACCGAGGACGAGGGCGCGCGGCAGATCGCGACGGGGGTCGACCATCTCCTCGGCGACGAAGTTCGTCTGCTGCCAGCCGCCGTAGGCGAAGAGGACGGGGACGAGCGCGGTCGCGAGGGCGCGCAGCGTGGCGATGGGGCCGTCGGGGGCGACGGTCGTGGGCACCGCGAGCGTCGTGCCCTCCCACGCGGCCGCCCCGAGCCCCACGACCACCAGCATCGCGATGGCGGCGAGCTTTCCCACCGTGAAGAGGTTCTGCAGCAGGACCCCGGGGGCGATTCCCATCGCGTTCACGACGCTCACTCCCGCGATGAGGAGGAGCGCGAGCGGTTTCACGAGGGTGACCTTCAGACCGACGAGCAGCGCGAGGTAGCTCGCGCAGGTGACGGCGACGGCGGCGATCGCCCCGCTCGCGATGGCGAGGAGGAGTGCCCACCCGTAGAGGAAGGCGGGAAGCGGCCCGAACGCCTCACGCAGATAGGCATAGCCCCCGCCGACCGCGGGGAGCCGGGCCCCGAGCTCGGCGAAGATGAAGGCCCCGAGAATCGCGATCCCCGCCCCGAGCCCCCACGCGAGAAGGGTGAGTGGCGCAGTCCCCACGCGCTGCGCGACGACGGCGGGATTGAGGAAGACGCCGGAGCCGATGATCCCGCCCACCACCAGGAGGGTCGCAGACGGGAGCCCAAGACGACGGTGGTATCCCACGGGATCGGTCGACATCCCGGGGAAGATGCGCCCTCGCGGTCCGACGCGCATCTTCCCAACGAGTGTACGTCACCGGGCATCGCGATTGACGCGACCGCCGGATCAGGGAGGGAGGCACGGATGCGGATCGGGATGGAGGTGGCGGTCGTCGGCGGCGGCATCGCGGGGCTCTCGGCCGCGTGGCGGCTGAGCGCGCGGCATCGCGTCACGCTGCTCGAGCGCCACGCCGTCGCGGGGATGGACGCCCACTCTCTCGACCTCCCGCACGACGGTCGGACCCATCGCATCGACGTCCCACTCCGCGTGATCTACGAGGGGTACTACCCGACGCTGATCCGCCTGTACGAAGCGCTCGGGGTCCAGCTCGAGCGCACGAACTACGCCGGCTCGTTCAGCGTGCTCGGCGGCGACACGTACTATCGGTACCGCAACTGGATCGTCGCGGGGCGCTCCGTCCCGCTCCCCGCCCCACCGCTCGGCGCGCGCGCCTGGCGCATCAACGCCGACCTGCTGCGCTTCTATCGCAAGGCACCGGCCGCGCTCGCCGAGCTCCAGGATACGGACGAACCCCTCGGTGCCTGGCTCGACCGCTCCCGGATCGGCGCCGACTTCGCCGACGGCTTCCTCATCCCGACCTTCGCGGCGGTCTGCACCTGCAGCACGGCCGCGGTGCGCGCCTATCCCGCGCGCATCATCCTTGAGTATCTCACGCGTGGGCTCACCTTCGGCGGGGTGCGGCGCGTCGTGCTCGGCACGAAGGAGGTCGTGCGGCGCCTGACGGAGCCGTTGGCCGAGGTGCGGTGCGGCGTGGCGGTGCGGACCATCGAGCCGGCGCCCGACGGCGTCCGCGTCCGCTGGGAGGGAGGCGCGCAGGTGTTCGACCACGTGGTCGTGGCGACGCAGGCGAATCAGGCGGTCGGGATGCTCGACGCGTCGTACCGCCGTGAACGGGAGGCGCTCGAGCGGTTCGGCTACGAGTCGAGCGAGGTCGTGGTGCACACGGATGAGCGACTCGCGCCGCGGGACCGTCGCCACTGGGCCCCGGTAAACCTCATCTCCTCGCCGGAGCACGACAAACCGATGGCGACGATCTGGATGAACCGCGTGCAGCCCGCACTCTCATTGGGGCCGGCCGTCTTCCAGACCTGGAATCCGATCGTCACGCCGACGGCGGAGCGGATCCACGCACAGGCTCGGTTCGATCGCCCCGTGGTGAACAGTGCAGCGCTCGTCGGGGCGCGGGAGATGGACCTGCTGCACGCGCAGCACGGACGCCGCCTCTGGTTCTGCGGGTCGTATCGTGGCCCCGGGATCCCGCTGCTCGAGAGCGCGGCCGCGACGGCCGCGCGCGTGGCCGAGGCGATCGACCACCCGCACGGCGCCCCCTGAGCTGCGGCCTCGCCGCGCCACCCGCGTGGCCGGTCCGGCGAGCCTGACCGGCGTGACCGTCGCCTTCGAGACCGTAGGACCTCGAAGCGGGCGGCCGCCCTTCCCCCCATCGACCGCGCGGCGCAGGATTCCTGCGACGCTTCACCCTCCACCCACCCGTCGCATGCCCTCGACCCGTCGCGCGATTCTCATCGCCACCCTCGCCCTCCCCGCTCTCGCCGGCGCGCAGGGCTCCCGCCTCTACGCCGAACTCGACCGTCGCGTGGAGGCGGTCAACACGCAGGTGGTCGCGTGGCGCCGTGACATCCACGCGAACCCGGAGCTCGGGATGCAGGAGGTCCGGACCGCAGCGCTCGTCGCAGAGCACCTGCGGAAGCTCGGGATCGAGGTGCGCACGGGGGTGGGCGGCACCGGCGTGGTGGGCATCCTCCGTGGGGGGCGCCCCGGGAAGGTCGTCGCGCTCCGCGCGGATATGGACGGACTCCCCGTCACCGAGATGGTCGACCTCCCGTTCAAGTCGAAGGTCCGCACGCAGTACAACGGGCAGGAGGTGGGCGTGATGCACGCCTGCGGGCACGACAACCACGTCGCGATCCTGATGGGCGCGGCGGAAGTGCTCGCGGGGATGAAGGCACAGCTCCCCGGCACGGTCGTCTTCCTCTTTCAACCGGCGGAGGAGGGGCCGGGCGGCGCCGAACCGATGATCGCCGCGGGCGCGATGGATGACCCGAAGGTGGATGCCGTCTTCGGTCTGCACGTCTGGCCTGGCCCCGCGGGGACCATCCAGGTCCGCGAGGGGGCGACGATGGCCGCGGCGAACTCGTTCAAGATCAAGGTGCGCGGTCGGCAGACCCACGGGGCGGTCCCGTGGGGCGGCGTCGACCCGATCGTCACGGGCGCACAGATCGTGACGGCGCTACAGACGGTGGTGAGCCGTCAGGTCAACATCACCGAGGTCCCGGCAATCGTCACCGTGGCGATGTTCCACGGCGGCGTGCGGAACAACATCATCCCCGACACCGCGATGCTCGAGGGCACGATCCGGACCTTCGGCGAGGCGCAGAAGCGGCTCGTCTTCGCTGCGGTGCAGCGCACGGCGGAGCAGATCGCCCTGAGCGCCGGCGCGACGGCGGAGGTGGTCATCGACTCCGGCTACCCGGTGACAGCGAACGACGAGGCGCTGACGCAGCGGATGCTCCCCACGCTCGAGCGGGCGGTCGGCGCCTCGAACGTCTCCCGCTCCCCGATGAACACGGGGGCGGAGGACTTCTCCTACTTCCAGCGGAAGGCGCCCGGGGTGTTCCTCTTCCTCGGCGTCAGCCCGCGCGGGGCGGACCCGCGCACGATCGCCGCGAACCACTCACCCTATTTCTTCGCCGACGAGTCCGCGCTGCCGAACGGGGTGCGCGTGATGAGTTCGCTCGCGGTGGACTACCTGACGGGAGCGACGACGCCCCGGATGTGAGTCAGGCGGCGAGCGCGGCGCCGCAGCCGGTGCAGAACCGGGCCTGCGGCGCCTCGACCGCCGCGCCGCAGCGCAGGCAGCTCGCCAGCAGGGTGCAGCCGCAGTCGGAACAGAAGAGGGCGTCCGACTCCGGGCGCGGCCCGCAGGTCGCGCAGCTCGAGGCCCGCGCGCGCGCCCGAGCGATCATCGCCTCCACCGGGTCGGCCGCGTCCGTGACCACGGACGGCGTGCCAGCGACCGGTGCAGTGCCGGCGCCTTCGCGCGCCCGCAGCTCGGCGAGCGCGAGCGGTGCGTAGCGTGCCCGAAGTGACGCGTAGTCCTCGTCCGAGAGCTTCCCGGTCGCCCGGTCGAATTCGATCTCCCGCAACGCCTCGATCCCGCCCGCGACGGGCTCCGCGCCAGACGGTTCCACGACGAAGGCCGCGTCCGTCACGCCGGCGCCGCGCACCAGCGGCAGAAGCACATAGAGGAGGGCGGCGACCGCGAGCCCGCTGCCGACGAGGAGCGCGGTCATCGTCAGCCCTCCTCGCGCAGGGCGCGGTCGAGGCGGGAG
>DAISWY010000040.1:0-17676 GCA_036826135.1 Gemmatimonadaceae bacterium | reverse complement strand
AGCACGAGTCCACGGAGCGCGCGGCCGGGGATGTCGACCCCCTCCCAGAAACTCGCGGTGCCGACCAGTACGGCGTCGCCGTGCGCGCGGAATCGGCGGAGCAGATCGTCGCGCGGGGCCTCCCCGTGGACGAGCAGCGGATGCGCTCCCGCAACCCCGCGCTCCCGCAGCACCCGCGCCGCCTCGCGCACATCCCGATGACTCGTGAAGAGGAGGAAGACGCCGCCGCCCGCAAAGGCGATGAGATCCTCCGCGGCCCCGAGGGTGCGGGCGAAGTGCGCGGCGCCATCGAGGTTCGGCGCCGGGAAGTCGCTCGGGATGGCGAGCACCGCCTGCGTCGGATACGAGAACGGGGAGGCGAGCGTCGCGGTCACGGGCTCAAGCTCGGGATCGTCGAGGCCGAGACGTCGGGTGAGGAAGTCGAAGCCATCACCGACGGCGAGGGTCGCACTCGTCACCACCGCCGTCTCGACGCGGCGGAAGAGGTCCTCACGGAGCACCGGCGCGAGATCGAGCGGGACGGCGGTGGCGCCGACGTTCCCCTCCCCGCCGCGGCGCTCGAGCCAGCGCACGCGTGGCAGGCCGTCGCGGTCCGGCCGGAGCGCCGCACGCAGCGCATCACCGGCGCCGGCGAGTCGACGCGTGACCCCACGCACCTCGTTGAGCAACGGGGCGAGTTCCTCGGCGCGGCGCTCGTCGCTCTCGAGGCGCTCCCGCACCATCCGCAGCCCGTCGCCGAGCAGGTCGATCTCCGCGAGCAGGTCGTCGAGCGCCACCCCGAGACCGTCGCCCCAGATCGCGTCGTCGGCGAAGGCGTCGGTCAGGCGCACCTGCGGCTCGTCCCGCACAGCCAGCCATCCCGAGAGGAGGTCGCAGAGCGCCGCTGCCTTCACGCGCGAGGTGTGCAGCGACGGCGCGAGGCGGGCCCGCACGAGGTCGAGGCTCGCGACGCTCAGCAGGTCGGTCCCTTTCGACAGGGCCCGCTCGAGCGCGGGGAGCAGCCCCTTGCCGCGGCGGTCCAGCCGATTGAAGAGCCGTTCGAGCGACCGGCGCGAGACCTCCTGCCCGAGGTGCGACGCGGCCGCGTCCTCGAGGTGATGCCCCTCGTCGATCACGAGGCGCTTGAAGGCCGGCAGCACCGCGGCCTCGTCCCAGCGCTGCGACGCGCGCCGCACCGCGAGGTCGGCCATCAGCAGGTGATGGTTGACGACGATCACGTCCGCCTGCGCCGCGGCGCGGCGCGCGGTGAAGACGAAGCAGCGCTCGAAGTGCGGGCAGCGGAGCCGCGTGCAGAGATCCCCCTCCGCCGCAACCTCGTCCCACACCTCGCCGCGCGGCGGATCGGGGAGGTCGGCGAGCGAGCCATCGGTGGTCTTCTCCGCCCACGCCTCAATCGCCGCGAGCTCCACCGACGCGGCGTCGTCGAAGAGCGCCGGCCCCTGCGCCCGTGCCTGCTCGAGACGCTGCAGGCACAAATAGTTGCGCCACCCCTTCAGCAACGCGAAGCGCACCTTCTGGTCCGTCAGCGCTTCCGCGAGGAACGGGAGGTCCTTTCCCGTCAACTGCTCCTGCAGCGTGATCGTGTTGGTGCTGACAACCGTGCGTTCGCCGCTTTCGGCCGCCCATCGCAACGCGGGGATGAGATAGCCGAGCGATTTGCCGACGCCGGTCCCCGCCTCGATCAGCCCGACCCCACCACGCGAGAAGAGGGACGAGATGAGCCGTGCCATCTCCCGCTGACTCGGGCGGTCCTCGTAGCGGCCGAGTCGCCGCGCCACGGGGCCATCGGGGCCGAGCAGGCCGGCGACGTCGTCGGGTGCGATGGCGGCGGCGGGACGAGCGCGCGGGACCTCGACGACCACATAGAGCCGACTCGCGTCGTTGTCGACGATCGCGAAACCGATCCCGTCGTCGTGGAGGCGCGCGGCCACAGCGAGATCCGCCCCCGAGGGCTCGAGCCATCCGCTCGGATGGTTGTGCAGCAGGAGTTCGCCCCGGTTCGCGAAGCCCGGCAGCGCGAGGACGCTCGACACGTCGCCGCGGGCCGCGACGCGAGCGCTGACCACGAGCCCCGCCTCGTCGATGGTGCAGACGAAGCAGACCTCGCGCCCCCCAGCGAGGCGGATCGCGGTGCGCACCGCCGCCGCGGCCGCCGGGGCGATCCGGCCGGGCTCGCCGTGCCCCGCCCCGTCGGCCGCGCGGGCACCCTCCGGCGGTGGCGCGTCCATCCCAGACTCGTCGCGTGCGCTCACGTCTTGAGCGTCTTCTTCTTCGCAGCCGGGAAGAGGACGTTGTTCAGGATCAGCCGGTACCCGGGCGAGTTGGGATGGAGCGCGAGGTCGGTCGGCGGCGCGCCGATGTTGTGCTGTGGATCCTCCGGATCGTGCCCACCCAGGTAGGTCCAGGAGCCTCGGCCATACGACCCGTGGAGATACTTCACCCAGGGCGCCCCCTCCTCCTGCGCGAGCACGGTCGCACCGGGCTTCAGCGTCCGGCGCGTGAACGACGTCGTCACGCCGTAGAAGTCGGGCATCACCGCCCGATGGTTCTGCACGAGCATCGTCGGCACGGGATCGAACTTCGCCGAGAAGCCGAAGAGCGAGAAGGTCCCGAGGGGCTGCCGTCGTGCGGGGACGTTCACCTGGTGCCCGTCGATGTCGCTCATCGCGTTGATCCCAGGCGCGAACTCCAGATGCGCGCCCTGGAAGGCGAAGCTCCGGTCCCAGGCGAGCTTCGCATCGGCAGCGGGGTCGAGGGGGGAGCCGTCGGCATACGGTCCGGCGATGTCGATGCCGGCGGCCGCGAGGGCGAGCTCGAGGGTCTCGGTGGCCCCGCACATCGCAAAGAGGAACCCGCCGCGCTCCACGAAGGCACGCAGCTTCTCCGCGACCGCCTTCTTGAGCGTGGGGATGTCAGCGAGCCCGTGGCCACGCGCCATCGCCAGGTCGCGCTCACGCGCCTGCACGAACCAGGGCGCATCCCGGAACCCCAGGTGCAGCTTGTTCTGCTGCCCCGTGAAGTCCTCGTGGAAGAGATGGATCCAGTCGAACTGCGCGAGGTCGGTGGCGAGCACCGTGTCGTCCCAGATCTTCGCGTACTTGATCCCGGCGTAGCTCAGCGCGAGCGTCACCGCGTCGTCCCACGGCGGTGCATCGGGCGGCGTGTACACCGCGATCCGCGGCGCGCGCTCCAGCGGCACGGCGTCCATGTTCCCCTCGGCGATCTCCCGACGCATCGTCGCCAGGGCGCCGCCGTCGACGGGCTCGGTCGTCACGCCCGCGAGCGCAGCCGCGCGGCGCACGCTCGGCAGGTCGGGGACGAGGAAGGCCCCGCCACGATAGTTGATCAACCACTCGCTGCGGACGTTGTCGACGAGCGCGCCGAAGACGACCCCATACGCCTTCAGATGATTCGCCTGCCCCTCGTCCATCGGGAGCAGGAGGTGCTGCGCGCCCGCGGCTCGACCCGCGAGCAGCAGACCGACCACCAGGGAGCGGAGGATCACGTGGCCACCCCCGTGCGAAGGGCATCGAGTTCGCGGCGGGCCTGCGGCACGAGTGCGCTCCCGGGATAGGTGAGGATGAGATGTTCGAGATGCTCGCGGGCGCCCTCGCCATCACCGGCACGCCGGAGGCCGCGCGCCCACTCGAGGTGCGCCTCCGCGGCCTCCGGTGCCGCCGCATACTCCGCGGCGACGCGCTGCCAGAGGCGACGCGCACGGAGATCAGCACCGCGCGCCGTCTCGAGGCGCGCCGCCATCGCCAGGAGCACCGGCGCCGCATCGGGGAGGTCGGCGGCCGCCGCCTCGAAGCGACGGACCGCGTCCGTGGTGTCGGCGCGCCCGAGGGCGAGGAAGGCGGCACCGACGGCGGGCGCGCGGGCGGCCGTCGTCCGATTGAGCAGCGCGAGCGCGCGCACGACGTCCTGCTCCGGCGTCGGCACATGGCGAAGCGCCTGCCGCGCCGCCGCGAGATCTCCCTCGTAGAGGGCGAGCCATCCCGCGACCTCGTCCTCCGCATCGAGCGTCGCACCGGCGAGCGCCGCGCGCGCGCGCGGCACATCCCCCGCGCGGATCCACGCCCAGGCGACCACCCGCTGCATCATCCGCACCCGATCCGGCCCCAGCGCCGCCGACTCGGCGGCGAGCCGGCTCGTCACCTCGGCACCGCGCCCGAGTCGCGCGAGCGCCTCCAACTCGAGCGGCACCGCCACCGCGATGCGCGTCGCGGAATCCCCCGCGCCCGCCGCGCGCACGAGCGCCAACGCGCTCATCGCATCCCCCGCGCGCAGCGCGGCCTGCGCCCCGCGCCACGCGACCGTCGCCTCCGGACGCGCGCGGTGCACCGCGGTCCAGACATCGCGCGCCACGCCCCAGGCCTGCGCGCGCTCGACCTCCTCCCCGAACAGGCGCCAGACCGCCACCGCGGTGTCCGTGACGGGAACAGCGGCGAGGGCCGTCCAGCCGTCACGCGGCGAGCCCCACACCACATCCAGGAAGGCGCGCACCTGCCGCACGCCAATGGTCGGCGCCGCCGCGACGGACGTCTCGTTCGACGCGGCGCGTCGCCCGGTCATCAGCGCGGCGCGCACCGCGTCGCGCGACGCGATCGGGGCGGGCGTCAACGAGAAGACTGCCGCCGACTCGTAGTACGCCTCCTCCTGCACGACCATGCGCCAGGCGAGCGCCGACTCCTCCCACCGGCCGAGCCCGGCCCGCATCTGCGCGAGCTCGAGGGCGAGGCCCTGCAGCGAGCCGAGCGCGGTCGCGGCATCCGCCAGGACCGTGTCCGCCGCGGCGGCGCGGTTGTTGAAGAGGAGGATCCGCGCGTAGTCGCGGTACGGCACGAGATCGCCCGGGCGTATGTCGCGCCACGCGCGGAACGCGGCGTCCGCCGCGCGCGGTCGGCCCAGGGAGACGAGCGCACGCAGCTGCACCCCACGGAGCGCGCCCTCCTCGGGAAAGCGCGGCATCAGTGTGTCGAGCGCCGACAGGACGGAGTCCTCCTGCATCGTCAGCGAGAAGACACGCTCGAGCCCGAGGACGCCCTGCACCACCGCGCCGGCGGCGATCGCCTCGCGATACGCGGCGACGGCGTCGCGCGCACGATTGCCGTTCTCCGCGTCGAGCCCACGACTGAGCGCCGCGGTACCCGCGGGGACTGCGGGGACGGCGGCCTGCGCGGAGAGCGGGCTCGCGAGGAGGAGGCCGAGGGCGGCGCGCCGCCCCACCGCCAGCGCCGCGGCGCGCGAGCGGGCGGGCCACCAACCGAACGCCTCCCATCGCCTCACGACAGCGTCCCTCACGACACCGTGCCTCACGGGACCTTCCCTGCGTTCAGGGCGCGGAAGTACTCGAGCACGAGCCGACGCTCCTCAGCGCTCAGTCCGCGCAGCTCCTCCCACGTCGGCAGCTGGTAGCGCTCCGCCGCCGCGCCGCGCTGGGGGCCATCGGCCGGCGTGAAGCGGGCCGTCCCGCGCGCAGCGCGAGACTCCCGGCGCTGCGCCTCGTCCTGCTGGTCCTGTTCGAGCGCGCGCCCCGCATCGAGCATCCGCCGGAAGAGCCGTTCCTGCCGAGCCTGCGTGGCCGGGTCGGCGATCCCCTGGTCGAGGGCCTGCGCGAGGACGCGCGCCTCGCGCGCCATCTCCTGCGCGCGCCCGGTGGGATCGGCGTCGGCGACCTGATCGAGCGCGCGCGCCACCTCCCGTTGCGAGCGGGCGAGTTCGCGTGCCCGGTCCCGCGCCGCCGCATCCACCCCCTGCGACCCGCGCGCCTGCGCGCCACCGAGGAGGCTCTGCATCTGGCCGTTCAGTTGACCCTGCTGCTGCGCGAGTTGCTGCAGCTGCTCGAGCATCTCGGGCACCCCGGACGCCGATTGCGCCGACTGCGCGCGATCGCGATCACGCGTGAGCTGCGCCGCCGCCTGACGGAGCGCGTCGGCGGCCTCCTGCATCGACTGCGTGGACTGTCCCGACGCCGACTGTGCCGCATCGCGCGTGGCCTCGCTCACCTGCTGTTGCGCCTGCTGCACCATCTGCTCGCTGCGCGCGGAGAGGAGCGCGCTCTGCCTCCCCTGCTCGGCGAGCCGGCGCTGCGCGGTCTGCATCCCCTGCTGCAGCGCCGACTGCCGACCGCGGAGCGAGGGGTCCGACGGATTCTGCTGCGCGTCGCGCGCGAGCGCGTCCTGCTCCTGCGCGAGCTGCATCATCTCCTGCACCGAGCGGTCGAGCGCCTGCGTGAGCTCACCCTTCCACTCCGCGACCTGACCGGCGCGGGCCTGCTGCATCGCCGCGGCCGCTTCGGCCATCGCCTGCGCGGCCTGCGCCGCCGCGTCCTGCGCATCGCGCTGCGCCGAATCCCGCGACGCGGGGCGTGCCCCGGCCGCCGCCTCGCGCGCCTGCCGCATCGCCTCCTGCAACGCCGACTCGGACCGACGCGCCTCCGCCGTTGCCCGTTCCGTCTGCGAGGCACCGGTGCGCGCCCGCGACTGCGCGAGTCGCTCCTGCAGCGAGGCCATCGTCTCGGCGAGCTCCCGGGACTGCCGCGCGAGCGCCTCGGCGGCGCGCGCCTCCGGTGGGCGCCGGCGCGCGCTATCCGCGAAGGCGCGCTGCGCCTGCGCGAGGTCCCGCGCCTGATCGGCCGTCGTCTTCATCGCCCCCTCGAGCGCCGCGCGCCGGAGCATCTCGGCGCTCTTCTCGAGCGCCTCCCGCATCCGCTGCTGTTGCGCCGCGAGATCCGCGAGCGACTGCCGGGTGCGTTCCGCGTTGAGGTCGTTCGCCGACTGCTCCACGCGCCGAAGGGCCTCGGCGAGCTCGGGGGTCATCGCCTCACGCAGGAGGCGCTGCGCGTCCTGCAGCTGCCGAGCCAACGACGTGTCGAGCGCTCCCGCCTCGCGGAGGCGGTCCTCCATCTCGCGGGCGGTCTCCTCGAGCCCGCTCACCCGGTCCTGCATCGCCCGCTGCTGCGCCGCGATCTCGCGCGCGCGCTCCGCGCCGTCGTACCGCATCGGCGTGCCCGTGTTCGCGGCGGGCGGGGTCGCCCCCTGACGCCCGGGTTGTGCCTCGGCCGGCGTCGCGGAACGATCCGACCGCGTGCGCGCCTCCGTCGCCGTCCGTTCCGCGAGCTGCGCCTGCGCCTGCGCCGCCGCACGCGCCGCCGCCGCGACGGCGTCGCCCGCATCCCGCGCCGCCTCACGCTCCTCGGCCGCCGTCGGGATGCGGAGCAGCAACGGCGCGCTCACCGTCTCCGGTCGACCGGGGACCGCATCCCGCGCGACCGCCTCGAACCGCACCGCCGACCCCGGCGTGAGGTCGAGGTCGGCCAGCGCCTGCACCGCACCCCCGACCCACTCCGATTCCCTCGCGTCGCTCAACCGGTATTCCGTGACCGCGGTGGAATCCCCGCGCGGCGAGAGGACCGTACGGCGCAGCCAGACCCCACGTAGCTGCTGGTCGTCCTGCGCGACGATCTCGATCCCGACCCGATCCTCGGGCCCGACCTTCATCTCCCCCGTCGGCTCGACGATCTCCACCCGCGGGGCGGCATCCGCGACGACCTCGATCTCGAGCGGCGTCGGCACATCCTCGATCGGCCCCGCGGCACCCCGCGCCTCCCAGCGCCACGCCTCGAGCCCAGCCGGCCGGAACTCCCCGGTGAACGCGATGCCGCGTACCGCGAGCGCGACCCGCGTGCCGGCGGCGGAGACGAGCTGGACCGACGCGAGCGGCTCCGATGCCTTTCCCTCGAGTCGGAGCTGCGTTCCTTCCGGCAGCGAGATCGGCGCGTCGATGGCGAGCCGCTCGGCAGCGCGCCCGAGATACGCGGGGTAGATCGCCTGCACGACCACATCGCCGAGGAACGGACGGTCGGCGACGCGCGTGCGGAGCGTGTCCGTCATCGCACGTCCGTCGGTCGCGAGGAGCACCAGATCCGCGTCGATCGGCCCGAGCCGCACCGCGGCGCGCCCCGCGGTCACGACGACCGAGGAATCGCGCCACGCGCCGCCGGTCTGACGCCAGCGCAGTCGGATCGCGCGACGCCCTGGTGCGGCGATCTGGACGTCGAGCGTCCCGCCACGGACGACGCGCGACGCGAGTCCCTCCACGGTGAGCGGCACGACGAGCGTGCCGCGCCAGGCGCGCACCGGATGCCGGAGCGCGCGCCAGCCGTCGGCGGTCGCGACCGAGGTGACGACGGCGAGACCAAGCATCCCGAGCAACACCACGACGCCCGCACCGCCACGTCGCCACGCCGCACGCCGGAGACGGGGCGCCGGCGCATCAGCCACGGCGCGCAGCCCCGCTGCGAGTCGCGCGTCGGTGTGCGAGACGAGCGCACCGCCGAGCGAGGCAACCTCGAGGAATCCTTCGACGGCGCCGCGTCGCTGTCCCTGCTCCGCTTCGATCGCCATCGCGACCCGCGCAGCGGCCGACGCCGCGCCGAGCCGACGTCGCAGCACGCGCCATCCGCCGATGCTCGCCGCCGCGGCGATTCCCCAGACAGCGAAGGGCCAGAGCGGGGACGCCGAGAGCCATCGGCCGTCCGCGAGCCCGCGCGCGCCAGCGGTGAGCACGGCGACGCCAAGGGCCGCCGGCCACGCGAGCGTCGTCGCGGCAGCGAGCCGTCGGAGCCGCGCCGATTCCGCCGCGACGAGGGCGACGACCTTCACCGCCCCACCCCGCTCGTCACCGCGTAGACGAAGAGGTTCACGCCCATCCGCAGCGCCGCCTCGTGCGCCTCCGGCGGGTCGTCCGCATACGTGCCGACGTCCTCCCAGCCATTCCCGAGATCGGCCTCGTGCGAGTAGTACACGGCGAGCCGGTCGCCGATGAAGAGGCCATACCCGCGCGCCGGCTGCCCGTCGTGCTCGTGGATCTTCGGGATCCCCTCCGGGAACGCATAGACGATCCGGTAGATCGGATGCGAGAGCGGGACGTCGACGAGCGGGCGATCGGGGAAGACCTTCGCGAGCTCCCGACGGAAGGCCGCATCGAGCCCGTAGTTGTCGTCGGCGTGGAGGAAGCCGCCACGCAGCAGGTACTCACGGAGCCGGACGACCTCGGCGTCGCTGAGCGTCAGGTTCCCGTGGCCCGTGAGGTGCAGGAACGGGACGTCGAAGAGTCGGTCGTCGAGGAGCGTGACGCGCACCTCTCGCGGCTCGATGGCGAGCGCGGTGCGTTCGCGGATCGCGCGGATGAGGTTGGGCAGGCTCGAGGGGTTCGCATACCAGTCGTCGCCGTCGTACTGGAGGCGCGCGACGGCGAGGCGCGGCACCGCACCGGAGCCGATCGGTCGTGCGGCAGCGCCGAGCGCGACGATCAGGGCCAGCGCGCCGGCAGCGAGGAGGCGGCGACGGGCGATGGTCATCCGTGCGCGATCCGATAGGCGAGGTTCCGCGGCGCGTGCATCTCGTCCATCAATACGCGCTGCACCTCGCGGGCGCTCATCCCCTCGGCTCGACAGGCCGCTGCGTGCGCCCGCAGGGTCTCCTCGTCGGGCGCCGGCGCCGGTGCGCCCGCCCCGATCACCAACACCACCTCGCCCCGGGGCGGCTCGGCGGCCATCGTCGCCGCGAGCGAGGCAACCGTGCCGCGATGGAAGGTCTCGAACTGCTTGGTCAGTTCCCGCGCGACGACCGCTGGCCGGTCGGCCGCGCCCGCCGCCGCGAGCTCCGCGAGGGTCTCCGCCACACGGTTCGCGGCCTCGTACACCACGCCCACGTGCGGGAGCGCCGCGAGCGACGCGAGCGCCTCCTGCCGGTCGCGTCCCTTCCGCGGGAGGAACCCGAAGAAGGTGAAGCGGTCCGCGGGGAGCCCCGCGCCGACCAGGGCCGCCAGGAGCGCCGAGGGCCCAGGTACCGGCGAGACGGGGAGGCCGGCCGCGACGACCGCCTCGACGAGCCGCGCGCCGGGATCGGAGAGGAGCGGTGTCCCCGCGTCGCTGACGAGCGCGAGCGACTCGCCGGCGTGCAGACGCGCGACGAGGCCGGGCGTGCGCTCGGCCTCGTTGTGCTCGTGATAGCTCACGAGCGGCGTCGGGATGTCGAAGCGATCGGTGAGATGCCGCGTGTGCCGCGTGTCCTCCGCGAGGATCGCCGCGACGGACCGGAGCACCTCGACGGCCCGCGGGCTCAGGTCGCCGAGGTGCCCGATCGGGGTGCTGACGACGAACAGGGTGCCGGGCACCCTCTCGCCGCCCGCACTCACGTCAAGTGCGAATCGAACTTGGCCGCGAGCGCGGGCTTCGGCACCGCCCCGATGACCTGATCCACCAACTTGCCGTCCTTGAAGAACAGCAGCGTCGGGATCGAGCGCACCTGGAAGCGCGCCGCGGTCCGCTGGTTCGCGTCGACGTCGAGCTTCGTCACCTTCACCCGCCCGTCGTACTCGCCCGCGAGCTGGTCGAGGATCGGCGCGATCATCCGGCACGGCCCGCACCAGGTCGCCCAGAAATCCACCACCGTCACACCGGCCTGCTGCTCCACCTCGGCCGCGAAGTTGTCGTCCGTCACTACCACCGGCTTGCTCATCGCCCCTGCTCCTCTGGTGCGGCGCCCGGTGTCGGGGTCCGGCGCGCCTCGCTAATGTTCCGACGTCCCCTGCGTCCCGCCCGTCTCCCAGGGTCCGTCCGCTTGATGAACGCTCCTACTCCCGCTCCCCGCCGCGGCACCCGCCTCGCCCACATCGGCGTGGCCGTGGCGTCGCTTGAGGCGATCCTCCCCTTCTACCGAGAGGTCCTCGGGATGCCCGAGGTCCCGCTCGACGATGCCGACGGCGCCCGCATCGCGGGGCTGCAGGCGGGTGACGCGCTGGTGGAACTGCTCGAACCGAAGGTCGCCGACTCGCCAATCGGGAAGTTCATCGACAAGCGCGGCCCCGGCATCCACCACCTCTGCTTCGCGGTCGACGACCTCGAGGGTACCCTCGAACGCTGCCGGGCCGCGGGGATCCGCCTCATCGACGAGCGTCCACGGATGGGCGCCGAAGGGAAGCGGATCGCCTTCCTGCACCCCGCCTCGACGGCCGGCGTGCTGGTCGAACTCACGGAATATTAATGGGTGCAGAGTGCCACGACGGCCGTCAGGTCGAACGTCTCGACGAACCAGCGCTTCGAGCGCGCGTTCTGGACCGTCGCGAACGTCGTCGTGGCCGACCGCTCGCCCTGACGGAGGGCCACGCGGAAGAGCTGCCGCCCTCCCTCACCCAGGGCGGGGCCGGTGAGCTCGACCGCATCGTGCTGCAGGTGGCAGAAGACGATGAACGCCCGACGCTCCATCTCCGGACGCGAGGCGCGGTCGGCGAGCGGGGCCTGCGCCGTGCCCCAGACGGCGGCGAGCCCGTCGACGTCCTTCGCGTCGGCCGCCGCCACATAGCGGCGCACCGCCTCCTCCGGGGTCGCCGCTCCGGTCCCGGTGCCGCCCGCCGAGAGACAGCCGGTGAGCAGGCCGCCGAGCACCGCCACCAGCACCATCGGATCCGATCGTCGCACGTGCAGCGCTCCACCCTGAAGAAGGTCGACGCAAGATGAGCCGGCAGCGCCTCTACATCAACATTGATCACGTCGCGACGGTCCGGCAGGCCCGGCGGGTCGCCTACCCCGATCCGGTCGCCGCGGCGCAGCGCTGCGAGGCGGCCGGCGCCGACGGCATCACGGCCCACCTCCGCGAGGATCGTCGGCACATGCAGGACGCTGACATCGAAGCGCTCGCCTCGGTGCTCCGGACCCCGTTCAATCTCGAGATCGCCAACACCCCGGAGATGATCGCGCTCGCCTGCCGGTTGCGGCCGCACCAGGTGACGCTCGTCCCGGAGCGACGCGAGGAGGTCACCACCGAAGGCGGTCTCGATCTCGGGCGCGACCCCGAGGGACTCCGACGCTCCATCGCGGCGCTGCACGAGGCCGGGATCCGCTCCGCGCTCTTCATCGACCCCGACCCGCGACAGATCGACCGGGCGCAGGCGCTCGGCGTCGCCGCCATCGAGCTGCACACCGGGACCTACTGCCATGACCCCGCTGCCGCCGACGCGCTCCGCGCGCTGCAGGCGGCGGCGGCCGATGGCGCGGCGCGCGGGCTCGCCATCCATGCCGGACACGGCCTGACCCTTGCCAACGTCGGCCCCGTCGCCGCGATCCCCGCCTGCGAAGAGCTCAACATCGGCCACGCGATCATCGCGGACGCGCTGTTCCACGGTCTCCCCGAGGCGGTGCGGCGGATGCGGACCGTGATGGACGCGGCCCGGTCAGGGCTCCCCGCCTGACCGAGCAGACGCCGATGCCGACCCCCACCCCCCCGCACGCCGCGCCCGGGTCGCCCTCCGACGAGGGGGGTCGCTGGATCGTGGCCCACCTCGAGACGCTCGCGCGCGCCGTCAACATCGCCGCCCGGTCGGCCTCCCCGATCACCGCGCTCGCGCCGCACCGTGTCGCGATCGCCGAGCTGCGTGGGGTCGCTCGCATCGACGCGGCCCCCCCGCTCGGCGCGGTCCTTGATGTGGTGGGCCGTCTCGCAGGCGCGACGCCTGCCACCGCCCCCTCGGCCGCGCTCGTCCAGCCGACCCTCGAGCTCGCCGGCCGCGCACTGCAGGAGGGGGCGGCGGCGCTCGGCGCGGGGCTCACGCCCGCGACGGATGGCGCGACGGTGCTCGCGCTCGCGGCGCTCGTCCATGCCGCCCGACCGGCGCCGGCGATGCCCCCGGCCGCGCAGCCGATCAGCACCCTCGTGGCCAGCGGCGCTCTACCGACGCCGCGCCCCGCGGCCATCGCGCGCTTCCGGGGCGAGGCGGTTGGGGCGGCAGAGCGCCTCCGTGCCGCGCTCGCCCGCGTGCGATCCGCCCGCGACCCCATCTCCTCGGATGAGGCGACGTGGGAGGCGATGCGATTCGCAGCGTCCCTGCAGTCGCTGGCCGCGGAGTACGGCCTCCACGCCGTCGCCGACTGCCTCGAGACCGCACGCCGAGGGTTGCCCGCGCTCGACGCGCGCGCCCTGTGGGTCCTCGACGAAGCCGGCGTGGAACTCGCCGAACCTGGGACGCCGGTGGAGGGCGTGGTGCCGCGCTTCCTCGCCTTACGCGCTCGACTCGATGGGGTGCAGCCGCCGCCGGCGGTGGGAGCGTCGGTGCCGCCGCCGACCACACCGCCTCGTGCGACCCCCGCGACCCCCGCGACACCCACACCACCGACGAGACCGACGACCCCCATCCCGCCCACAGCGGCCGCGGGCGAGACCCTCGCGGACCTGCTCCGAGATGGCATCGCGGCCTTCACGTCGCAGGGCGGACCGATCCTGAGCGATGCCCTCGCAGGCCCGCACACTGACGCCCACGACGGAACTCTCCGGACCGCCGCCGATTCGGCCCGGCGCACTGGACCCGCCACCCTCCCCGACGCCACCGAGCTCGCCTACCGCGGCCCGAGCGCCCGAGCCGCTGCGCGGGCACTCCGCGACGCGCTCGCGCGCGGTGAGCGCGCCGCCACCCCGGCCACGATGGACGAACTCAACGACCTCCTTCGCCTCGCCGAGGAGTGACGATGCGCCTCGATTTCCGTGCCATCCTGGGCATCGCCCTCAGCGCCGCCCTGCTCTGGCTCACCCTCCGCGATGTCGCACTCGCTGATGTCGCACAGCGACTCCGCGGGTCCGACCCGCTCCTCTGGGCGCTCTGCACCATCACCGCCACGGCGATTTTCCCGCTCCGCGCGCGCCGCTGGCAGGCGATCCTCGCCCCGCTGGGACCACGGGTCCCGCTCGCCCCCCTGTGGGAGGCCACCGCGATCGGGATGATGGTGAACAACGTCGTCCCCGCCCGCGCCGGTGAGTTCGCGCGCGCCGTCAGCCTGACGCAACGGCACCCGACCCTCGGGCTCGGGGCCACCCTCGGGTCCCTCGTCGTCGATCGCCTCTTCGACGGGACGATGGTGCTGACCCTCCTCCTCCTCGCGACCCTCGATCCGGCCTTCCCCGCCGAGGCGACCGTGTTCGGATGGCGGGCCGGCGAGATCGGCCTCGCCGCGGCGGCGGTGCTCGGCGTGGTCCTGCTCGGACTCCTCCTGCTCCTGCTCGCGCCCGAGCTCGTGACGGGGCTCATCGACCGAACCGTCGGACGCCTCGCGCCGGCGGTCGGCACGCGCCTCCGGACCCTGATCGAGTCGTTCGCCGCCGGCATCGCGGTGCTGCGCTCCCCCGCGCTCGTGGGCGAGGTCGCATGGTGGACCCTGCTGCACTGGCTGACGAATGCGCTCGCGTTCTGGCTCGGCTTTCGTGCGCTTGGCATCGACGCCCCCTTCAGCGCCGCGCTCTTCCTCCAGGGCGTGATCGCGATTGGCGTGTCAATCCCGCAGGCCCCGGGGTTCTTCGGCGTCTTCGAGGCCACCGGCAAGGCGGGGCTCGCGCTCTACGCCGTCGCCGCGGAACCGGCGGTCACCTGGGCGCTCGGCTTCCATCTGCTCTCCTTCGTGCCAATCACCGCGCTCGGGGCCTGGTATCTCGCCCGGCAACCGTGGCGTCTCCGCGATCTCATCGGGCGTGCCCGGAGCGGCACGTGACGTTGGCACGGGCCCGGCTCGCCGCGCAGGCGAAGGTCAACCTCGGCCTCCGCGTCCTCGGACGCGAACCGAACGGGTACCACCAGCTCGAGACCCTGTTCGCGCGGATCGACCTCGCCGACGATCTCGTCATCACCCGAACCGCGCACGGCTGCACGCTCGACTGCACAGGGGCTGACGTCGGCCCCGTCGAGCGCAACCTCGCGTATCGCGCGGCCCTCGCGTACCTCGAGGCGAGCGGTTGGGCGACGGGGATCGCGATCGAACTCACCAAGCACATCCCCGCGGGTGGCGGGCTCGGTGGTGGGAGCGCCGACGCGGGGGCCGTCCTGCGACTCCTGGACGCGATGGCGCCGACGCCGCTCCCGCAGGACACGATGGCGTCGATCGCGCTCCGCCTTGGCGCCGACGTGCCCTTCCTCGCGACGACCGCGCCGCTCGCGCTCGCCTGGGGGCGTGGAGAACGACTCCTGCCCGTCCCGTCGTTGCCGGCACGGGAGGTGCTGCTCGCGCTCCCACCCTTCGGTGTTGAGACGAAGGCGGCGTTCGGGTGGCTGGCCGAGCAGCGCGCCGGCGCCCCCGACGAACCCCCGGCGCCGGTCACCGCCGATCAGGTCGCCACCTGGTCAGGCGTCTCCGCGTGGAGCCGGAACGACCTGGAGGGGCCGGTCGAGGCCCGCCACCCGAGCCTCGAAGCCCTGCGGGAGGCGATGATTGGGGCAGGCGCCGAGCTGGCGCGGATGAGTGGGTCGGGCTCGACCGTGTTCGGCGTCTTCGCGGGGGATGCCCCCCCCGCGGTCGCTGGGGCACCCGCGGGGACTCGGTTCGTCCGTGGCCATCTCGTCGGGCAGGTGGCTCCCGTCGAGCCACTGGACTAATTTCGACTCGTTCGCCGCTGCCCCTTCGTCCAACGGCAGGACATCGCACTTTGGATGCGAGAATGGTGGTTCGAATCCACCAGGGGCAATCCGAGAGGGCCACCGAGGGCAACTGCGGGCGCCATCGGCACTTGCGCCACCGCGCCCCCTGCCGTCCGGCCCCGGCCCGGCCTATGTTTCGGGGCTCACGATTCCCTCCCTGACCTCGGCGCGGCGACCTCGCTCATGGACGGCCTCTCAGTCCCTATCCGCGGCATTCGGATCCTGACCGGCACGGCGAACCCGCCGCTCGCCGAGGCGATTGCCGCGTCGTTGGGCATCGATCTCTGCAAGACCACCGTGACGCGTTTCGCGGACGGCGAGGTCTTCGTGCGGCTCGACGAGAACGTGCGCGGGGCCGACGTCTTCATCGTCCAGCCGACGAACCCGCCGGCCGACAATCTGATGGAGCTCCTGCTCCTGATCGACGCCGCCCAGCGCGCCTCCGCGGCGCGCATCACCGTGGTGATGCCGTACTACGGCTACGCGCGACAGGACCGGAAGGACCAGCCTCGCGTCGCGATCGGCGCCAAGCTCGTCGCGAACATGATCATGCGCGCGGGAGCGGACCGGGTCCTCGGGCTCGATTTCCACCAGCATCAGCTGCAGGGGTTTTTCGACATCCCCGTCGATCACCTGTACGCGGCGCCGGTGTTCACGGCGCATTATCGCAAGAAGAACCTGACCGATCCGGTCGTCGTCGCCCCCGATGTCGGCGCGGCAAAGATGGCGCGTGGCTTCGCGAAGCGCCTCAACGCCTCGCTCGCGATCATCGACAAGCGGCGGCCGGCGGCGAACGTGGCCGAGGTGGTGAACGTCGTCGGCGACGTGGAGGGACGCGACTGTCTCCTGGTGGACGATATGATCGACACCGCGGGGACTGTCAGCGAGGCCGCGCGGGCGCTCAAGAAGCTCGGCGCCCGTGACGTGTACGTCTGCGCGACCCACGGCCTGCTCAGCGGCCCCGCCGTCGAGCGGCTCCGCGAGGCGCCGATCACCGAGATTGCGATCACCGACTCGCTGGCGACGCCGGAGCACAAGCGCTTCCCGACGCTGGCGATCCTCTCCGTCGGGGAATTGTTGGCGAAGGCGATTCGCTTCACCCACGCGGACCAGTCGGTGAGTTCGCTGTTCGATTGACACTGGTTGTTGGTTGGTTGGTTGTTGGTTGGTTGTTGGTTGGTTGTTGGTTGGTTGTTGGTTGGTTGTTGGTTGCGGTTCCTTTT
The DNA here is from genome assembly GCA_036826135.1 of Gemmatimonadaceae bacterium. Taxonomy (GTDB): domain Bacteria; phylum Gemmatimonadota; class Gemmatimonadetes; order Gemmatimonadales; family Gemmatimonadaceae; genus Pseudogemmatithrix. The sequence goes on along the minus strand of DAISWY010000040.1, from coordinate 994 downwards.
CCCCTCGGCGCGACGCTGGGCCGGATCTCCCGGGCACTCACGTAGCGCGCCGAATCTCACGAGGTAGTTCCGATGTCGACCGTTTCGTTCTCTGCCACCAAGCGCGACACCACCGGCAAGGGTGTGGCCCGCAAGCTCCGCGCCGCCGGCCAGGTCCCCGCCGTGATTTACGGGCACGCCCGGCAGCCGCAGCCGCTCGCGCTCGACCATCACGCGCTGCAGCTCCTGCTCGAGAAGCACCCGTACCAGAGCACCGTGATCGCGCTCAACATCGACGGCACCACGAGCAACACGCTGATCCGGGAGATCCAGCGCCACCCGTTCAAGAAGCAGATCGTCCACGTCGACTTCCAGGAGCTCGTCGCCGGCGAGACGGTGACGGTCCGCGTGCCGATCCACTTCACGGGCACCCCGGAAGGCGTCCGCCTCGGTGGCGGCCTGCTCGACCAGGTGCTCCACGAGCTCGAGATCGCGTGCGACCCGTCGAACATCCCGGGCCACATCACCCTCGACGTGACGGCGCTCGGCATCGGGCAGTCGATCCACGCCGGCGAGGTGCCGCTCCCGGCCGGCGTGACGCTCCACTCGACGCCGGACGCGACGGTCTGCGTCTGCGCGGCGCCGCGTGTCGAGGCCGAGTCGGCCTCGGCTGAGGCGGGTGCGGGCGAGCCGGAGCTCATCCGAAAGGCTAAGGCCGACGAGTCGGCCGAGGCGAAGTAAGTCAGCCGCCGGGCACGCCGAGCGCGACGATGAAGGTCATCCTCGGGCTCGGCAACCCCGGCGCGGAGTACGTCGACACACGACACAACGTCGGATGGTGGGTCCTCGACCATCTCGCCGAGGCGTGGCGGTGCGACGGGTGGCGGAAGGACGGCGAGGCCCTCACGACATCGGGGTCCGTCGGCAGCGTGAAGGTGCGGCTCGTGAAGCCGCTGACGTTCATGAACCTCTCCGGGGCGGTCCTCAAACCCTGGCTCCGACGCCCGTTCTGGGC
>DAISWY010000039.1:0-18086 GCA_036826135.1 Gemmatimonadaceae bacterium | reverse complement strand
GATTGGGCCGGTGTCCACATAGGCGCGGCCGCGCACCGCCTCTCCTCGTTCCGCCCGCACCCACGCGAGGAGTGCCTCCAGCCGATCCCACATCACGCGGTGGTAATCCTCGCCGCGGGCGTAGCGCGCGATCGGGCCGGAGGGGGATCGTCCGCCGTAGTCGAGCGCGACGACGACGGCGGAGATCATCCCGGGTTCGGGGCGCGTCGTGTCGGCGCGGAGCTCCGCACCGCGTCGGAGGTAGTCCATCCCGCCGTGGTAGTCATGGCGGAGCCACTCCTCGAAGACGCCTGCGGTCTCCGCGGGGCCGAGGGTCGTGAGGCCGGCGAGGTCGAAGCCGAGTCCGAGGGCCTGAGCTTTGAGCCGGACCTCGAACGACGTGCTCATCCGATCCGCACCGCCCAGCGCGCGTAGCGGATCACGTCCTCAGCCGGCGGCACGGCGTCGGCGTCGCCATAGGCGGTGTACATCCGCCACCGCAGATAGTCCCGCGCGGGGAGCGGGAGGAAGGGTGGGCGCATCCACCACCGATTCCGCCGGAAACGCCAGGCGACGATCAGCAGGGCGCGGGCTGTCCGCGGGTTCAGGACGGCGCGCCAGATGAGCTGCAGGACGAGGCCGAGCATACGCGGGAATCTAGCGGTCGGCGTTCCGTCGGGACGTGGTGCGCCTATCTTCCGCGTATGTGGCTGCAGCGGGCCTTCCCCCTCATCGCCCACTCGGCGGTGCGTTCGTACTACCGGGTCACGGTGGAGGGACCCGCCGTCCCCGCCTCGGGGCCGGTCCTGCTGATCGGGAACCACAACCACTCGCTCGTCGACCCCGCGGCGATGGTGATCGCTGCCCGCCGCCCCGTGCGGTTCCTCGCGAAGTACCCGCTCTTCCTGATGCCGAGCCTCGCCTGGCTCGTGAAGGGGGTGGGTGCGGTCCCGGTCTACCGGATCCAGGACGTGCCGGAGAAGATGGGGGAGAACGCCGATTCGTTCCGCGATGCGCACGCGGCGCTCGCCACCGGCGACATCGTCGGGATTTATCCCGAGGGGACGAGTCACCTCGGTCGACAGCTCGTGCCGCTCAAGACCGGGGCGGCCCGCATCGCGCTCGGCGGCGCGGCGCAGCTCGGGCAGGTGTTCCCGATCATCCCGGTGGGGCTCATCATCCCCGACCGCTTCACGGTGCGGAGCGAGGCCTATGTGCTCATCGGCGCGCCGGTGGCGTGGGAGGATCTCGCCGCGCGCGGGCCGCGGGATTCCGCCGCCGTGCGTGAGCTGACCGCGCGGATGGATGTGGCGCTCCGCACCGTGACGCTCAACCTCCCGCAGGGGGAGGACGACCCGATCGTGCACGCGGCCGAGCAGGTGTGGCGTGCCGAGTTCGGCGCGGCGCCCGGGGTGGCGGCCGAGCGGGCGCGCCTCCAGCGCGCCGCCGATGTGCTCGACGCCGCGCGTCGTGCGGGGGGCGAGGAGTGGCCGGCACTCGTCCGCGCCCTCGACGCGCACACCGCGACGCTGGCGTCGCACGGACTGACCCCACTGACGCTGCATCCCGCCGCGCCACTCGGCGCCGCGCTCGCCTGGAGCGCCCGGCGCGTCCCCTGGCTTCTCACCCTCCCGGTCTCGCTCCTCGCCGCGATCGTCTTCGCGGTGCCCACGCGGATCGCGCTCGGCATCGCGGACCACATGAGCCGCCGGGATGGGATGGATGCCTTCGCGACGCACCGCATCCTCGTGAGCGCCGCGACACATCTCGTCTGGATTCCGCTTATCGCGATGGTGGTGGCGTGGCTCGCGGGGCCGTGGTGGGGGCTCGCCGCGGTGATCGCGCAGCCGCTGCTCGGCATCCTCTCCATCCGTGTGACGGATGAGCGGCGCGCCACCCTCGCCGCGGTCCGACGCTGGGTGATGCAGCGGCGTGCGGCGGGCCGGCTCGGCGAGCTCCGCGCCGCGCAGCGTGTGCTCGCCGATCGGTTGCGTGCGCTGATGGAGCGGGTGGCGCCGACGGGGTGAGGCTGTCGAGGTGACTGGGTCGTCGCACCGTCGTGGTGCGCCGACGGTCGTCGACTCAGAGGAAGCTTCGCCCGGCGCCCGCGTCGGGGACGGTACGCCCCAGTCGGGCGAGGGCGCTCGGGAAGAGATCGACCGTGCGGCGCGGTGTCCCGCTTACCGGGTGCGAGGTCAGGAAGGGGACACGCATATGCTCGCGATGCAGCGCGCCGTGCGAGGAGCGGTGCGGGACGGGTTCGTACCGCTCCCGGAAATCCCACGTCGGAGTCGCCGAGACGATCACGTCGCCGGAGCGCGACGCACCGGTCAATGAGATGATCTGCACGAGCGCGTCAGGGTACGCGCCGTGGATGGTCGCGTCGTGTGCCGCGTCGCCGTCGAGGCCGGCCGGCGGGGTGTCGCTGCCGAAGGCGAGCGGGTCCCCCGTCTCGCGTCGGTAGTGGTGGCGCCCCGACGGATCGCGCCAGAGGATCGCGGTGCCCGCGCGTGAGCGAATCGCACAGCGTGTCGACTCGAGTGGGAGGAGCACCAGGTCCACCGATGGGCGCGCGAGGAGCCAGTCAACGAGCGGCGCGCGATGCGGTGCGAGCGTCGGCCACCACGGGCGGGTCGGACGCGCGAGATCGAGATACAGATGCGCCATCCCGTTGCCGCCGACCATCACGCTCACGTCGTCCCCTCCGCGCCAGGCCCACGGATGCGCGCGCACGCCGTATCCCGCGTCGCGGAGCGCATCGGCGAGGTCGTCGTGGTGCGCGACCGGCGCGTGGCCGTGGTCGCTCACGATCCAGATGGCGAGCGCATCGCTCCGTCCCGAACGCTCGGCGTCGTCGGTGAGCCGCTGCACCGTGCCGTCGACCACGCACATCGCGTCGAGCACCTCGGGCGCGTCGGCGCCGAGAGCGTGCGAGACCTTGTCGATACCTGGGAGCGCGAGGAAGGCGACGGCGGGCCGTTCGCGCGCGACGCGTGCGGCGAATCGGCCGGCCACGGCGCGCTCAAGGGCGAGCCACCCGGGGAGGTCGCCGCGGAAATGATGCCAGGCGAGACGTAACCAGGCGGCGGGGCTCCCATCGAGCCGGCGGTGACGCGGGAGGCCGCGCGTGAACGGCGCGAAGGCGGCGATCGCGTCGGGCTCGGCCTCAAAGAGCGTGCGGCACCGCGCGTCGAGGTCGCGGTCGGCGAGGAGCGCGTCGATCCCCACGTAGCTGCGTGCGCCGCCGGGAGTGCGCACGTGTCGGCCGCCGCGGTCCCACCACCGGATCCCGGGGATGCCCGCCTCCCCGGGGTGCCACCCGGTGAGGAACGGGAGGTAGGCCGGCCCGGTGACCGAGGGAAAGACGGTCGTGATGGTGTGGGCGGTCCCGCCGGCGCGGAGCCGCGCGAGGGCGGGGAGGTGGCCCGCGTCGATCGCGGCCGGGAAGGCGTCGGGGCGCGCCCCGTCCGCCACGAGGAGGACGAGCGTCACGTCTGGGGTCCCGGGTCGCTCCACCGCATAGCGCAAGCTAAACTTCGCCGACGATGAGTCCCAAGCGTCGTTCCTCCGCCCGCCCGCGCCGGCCCGCGGCCTCCGTGCCGCCCGCACCCACCACGGTGTCCGCGAAGGCGGCCGCGAAGACGCGCGCGACGGCCCCATCCACAGGGGCCGCAGCGTCGCGGGGGCCTCGGGCCGCGACGGACGACGCCATTGGCGATACCGCCTGGGCGCTCACCGAGGACGCGAAGCTCCTTCAGCACGGGGGGCCGCGCTCCGACTTCCGCAGCACCGACCCGTGGCGCGTGATGCGCATCATGTCGGAGTTCGTGGAAGGGTTCGACAAGCTCGCGCACATCGAGAAGGGTGTCTCGCTCTTCGGCTCGGCGCGCACCCAGCCGGACGATCCGCAGTACGCCGCGGCCGTCGAGGTCGCCCGCTTGCTCGCCGTCGAGGGCTTCTCGATCATCACCGGCGCGGGCCCGGGCATCATGGAGGCGGCGAACAAGGGGGCGAGGCTCGGCGGCGGCCAGTCGATCGGCTGCAACATCGAGCTCCCCTTCGAGCAGGGGGTGAACCCCTACGTCGACACCCACGTCGCGTTCCGCTACTTCGCGGTGCGCAAGACGATGTTCATCAAGTACTCGAGTGCGTTCATCATCTTTCCGGGCGGTTTCGGGACCTTCGACGAGCTCTTCGAGGCGCTGACGCTCATCCAGACGGGGAAGATCGCGGAGTTCCCGGTGGTGCTCTTCGGGACGCACTACTGGGCGGGGCTGGTGCGGTGGCTGCGGAGCCGGGTGCTGAGCGAGCGGAAGATCTCGCCCGGGGACCTGGAGTTGATGACGGTGACGGACGATCCGGCCGAGGCGGTGCGCGTGGTCGCCAAGGCGTATGCGGCACAACTGGAGATGGCTCGGCGTCGCGCCGAGCGAGGAGCCTGAGGATGGCAGCGAAGAAGACGGCGCGGGCGCGTGGCGGGTTCAAGGCGTCTCGGCACGGCACGGGGGCGGCGAAGGCGAGTGCCGCCGGCGACAAGGCCGCACAGAAGCGCGCCGCCGAGGCGCGCGAGTCGAAGAGCCCGAAGGTGGGTACCAAGGCGCAGAGCACGTTCCTCCGCGGCAAGAAGATCGATCCGCGCAAGCTCGACGGCACGGAGACGGTCGTCCAGCTCGTCGAGGGCGCCTTCCAGAGCTACAACTCGGGCCGCCTCCGCGAGGCGTGCGGGCTCTTCACGGAGCTGATGCTCCAGAAGGAGGTCACCGTCGGGATGACGTTGACGGGCGCGCTCACGCCGGCGGGTCTCGGGATGAGCACGATCATCCCGCTCATGGAGGCGGGGTTCGTCGACTGGATCATCTCGACCGGTGCGAACCTCTACCACGACGCGCATTTCGGGCTCGGCCTCTCGATGCACCGCGGGAATCCGCAGGCCTCGGACACCGTGCTGCGCGAGGAGGGCGTCGTCCGCATCTACGACGTCTTCTTCGACTACGACGTGCTCCTCTCCACCGACGCCTTCTTCCGGAAGGTGATCCGCGCGCCGGAGTTTCAGCGGGCGATGTCCAGCGCGGAGTTCCATCACCTCTGCGGCAAGTACCTCGTCGAGCGCGAGAAGGCGCTCGGCATCCCGCAGAAGTCGCTCCTCGCGGCGGCGTACCGCTGCGGCGTGCCGATCTACACCTCCTCGCCGGGCGACTCGAGCATCGGGATGAACGTCGCCGCGCTCGCGCTCGAGGGGGGCACCTGCCTGATCGATCCCAACAGGGACGTGAACGAGACGGCGAGCATCGTGCTGCACGCCAAGCGCACCGGCGGACAGAGCGCCGTGCTCATCGCGGGCGGCGGCTCGCCGAAGAACTTCGCGCTCCAGACGGAGCCGCAGATCCAGGAGGTGCTCGGGATCGACGAGAAGGGGCACGACTACTTCCTGCAGATCACCGATGCGCGGCCTGACACCGGTGGTCTATCCGGTGCGACGCCGGCCGAGGCGGTGAGCTGGGGGAAGATCGATCCCGACAAGCTCCCTGATGCCGTGGTGTGCTATCTCGACTCGACGATCGCGCTGCCGATCCTCACGAGCTACGCGCTCGCCAAGCGGAAGCCTCGCAAGCTCAAGCGGCTCTACGACAAGCGGGCGGAGATGATGGCGACGTTGCAGCGCGAGTTCGCCAAGGCGAATCACTGACGGGGTAGCATCGACCCGACGCGGGGGGCGCGGCCGATGGCCGCGCCCCCCCGCGTGTCTCTCCGGTGCTGGTGAGACGGTCCGGTGCGCGCGGCGCACCGGACCGTCGACGTTCAGCGGCCGTTCGCCGGCGTCGCGCGCGTGGCCGGCGTGCAGGGCCGCCAGGTCCCCGGCTGTCCGTTCGTCCCGCCGGGGAGCGGGTTCACGAGTGTGCGCCCCATCGGGGCGGGGTCCTCGCTGGCGAGGTACGCGAGCATCGCGGTCAGCGTCGCGTTCTGCCGCAGGTCCGACTCGACGACCTTGTCGAAGGTGTCGCGGTCGGTGTGCCAGGTGGTGTTCGAGTAGTCCCAGCCGAGCGCGCCGAGGCTGAGGGCCGCGACCTGGTGACAGGCGAAGCTCGCGTGGTCGCTGCCGCCGCTGGCCTGACCGCCCGTCGGGGTGTATCGGATCCACTGCGAGAGTTCGCGCGGGAGCGCGCCGAGGTACCCGGCGACGCGCGGGCCGGCGTCGGCGATGGGACCGCCGGAGAGGCTCGTGATCCGGCCGGTGCCGTTGTCCTGATTGAACAGGATGTGCGCGCCGGCGATGACCTCGGGATGGTCCTCGGTGAAGGCCCTCGAGCCATTGAGCCCCTGTTCCTCACCGTTCCAGTGGCCGACGAGGATGGTGCGCTTCGGTTGCGGGTAGACCTGCTTCAGGATGCGGAGTGCCTCGAGCATCGTGATGGTGCCGGTCCCGTTGTCCGTCGCGCCGGAGGCGGCGGACCAGGAATCGAAGTGCGCGGAGAGGATCACGTACTCGTTCGGCTTCTCGACGCCCTTCAGCTCCGCGACCACGTTGAAGACGGGACGCTCGCCGAGGCGGCGGCTGTCGGTGAAGGCGCGCACGCGCGGCCCCTGCCCGTTCCGCGCGAGGCGGACGAGGAGGCCGTAGTCCTCACAGCCGACGGCGAAGGTCGGCAGCGTCTGGTTCGGCGAGCCGAAGATCTTCGTGATGCCGGGATAGTTGGACCATTGGAAGGTGAGGACACCGAGCGCGCCCGCCTCCTTCAGCTTCTCCCAGACCGAGCGCCCGCCGCTCATCGCGACGTTGAGCTGGTTCCACTCCACCTGCAGCGCGTTCTGGGCTGCTGTCACCCGCTCCTGCTCCTCTGGCGTGCCGAACTCGCGCCACTGCGCGCCCGACCGACAGGAGAGCCGCGGCGCGTTCATCGCGAAGAACTTCCCCTTCACCGTCGGGAGCCAGGCCTCGAACGCCTCGGGGGTCGAGAGCCCCGTGGGATACGCGACGACCTCCCCCTCGATCGGCGTCGGCCGCGCGCCTCGGCCCGTCGAGGGGCTCCACGCCATCGCCATCGCCTCGAGCGAGCGGGTGCGCGGGCCGATGAGGTCGAGATGCGAGACGCCGCGGCTCCAGCCGAGCCAGGTGCCGTACCGCTCGCGCCGCGCGGGGACGCCCCACGCGGTGTACTGCGAGACGAGCCACTCCTGCGCGGCGTCGGACTCCGGTGAGCCGGTGAGGCGCTGACCGTACCGGTCCATCAGCACCTGCGCGAGCGCGCTCGCCTGCGAGCGGCTCATCCCCTCCTCCCAGAGGCGCTGGAGCATCGGGTCGCTCGGCGGCGTCGTGCGCACGTACGACGGCAGTTCCGCGGCTGGGATCGGATCCGCCATCCGGTCGCGCGGCGCGGCAGGCGGGGGACCACCAGGGCGCTGCGCGTGTGAGGTGAGCGGCTGAAGGCTGAAGACCGAGAGCAGCAGCAGCGTGAAGAGACGGCGCATCGGGAGGTCCGGTGACGTGGGGGAGAGGGAGGAACGAATCAAGCTGTGGTCGCTGTGCAACGACCGCTGTGCAACGACCGCCGGCACCCGCGGCCGTGTCGGACGCGTCGCGCGACCGCCTACAACTTGGGGGCGAGGCCGTCGGCGAGCGAGGCGCGATACGCCCGCCAGGCGGGGACGAGCCCGACCAGCGTCCCGGCACCCACGACGAGGGCGAGGATGCCCCACTCGACCGGCGTGAGCGCGTGCGCCTGCAGCGAGAGCCCGAAACGCGCCTCCACCGGGTCGCGTGCGACGGCGAGGCCGCCGAACACGAGCGCGGTGCCCGCGAGCGCGCCCGCGAACGAGAGCAGGGCCGACTCGAGCACGAGCAGCCCGACGATGGTCCGCGGCCCCGCGCCGATCGCGCGCAGCACCGCCATCTCGCGCCGCCGCGCCTCCAGCGACGCATAGAGCGCCACGCACATCCCGAGGATCCCCACCAGCAGCGTCAGCAGCGCCACCACGCGCAGCCCCACCTCGGCGCTGCCAATCGTCTGCCAGAGCTGCGCGAGCGCGACGCCGGGGATGATCGCAGTCAGCGGCTCCGTGCGGTCCTCGTTCATCTCGCGCTGCAGCTGCAGCGTCTCGAACCGATTCTTCGTCCCGACGAGGAAGGCGGTGATCGGGGCGGGGCCTGTCGTCGGCGCGGTCGGCGGACCCATCATCAGCCCCCCGCTCGCGGCCTCCGCCTCGTGCATCACCGTCAGCCCCTCGAGCGTCGCGTAGAGCGCGCGGTCGATCGGCGTGAAGGTCTTGGCGATCACCCCGCTCACCCGGAACGGATGCGCGCCGTGCTCCGCGAAGGAGACGGCGGCGAGCCCGTGCGCGAGCACGACCTCGCTCCCGACGGCATACCCGAGTCGCTCGGCCACATCCGCGCCGATCGCCACCTCGGCGTCCGTCGCGGGTGGGCGGCCCGCGGTGAAGGTGACCGTGCGGTCGCGGAAGCGATAGCGCTCGAAGAACGCCGCCGTCGTCCCGATCACACGGAAGCCGCGGTGCGCGTCGCCGAGGGCGTAGGGGACCGCCCATCTCACGGCCGGGTGCGCGGCCCACCGCTCGTACGTGGCCCACGAGACGCTCCCCGTCGGTGCCGACATCCCGAAGACCGTCGAGAGGAGCACCTGCGTGGTCCCGCCGCGCGCACCGACGATCAGGTCGGTCCCCTTGATCGTCCCCGCGAAGCTCTCGCGCACGCCCACGCGGACCTGCTCGATGCCGAGCAGCAGCGCGACGGAGAGCGCGATGCTCAGCACGGTGAGCGTGGAGAGGAGCGCCCGGTTCCGCAGCGAGCGCCAGGCGAGGGAAAGGAGGAGCATCACGTGGTCCCGGCCGTGGCCGTCGGCGCAGCGTCCGGGTCCCCGCCCGCCGCGGCGCGGTTCAGCGCGCCGAGCGCGAGCGTGCGATCGAATCGTGTGGCAAGGCCGAGGTCGTGGCTCACGAAGAGCAACGTGCTCCCCGCCGCCGCGACCTGCGCGAAGAGGAGCTCGAGGAACCGGTCCCGCCGATCGGCATCGAGCGCGGAGGTGGGCTCGTCGCAGACCACGAGTTCAGGGGCGCCGATCAGTGCGCGCGCGACCGCCACGCGCTGCTGCTGCCCGACGCTGAGTTCGGTCACCGGACGCGCGAGCAGGGGTCCGATCTCGAGTGCCTCGGCGAGCCGCGCGGCGGCTGCGGTCGGATCCCCGGCCCGTGCGCGACGCGCCGGCGAGAGGCGGCAGGGGAGCGTGATGTTCTCCCGCACCGAGAGGTACGGGATGAGGTTGAACATCTGGAAGACGTAGCCGAGGTGCGCGGCGCGGAAGCGATCGCGCGCCGCCCCCGACAGCGTATGCAACGGCGCATCGAGCACGGTCACCTGCCCGGTGCGCGGGGCGAGGACGCCGGCGATGAGGCCGAGGAGCGTCGTCTTGCCGCTCCCGCTCGGGCCGTGCAGGAAGACGCGTTCGCCGCGGCGAACCTCGAGGGTCGGGACGTCGAGGACGGAGCGGCCCGCGCCGTAGCCGAAGGTGACCTCGGCGAGGGCGATCGCCGCGGTCGACGTCACCGGCCGGTGTACGGCTTCGCCGCGAGTCCCTCGATCTCGAAGCCGACCTGCCCGTACGGCGAGTCGACGTTCTTGATGCGCAGCGTCCCCTCCATCCAGACCGCGTCGAAGAGGTTGAGCCGCACCGAGCGGCGTCCCGCCATCTGCACGAACGCCATCTGGTTCGGCGGCGGCGGCGGCGTGTGCACGCAGGCGCCGTAGTACGGCACGAGCAGGAACTCAGCCCCCTCCTCCATCGCGTCATCGAGCGGGACGACGAAGCCCGGTACGCGGACGAGCTTCCCGTCGAGCTTGCGCAGGGTGTCCGAGGCGCGGCCGTTCTCGTAGTCGAGGCCGGCGAGGATCCGCCAATCGACATTCACCGCGGCGGTGGGCGTCGCGGGGGCCGCCGGGGCGGCGGCGCGGGCCTGCGCGCCGAGGGTCGGGAGCGGGGCGAGCGCCGGGAGCGCGAGCGTCGCGACGAGACGGGCGAGCGGGCGGATTCTCATACCGGAAAAGCTAGCGTTATGACCGGGCGGGCGGAGGGCAGAGGCACCCTAACAGGCCGATTGCATCGGGGTGGGACGCGGCCTACCTTCTGGACATCGAGTCCGGCGCCCGGCCCCCACGGCCGGGCGTCGGTTTTTCACTCCCCAGACGCGGCAGGACGGCATGATCGAAGCCCTCAAGCAGAAGCTGACGGACGAGGCGGAGAAGCTCCGCTACGAGCTCAACGTCACGCTCCCCAACGAGATCCGGAAGGCGGTGGAGCTCGGCGACCTGCGGGAGAACTCCGAGTACAAGGCGGCGCTTGAGCGGCAGCAGTTCGTGCAGGCGCGGCTCGGGCACCTGACGCAGCGTCTCTCCAAGCTCTCGTCCATCGACGAATCGCAGATCGCCGTCGACGCCGTGGGGATGGGTTCCAAGGTCGTGGTCGAGGACCAGGGCTCCGGTGAGCGCGAGACCTACCACCTCATCTTCGGGGACGCCGAGGAGTTCGAGGACGGTCAGGTCACGATGTCGTCGCCGATCGGGCGCGCGCTGCTCGGGAAGAAGGTCGGCGAGGTCGCGCTGCTCAAGCTCCCGGCGCGGACGCGGAAGCTGACGATCGTGGAGCTGACGACGATCCACGACGAGGTCGGCTGAGCCAGGCGAGGGAGGCGAGGCTCCCCACGACGGCGAGCGCCATGTCCTTCGGCGCATCGAAGCCGTCACCCTGGGTCCCGAGATAGGCCGTCCCGAGATCCCCGCCGAACGCCTCGGCGGCGAGCCATTCGATGACCTCGTACGCGACCGCGTGCGAGGCGAGGAAGGTCCCCGCGAAGAGCGGTCGCCAGAGACCGCGCGCCGTCGTGCGCGCGTCGATGAGGTCGAGCGCCGCCGGCGTCAGCAGGACGCCGTACAGCAGGTGCATCAGCCGGTCGAAGTGATTCCGCTCGAAGCCGAGGAGGCCGGAGAGCGAGGTCCCCGCGACCGCGTGCGCGGCGGCGTCGTAGGGGACGAGCGAGTAGGTGTAGTGCGCGCCCACCTCGTGCAGCATCAGGAAGACGAAGAGCCCCGTGTAGGCGCGCCGCGAGAGCGGGAGCGTACGATGCCCGCGCACGAGGATCGGGATCGCGACGAGGACGAGCACGTTCTCGAGGAACCAGTCTTCGCGGTAGAGCGGATCGATCGCCAGCAGGAGCCACCACCCCGCGAACACCGCGAGCAGCACGGCGGGGTAGCGGCGGTCGCTCACGGGGCGCCGCCGCCCGAGGGGCGTGCACCGTCAGCGGCAGTCTCGGCGGCGGTCGTGGTCGTGGTCGCGGTCGTGGTCGCGGTTGTGGTCGCGCCGAGCGCCTCTCGCAGCGCCGCCGTGAGCGCGGGGTCGTCCGCGGTCACCGGCCCTACGTGTCGCCACCGCAGGGTGCCGTCGCGGTCGATCAGGTAGCTCGCCGGCACGCCGATCGCGAGGAAGATCGACGAGACCCGATCATCGGGGTCGTGCCAGAGGGTGTACGACGCCCCGAGCTCCTGCGCGAACGGGGCGATGCGGTCGCGTTCGCCCGGCTCGTCGATGCTCACGCCGACGACGGTGAGGCCAGCCGCCGCGTGGCGGCGCTCCAGCGTGTCGAGCGCCGGCATCTCCTGCCGGCACGGCTTGCACCAGGTGGCCCAGATGTTGAGGAGCACCACGCGGCCGCGCAGGTCCGCGAGTGCGGCGGGCGCGCCCGCGACGGTGGTGGCGGCATAGGCCGGCGCGGGCGCCCCGATGGCGACCGGGGTCGCTGATGACGCATCGGCGCGATCGCCGCGAGTGCAGCCGTGGAGCGCCGCGGCGAGGACCACGAGCGCCACGCCGGCGAAGCGCGTGCGGCGCATACGCGGTCGGCGCGCTGGCGTGAGCGCGGCCGCGCCTGCGTCGACGGCGCCTGCGTCGGCCGTGCCTCTGTGGGCCGCGCTCACTTCGCCTCCGCCCGCAGCATCGCGACCTTCACGGTGCTCGGCGTCCCCGGGAGCGTCCACGCGATCACCGCGCCCCCCGCCACGCGCGTCATCCGCGGGAAGCCACTCGCCCGCGTCCCGGCGGAGGGGCTGACCACGAGCGGCGTCTCCATCGTGCCGTCGCGCCGCACGATCCGCGCGCGCACCTCCGCGCCCTCGCCGCCCACGCGTTCGATCCAGCTCACCAGCGCCCGGTCGCCGTCGAGGAGCTCCACATCGACACGCCCCGTCGGGAGCCCCCCGTCGATCCGTACCGGCGCGCCGAACGTCGCACCCGCGTCCGTCGAGAAGACCACCTGCACGCGCGCGGTGTCCTGCGCCCCGGTGAACCAGACGGCGGCGACGGTGTCGCCGACGGTGCTCACCGCGGGCCCGTTCACCGGGCAGAAGTCGATCGCCCAGCCATCGTCGTGGAGCCGCGCCGGCGCGGTCCACGCGCCGTCGACCTGTCGGATCACCGCCATATCCCGGATCCCCTCGGCAGAGCGGTCGCGATAGACGGCGACGAGGCCGCGTGTCGTCCGCGCGAGCGCCGTCTGGCAACAATCGCAGACGCTCGAGTCCGCAATCGCGCGCGACGCCACTGCGCCGTCCGCCCACCGTGCGACGCCGAACTGCATCGGGACGGAGGCGTGCCCGTCGGGGCCCGGGGGCGAGAGGGCGCCCGCCGAGCCGTCCAGGAGCGTCACGTCCGCACCGCCGGCGGCGTCGGGCAGGACGCTCACGAAGCCGTGCTCGGCCGCGACCCCCTCCGGATGCGGAAGGCTGCTCGGCCCCCAGGTGGCCCCCCCATCGCGCGACGCGGCGAGATGGACGTCGTAGTGCACCCGACCGCCGCCGTTCCGCTGGAGCCAGTGCGCGAGGAGGGTCCCGTCGCTGAGCGTCACGAGCGAGGGGAAATCGGCCCAGTTCACGAAGAGGTCCCGGCGACGCACCACCTCCTGCGGCGCACTCCACGTGCCGGTCGCCGGATCCCACGTCGCAAAGCGGAGCGCCGCGGTGGAGTCCGCCTCCTTCGCGAGCCAGCTGAGCGTGACCCGCCCGTCCGGCGCGGTCGCGACGAACGGCTCGGCCGCGTCTCCCGCGACCGGGGAGGTGAGGGCCTCGAGGATGAGCGGACGGGATATCTCCGCCGTGCGGCAGGCGGAGGCGAGGGCGAGGAGCCCGAGAACGAGCGCACGCCGGCGGAGGTGCATCGGACGCGAATCGGTCAGCGACAGCGTTGGCATCGAGGGGGTCGGCCGGAGGGCGGTGGGCAGGGACTGGAGAATTGCTAATCTCAGGGCGGAGCGGGGCCCACGGCAACGTGCCCACGCCCTGCACCGCGTCAGGCCCCACCCTACCTTTCGGGATGACCCTTTCCGTCCCCGGGCGCCGCGTCGCGATCATCGACGGCGTCCGCACCCCGTTCGCGAAGGCCGGCACCGCGCTCAAGGGCTTCGGTGCCATCGAGCTCGGCAAGCTCGCCGTCGCCGAGCTCATTCACCGCACCGACCTCGATCCAGCGTCAGTCGATCTCCTCGCCTTCGGCACGGTGATCCCCTCGGTACTCGCGCCGAACATCGCGCGCGAGATCGCCCTGATGCCGCTCCTTCCCAAGGGCGTGCAGGCGTGGAGCGTCTCGCGCGCCTGTGCCTCCGCGAACCAGGCGATCACCGACGCCGCCGACCAGATCGCGCTCGGGCACGCCGAGGTGGCGATCGCCGGCGGGGCGGAGTCGCTCTCGAACGTGCCGATCCTGCATTCGCGCGGTTTCTCCGATGCGCTCGTCGCCGCGAGCCGTGCGAAGACCACGGGCCAGCGCCTCGCCGCGCTCGCCGCCATCCGGCTGAAGGATCTCGTCCCGGTGACGCCGGCGATCGCCGAGCCCACGACGGGCGAGACGATGGGGCAGTCGGCGGACAAGATGGCGAAGATCAATGGCATCACCCGCGAGGCGCAGGACGCACTCGCGCTCGCCTCGCACCTGCACGCGGCCGCCGGCGTCGCCGATGGACGGATCGGCGCCGAGCTCGTCCCGGTCCTCCCCGCTGACGGGAAGGGCGCGCCGCTGACCGCCGACAACGGCGTCCGTAGCGACACCACCGCGGCGCAGCTGGCGAAGCTCAAGCCGGTCTTCGATCGGCGCTACGGCACGGTGACGGCGGGGAACGCCTCGCCGCTCACCGACGGCGGTGCGGCGGTCCTCCTGATGCGCGAGGATGCGGCGCTCGCGGCGGGGCTCCGCCCCAAGGCGTACATCCGCGGCTATGCGTACGCCGCGCTCGACCCGGGTGAACAGCTGCTGCAGGCGCCGGTGCTCGCCGCACCGCTGGCCCTCCGGCGCGCGGGGCTCACCCTCGCCGATATGGACCTCGTCGAGATGCACGAGGCCTTTGCGGCACAGGTGCTCTCGAACCTCGCGGGCTTCGAGTCGCAGGCGTGGGCCGAGCGCGCGGGGGAGCGGACGCCCCTCGGCGCCGTCGATCGCACGAAGCTCAACGTGCTGGGGGGCTCCATCGCGATCGGCCATCCCTTCGGCGCCACCGGCGCGCGCGTGACGACGACGCTCGTGAACGAGCTCGCGCGCCGCGGTGGACGCTACGGCCTGATGACCGTCTGTGCGGCCGGTGGGCTCGGCTTCTCGATGGTCGTGGAGGCCGCATGACCACGCACCCCTCGAGCGCCGTCTCGCTCGCCGTCGAGGACGGCGTCGCCATCCTCACCTTCGATCTTCCCGGCGAGCCCGTCAACAAGTTCTCACCGGCGGTGATCGAGGAGTTCACCACGCTCCTCGCGCGCATCGACGCCGACGCCGCGGTGAAGGCGGCGGTGCTCATCAGCGGCAAGCCGGGCACCTTCATCGCCGGCGCCGACATCGACCAGTTCCTTGAGTTCCGCAGTGCTGAGGATGCGGCGAAGGCGAGCGCCTTCGGCCACGCGATGTTCGACCGCATCGAGTCGGGGCGCGTCCCCGTCGTGGTGGCGGTGGATGGGGCCTGCCTGGGCGGCGGGCTCGAGTTCTCGCTCGCCTGCGCGTATCGCATCGCGGCGGACTCGCCGAAGACCGTCTTCGCGCTCCCCGAGGTGAAGCTCGGGTTGATCCCGGGTGCGGGCGGCACGCAGCGGCTCCCGCACCGCGTCGGGTTGACTGCCGCGCTCGACATGATCCTCACCGGCAAGAACGTCCGCGCGAAGAAGGCGCTCCAGCTCGGGCTCGTGGACGAGATGGTGCACCCGGGCATCCTGCGCGCGACCGCGATCGCGCGTGCGAAGGCACTCGCCGCCGGCACGATCCCCCGCCGCCGCGACACGCGGAAGCGCACGGTCGCGTCGCGCCTCCTCGAGGATACGCCGGTCGGACGCGGGATCGTGCTCTCGCAGGCGAGGAAGACGGCGCTCGCCAAGTCGGGCGGGCACTACCCGGCGCTCCCCGCCGCGATCGATGCCGTGCGCGCCGCCTACGGCGACCGCGCGGCCGGTTTCGCGACCGAGGCGCGGCTCTTCGGGGGGCTCGCGATGAGCGCCGTCTGCCGCGAGCTGATGTTCCTCTTCTACGCGACGACCTCGCTCAAGAAGGACCCAGGCCTCCCTGCTGGCGCGACGGCGCTCCCCGTCACGCGCCTCGGCGTGCTTGGCACCGGCTTCATGGGCGCGGGAATCGCCGCCATCAGCGCGCAACAGGGGCTCGCGGTCCGCTTCAAGGACACCGCGTGGGACCGCGTGGGGCAGGGCGTCAAGGCGGTGCGCGATGTGCTCATCGAGGGGCTGAAGCGCCGGCACATCACGCGCGTGCAATTCGCCGACCAGATGAGTCTCGTCTCCGGAACGGTGGAGTACACCGGCTTCGGTCGGCTCCCGCTCGTGATCGAGGCGGTCTTCGAGGACCTCACGGTGAAGCACCGCGTGGTCCAGGAGGTCGAGGCGGTACTCCCGCCGACCGCCGTCCTGGCCACGAACACGAGCACGATTCCCATCGCGCGGATCGCCGAGGCGAGCGCGCGCCCGGAGCGCGTTGTGGGGATGCACTTCTTCTCCCCCGTGCACAAGATGCCGCTCCTCGAGGTCATCGTGACCCCGCGGACCCTCCCGGACGTTGCTGCCACCGCGGTCGAGGTCGGCAAGAAGCTCGGCAAGACGGTGATCGTCGTGCAGGACGCACCGGGCTTCTACGTGAACCGGATTCTCGCGCCGTACATCGCCGAGGCGGGGCGGCTCCTCGACGACGGTGTGTCGATCGAGGTGCTCGACCGGGCCATGCGCGGCTTCGGATTCCCGGTGGGGCCGATCACCCTCATCGACGAGGTCGGCCTCGACGTCGCGACCAAGTCGGGCGGCATCATGTCGGCTGCGTTCCCGGAGCGGATCCGGGCGAGCGCTGCCCTCGAGAAGGTCGCCGCCTCGGGTCGGCTCGGGCGAAAGGGCAAGCAGGGCTTCTACGCCTACGACGCCCGCGGCAAGCGCACCGGCGTGGACGCGTCGGTCTACGCGCTCTTCCGCGCGGCCGGTGCCGCATCGCGCGCGATGCCGTCCGAGGCGATCGTGGAGCGGCTCGCCCTCGCGATGGTGAACGAGGCGGTGCGCTGCCTCGAGGATGGCATCATCCGGTGCGCCCGTGACGGCGACATCGGCGCGGTCTTCGGCATCGGCTTCCCGCCCTTCCGCGGTGGCCCGTTCCGCCACATCGACGCCGTCGGGGCCGCTGAGGTCGTGCGGCGCCTCGACGCCCTCGCCGCCGCGCACGGCGGTGGCCCGTACACCCCCGCGCCCCTCCTCCGCCGGATGGCGGCTGAAGGGACGACGTTCTATCCCAAGACCGGCAAGCCGGTCTGACCCGACGGCCCGACCCGACGCCCCGAACTTTCGCTCCGCACTGGATCTAATGCTCCGCACCTTCCTGCTCTATCTCTCCCGCCAGCCGGGGATCTTCCGTTTCGTCCGGCACAACGGGCTCGCCAAGCGATTTGCCTCGCGCTTCGTCGCCGGCGAGACGATCGCCAGCGCCTGTGACGCCGTCGCCGAGCTGAATGCGAAGGGCATCACCGCGACGCTCGATCTCCTCGGCGAGTCGGTCACGAACGAGGCGGAGGCGCGGGAGACGGGGCGGCAGTATCTCGCGCTCCTCGACGAGATGGCGAGGCGCAAGCTCGACGCCAACGTCTCGGTGAAGCTCACCGCGCTCGGCCAGGACATCCGCGACGACCTCTGCGAGTCGGTCACGACCGAGATCCTCGCGAAGGCGAAGGCGCTCGACTCCTTCGTCCGCCTCGATATGGAGGGGAGTCCGTACACCCAGCGCACGCTCGATTTCTTCGCCGAGCGTCTCTACCCCACCTACCCGGGGCAGGTGGGCGTCGTGCTGCAGAGCGCGCTGCGCCGCACCCTCGACGACATCGAGTGGGCGATCGCCAAGGGATGCCGGGTGCGCCTCTGCAAGGGTGCGTACCTCGAGCCCGCGACCGTCGCCTTCCCGGACAAGAAGGACGTCGACGCCACCTACGTCGAGGGGATGCGACGGCTCCTCGCGCGCGGGCACTACCCCGGCATCGCGACGCACGACGAGACGATCATCACCGAGGTGCAGCGCTATGCGCGCGCCGAGGGGATCGGGCCCGAGCGCTTCGAGTTCCAGATGCTGTACGGCGTGCGTCGCGACCTGCAGGAGCGGCTCGTGCGCGACGGCTGGCGCGTCCGCGTCTATGTGCCGTTCGGGACGCAGTGGTATCCGTACCTGATGCGTCGCCTCGCGGAGCGTCCCGCGAACATCGCGTTCATCCTCGGCAACGTCCTCCGCGAGACGTTCGCGTGACCGCCTGATGCGGAAGCGGGACGCCGGGATGCGCCTCCGATGAGTCGCGAATGAGCCGCCACCTTCCTGCGGACCACTCGAAGGGGGACGAGCGCACCATCGGCGGATACGCCGCGGTGCACGCCCGCCCGGCGGCGTTCGATGGACGGGATGGATGCTCGTACAGCGTGGAGCTGATGGCCGATCGCACGGGCGAGGCGACGCGTCCTTGGGGCGCCTTTCTCCTCTTCGTGCAGTGGAAGCGATTCGGCGAGCAGGGAGTGAACGGCCACCTCGAGAGCGAGTTTCTGGCGTGGGGCG
>DAISWY010000038.1:0-18149 GCA_036826135.1 Gemmatimonadaceae bacterium | reverse complement strand
TCGAAGTAGCCGCCCGCGAGCTGGCGCGACCAGGTCCAGTAGTACGCCTCATCCGGGACGAGCGGCACGGCAGCGGCAAAGGCGAGCCGCAGGAGGAGGATGCCGAGCAGCCACCCGACGAGGTGCGGCGGACGCTCCGACGGTTGGGATGCGATGGACGCCATGGTATCCTCAATCTACCGATGCCCAACCGTCTCGCGTCCGCCGCCAGCCCCTACCTCCAGCAGCACGCGGAGAACCCGGTCGACTGGTACGAATGGGGGCCCGACGCCCTCGCGCGGGCGGCCGCCGAGGACCGCCCCATCCTGCTGAGCATCGGCTACGCCGCCTGTCACTGGTGCCACGTGATGGCACACGAGTCGTTCGAGGACGACGTGACGGCGCGGATGATGAACGACCTTTTCGTGAACGTGAAGGTCGACCGCGAGGAGCGACCCGACCTCGACGCGATCTACATGCAGGCGGTGCAGGCCATCACCGGGCACGGTGGCTGGCCGATGACGATGTTCCTGACGCCGGAGGGCGTGCCGTTCTACGGGGGCACCTACTACCCACCCGAGGATCGGCACGGGATGCCGTCGTTCCGGCGCGTCCTCGTCTCGGTCGCTGAGGCGTGGCGCACGCGGCGCGACGAGGTGCTCGCCGGCGCGGCGTCGCTCAAGAAGATCTACGCCGCGGCTGAGGGGCCGACGGCCGCCGGCGCGCTGCTCACCGCCGACGAGCTCGCCGACACCATCCGCGCGATGCGGAACTGGTACGACGCGGCGCAGGGCGGCTTCGGGCGCGCACCGAAGTTCCCGCAGCCACAGCTCCTCGACGCGCTCCTGCGCCACTGGCGGCGCACCGGCGACGCCGAGGCGCTCGCGATGGTGCGCCACACCGTCCGGCGGATGTATGAGGGTGGGATCTACGACCAGCTCGGGGGCGGCTTCCACCGCTACGCCGTCGACGCGAACTGGCTCGTCCCGCACTTCGAGAAGATGCTCTACGACAACGCGCTCCTCGCGCGACTCGGCGTGCATCTCTGGCAGGCCACCGGTGACGAGGAGCTGCGCATCATGGTCGAGCGCACGTTCGATTGGGTGCGACGCGAGATGACCGACCCGGCCGGCGGCTGGTATGCCTCCCTCGATGCGGACAGCGAGGGCCACGAGGGACGCTTCTACGTCTGGTCGCTGGCGGAGCTCGAGCGGCTGCTCGGCGACGACGCCGCCCTCGCGATCGCGCACTGGGGCGTCACCGCCGAGGGGAACTTCGAGGGGTCGAATATCCTCCACGTGGCGCGGCCGCTCGCCGAGGTGGCAGCAGGGCTTGGCATCGAAGAGGCAGACGCCACCGCACGACTCGAGCGGTGCCGACACAAGCTCTTCGAAGCCCGCGCTCCGCGCGAGCGGCCGGGGCGCGACGAGAAGGTCCTCGCGGCGTGGAACGGATTGATGCTCCGGGCGATGGCCGAAGGCGCCTTCGCCTTCGCGGACGAGGCGCTTCACGACGCGGCCCTCGCGAACGGACGATTTCTCCGCGACCGGATGATGGTCGACGGTCGGATCCACCGGAGCTGGCGTGACGGCCGCGCGATGATCCCCGGCTTCCTCGAGGACCACGCGGCGGTCGGTCTCGGCTTCCTCGCGCTCCACGAGCTCACGGGGGATGGCGCTTGGTTCGACTTGGCGCGTCAGCTCGCCGACGCCACCGTGGACTGGTTCTGGGACCACGAGGCGGGCGCGTTCTTCGACACGGCGCACGACGCCGAGCGGCTCGTCACGCGGCCGCGTGACGTCACCGACAACGCGATGCCATCGGGCACGTCACTCGCCATCGAGCTGCAGCTCCTGATGGCCGAGCGCGCGGGAGACGCCGGCGCCCGGACACGCGCCACGCAGGCGCTCGCGACACTGCGTGAGCCGATGCGCCGTTCCCCGTTGGCGTTCGGGCATCTGCTGGGGGTCGCGGACCGCGCGGTGCACGGCCCGCCGCCGCCCCCCGTCTGCGGGCCGGACGGCTGCGCACCGTTCTAGCCGGCCGCCATCGGACCTCAGAGGAACGGCACCGGGTCGATTACGCCGGCGCGTGATGCCAGCCGACGCTCAGCGCGTCAGAGATCGGCGCAGGACTTGTTGATCTGCGCGCACGACTCGCAGATCAACTTGCACTTCCGCCACCGCAGCGCGGTCGAGCCGCAGTAATCGCAGGTCTCGCCGACGGCGGGACCGTCCCCCGTCGACCCGAGGGCACCGACGGGGGTCGGGAACGACGAGCGTCCCGCGTCGTCCCCGGCGGATCCAGCCGCGGCGCTCATCGGCCCACCCTCGGCGGCATCGGCACAGGATGCTCCGCGGTGTCCACGCGCACGAACGGTCGCGTCGTCTCCGCCTTGAAGAGACGGAAGAGGTAGGCGAGCGAGGGCAGGAGGAACACCAGCCCGACGGCCGTCCCGATGGCGACGAGCCGAAGCGTCACCTCCGGGGCGGCCGCGCTGCCGATGGTGTGCACGCCGGGCACCAGCGCCGGATACTGGGCATAGCCCCACCCCCAGACGATGCCGCTCACCTGCAGGATGGCCGCCCCCTGCGCGAGTCGATACCGCCGGCGCCACAGCGCGACGAGCGTCGTCACCGCGGCGATGGCGGTGAGCGTCTGGAACAGGAACGTCAGCGGGCGCGTCGTGAGCGCTGCCGTGACCTCGGCGAGCGTCCCGCGGCCGAACCAGAGCCCCGCCAGCGCGAGCACGGCGACCGCGACGGCGGCACGCAGCGCCATCGCACGGAAATCCTCCTGCAGCTCCGGCTCGGTGATCTCCACCGCGAGGTAGACCGCGGCGAGGAAGGCGAAGACCGCGAGCCCGAGGAGGCCGATCGTCACCGTGAATGGGGAGAGCCAGGGCGCCACATAGCGCGCCACGAAGTCCCCGTCCGCTGGGACCGCGAGCGCACCGGACGCATTGGCTCCGACGCACATCCCCAGCAGCACCGGCGTCACCGTGCTCGAGACGGCGAAGATTCGTCCCCACTGCCGCTGCACCGGCGAGTCGGTCGAATCGTACGCGCGGAAGGTGAAAGCGGAGCCGCGCAATACGACGCCGACGAGCATCAGCGTGAGCGGGATGTGCAGCACCGTCGAGAGGTGCGCATAGACGGGTGGGAAGCAGCTGAAGAGGAGGACGACCACGAAGATGAGCCAGACGTGGTTCGCTTCCCAGATCGGCCCGATGCCATCGGCGATCGCCGCGCGCTGCCGGTCCGCGCGCGGCCCGCGCGCGAGGAGG
The DNA here is from genome assembly GCA_036826135.1 of Gemmatimonadaceae bacterium. Taxonomy (GTDB): domain Bacteria; phylum Gemmatimonadota; class Gemmatimonadetes; order Gemmatimonadales; family Gemmatimonadaceae; genus Pseudogemmatithrix. The sequence continues at coordinate 14,884 of DAISWY010000038.1, read as the reverse complement.
TCCCAGACGCCGGCGCCGAAATCGGCGCCGCCGAGCACGACGTACGCGTTGAGCGCGACCATCACCAGCGTCGCGATGCCGACGGCGAGCGGGGAGGCCTGCGCCGCCGCGACCTCAGGCATGCGCGTGCCCCTTCACGATCTGCGTCCAGAGGAGCCAGCAGACCACGGCGCCGAGGAAGAGATAGAGGAGCGTGAAGAGGGCGAAGGGGGCGGCGAGCCCCGGCATCGGCGTCACCGCGTCGGCGGTGCGCATCACCCCCTGAATGATCCACGGCTGTCGCCCGACCTCCGTTACCACCCACCCTGCCTCGACGGCGATGAACCCCGCAGGCATCAGCCAGGCGAGCAAGGTGAGCAGCGGCCGGTTCGCGACGACGTCGCGACGGCGCACCCAGCAGAGCACGACCCAGAGGGACGCCACCGCCATCAGCGTCCCGAGTCCGACCATTACCTGAAACGCGAGATGCGTGATGAGTACGGGCGGCCACTCGTCGCGCGGCACGGCTTCGAGCCCCTGCACCTCAGCGTCCGGGTCTCCGAAGGCAAGCACGGAGAGCATCTTCGGGACCTCGATTGCGTAGCGGGTGACGCCCGCGGCTTCGTCTGGGATCCCCCCGAGGCGCAGCGCGGCACCACGCGCCGTCTCGAAGTGCCCCTCCATGGCCGCGAGCTTCACCGGCTGGTGCTCGGCGAGGAACTTCGCGGAGAGGTCGCCGCTCACCACCTGGAGGAGCGAGGCGGGGACCGCGACCCAGAGCGCGAGCCGGAGCGCGGCACGATGCACCTGGATGGTCGGGTCACGGCGCAGCGCGACGGCGCTGATCCCGGCGATGGCGATCCCCGTCGCCGCGAAGGCCGCAAGGGTCATGTGCAGCGCCTGCGGGAGCGCCGCGGGGTTGAGCATCGCGGCGATCGGGTCGATGTCGACCGGACGGCCGTCAACGAGCCGGAACCCCGTTGGCGCGTTCATCCACGCGTTGGCAAGCACGACGAACACGCCCGAGATGGTCCCGCTCACGGTGACGGCCACGCCCGACCACCAGTGCGCCCGCGGCGAGAGGCGGTTCCAGCCGTAGAGGTAGACGCCGAGGAAGATCGCCTCGGTGAAGAAGGCGAAGCCCTCGAGCGAGAAGGGCATCCCGATGATGGCGCCCGCGTATTCCATGAAGCCGGGCCAGAGGAGCCCGAGCTCGAACGAGAGCACCGTGCCGCTGACCGCGCCGACCGCGAAGAGGATCGCCGTCCCCTTCGCCCAGCGCTTCGCGAGGTCGAGCCAGACCGTCTCGCCGGTACGCATCCATTCGCGCTCCGCGAGCACCATCAGGAGCGGCATCCCGATCCCCAGCACCGCGAAGATGATGTGGAAGGCGAGGGACATCGCCATCTGTCCGCGCGCGGCAAGGAGGTCGCTCATGCGGCCCCCACCGCGGAGCGGCGGCGGCCGAAGCTTGGCATGGAGTCGAACCTGCGCCGCGGCAAGGCCAGTAGCGCAGGCAGACGGACCTGAGGACGATCAAAGCGTGAGTCGACCATGTCGACAAATAAACGCGCATCGGGACACCGACGGGTCCCCGAGTGGCCCGGCCGCCCCAGCACCCGTACCTTCCGGCACGCTTCCCCCCACGTCCCGGAGCCCCGTTGATGTTCCACGTATTCGCCCAGACCGCCGCGGAGCGGCTCGCCGCCGCCCAACAGGGCCTCGACCTCCCGCTCACCGACCGCCTGATGGGCGTCGTCGGGGTCGCGACGATGATCGGCCTCGCCTGGCTCCTCTCCAACGATCGCAAGCGGATCAACTGGCGGCTCGTGGCGTCGGGAATCGGCCTGCAGGCCATCTTCGGCGTGATCGTGCTCAAGACGGGCGTCGGCCGTGCCGTCTTCGCCTACGTCGGCGATCTCATCACGCGGCTGATCGGCTTCCAGGAGCAGGGGGCCCGCTTCGTCTTCGGGAACCTCGTGCAGTCCGCCGTTCCCGTCTCCGGTGAGGGCGCGACGCCTGGCCTGGTCGCCGAGACCGGCGCCTTCTTCGCGTTCAACGTGCTGCCGACGATCATCTTCTTCTCCGCGCTGATGTCGGTGATGTACTACCTGGGCATCATGCAGCTGATCGTTCGCGGGTTGGCCAGTGTGATGCAGAAGACGCTGCGCACCTCGGGGGCGGAGACGCTCTCGGCCTCGGGGAACATCTTCCTCGGGCAGACCGAGGCCCCGCTCCTCATCAAGCCCTTCGTCGCGCGGATGACGCGGTCCGAGCTCAACACCGTGATGGTGGGTGGGTTCGCGACGGTGGCGGGGGGCGTGCTCGCGGCTTATGTCGGGATGCTCTCCGGTGTCTTCCCCGGCATCGCCGCGCACCTCCTCGCCGCGAGCGTGATGAACGCGCCGGCAGGCCTCGCGCTCTCCAAGATCATCGTGCCCGAGTCCGAGGTGCCGGAGACGCAGGCCGGCATCGGCTCGGCGGCGGTCGCGATGGAGGAGGCGACGCCGCGGCCGGGGCGGCGACGTTTCCGGTTCGGGGGGCACAGCGGGGAGAGCGGCGTGATCGAGGCCGCAGCCAACGGGGCCGCGCAGGGCGTCCAGCTCGCCATCAACGTCGCGGCGATGCTGATGGCGTTCGTCGCCATCGTCGCGCTGCTCAACGCGATCCTCGGCTGGGCCGGTGGCCTCGCCGGCATCGACGGGCTCAGCATCCAGACGATCCTCGGCTTCCTCCTCCGGCCGCTCGCCTGGGTGATGGGGGTACCGTGGGCCGACACGGCCTATGTCGGCAGCCTCATCGGCCTCAAGACGACGCTCAACGAGTTCGTCGCCTACGCGCAGTTCGCGACCGACCTCGGTGCCGGGCAGGCGCTCAGCCCACGGAGCGCGGTCATCCTCACCTATGCGCTCCTCGGATTCGCGAACTTCTCCTCGATCGCGATCCAGATCGCGGGCATCGGCGGGCTCGCCCCGGAGCGTCGCGGGGACATCGCGACCCTTGGCCTCAAGGCGATGATCGCGGGGAACCTCGCCGCCTTCACCTCGGCCGCCATCGCCGGCATGCTCGCCTGATTCCGGTGGGGCGGCCGGCGGTCGCGGTCGGGGCCCCGGAACTTCCCGGCGACACCGGTCATAGATTCGGGTATGGCTCAGATTCCCCGTCTCCCCTCCAGCGAGATCACCCCCGAGTCCGCCTGGCTGGATCGCCGCCGCTTCCTCGCCGCCGCCGGCGTCGCGGGGGCCGGCCTCCTTGGCGCGGGCGCGCTGACTCGACTCGCCGCCGCGCCGCAGCCGCAGCGCCCCCTCGGCACGCCCTACGGTCTGCAGCCGGGTGACGAGCCGACGTCCTACGAGGACGTCACGACCTACAACAACTTCTACGAGTTCGGGACGTCGAAGGACGATCCCGCCGTGGAGGCACAGGGGTTCCGCACGCGCCCGTGGACCGTGCGCGTCGACGGGCTCTGCGCGAAGCCCGGGAACTACCAGCTTGAGGACTTCCTGAAGCCCTCGCGCATCGAGGACCGCATCTACCGGATGCGCTGTGTCGAGGCGTGGTCGATGGTCATCCCGTGGCGCGGCATCCCGCTCGCCGACGTCGTCGCGCGCGCGCAGCCGACGTCGCAGGCGAAGTTCGTCGAGCTCACCACGCTCTACGACCCGCAGCGGATGCCGGGACAGCGCTACGATGTGCTCGACTGGCCCTACGTGGAGGGACTGCGGCTCGACGAGGCGAAGCACCCGCTCACGTTGCTCGCCACCGGCGTCTATGGCCGCGACCTGCCCCCGCAGAACGGCGCGCCGCTCCGCCTTGTCATCCCGTGGAAGTACGGCTTCAAGGGCGTGAAGAGCATCGTCCGGATCCGCTTCGTCGAGCGGATGCCGCGCACCACCTGGGCCGCGGCGATCCCGAGCGAATACGGCTTCTATGCGAACGTGAACCCACAGGTCGACCATCCGCGCTGGAGCCAGGCCACCGAGCGCCGCATCGGGAACTTCCGACGCATCCCGACGCTCCCCTTCAACGGCTACGCCGATCAGGTCGCTTCGCTCTACGCCGGGATGGACCTCCGGCGGAACTACTAGCCGTCGCACAACCACCCACCGTGTCATCCCCCCGCCTCGGTCTCACCCGCGCGCCGCGTTGGCTCGCGCCGCTCCTGAACTACGGTGCCGCGCTCCCGGCCGTCGGCATCGTGTCGATGGTCATCGCCGACGTCTTCTTCGGCCGCTCCTTCATGGGCGCCGATCCGATCAAGCAGGCGGAGCATGAACTCGGCGAGTGGACCATCCGCTTCCTCTTCGCCAGCCTCGCCATCACCCCGCTCCGCCAGCTGACCGGGTGGAACTGGCTCGCCCGACACCGCCGCACCCTCGGCCTCTACGGCTTCGCCTACGGCGGCGTGCATTTCCTCACCTGGGCGCTGCTCGACGTCCAGATCGGGATCAGCGAGTACGTGGGATGGGCGGACGTCCAGACGGATCTCACGAAGCGCCCGTTCATCATCGTCGGGATGTCCGCGCTGCTGCTGATGATCCCGCTCGCGATCACCTCGACTGCGACGATGATCGCGCGGCTCGGTCGTCGGTGGCGGACGCTGCACCGCCTCGCCTACGTGATTCCTGCCCTCGGCGTCATCCACTGGGGGATGTCGGTGAAGAAGGACATCGCTGAACCGGCGATAGGCGCGTCCGTGCTCGCCGTGCTCCTCGGCTGGCGCCTCGTCCACGCGCGGCGCGACGCGACGACGTGACCGTCGCTCCCGCGTGACGCTCGGCCGCACCCTCGACGCCTTCGCGGTCACGGCGCCGGGCCTCGCCTCACTCGCAGCCCGCGAGCTGGCGGCGATGGGGATCGCCCCAACGGCGACCGAGGCGGCAGGCGTATCCTTCAGCGCCGACGCGGCGCAACTCGCCGCGGCACAGCTCGGGCTCCGGACCGTGAGCCGCGTGCTGGTCCGGATGGCGACCTTCCGAGCCACCGCATTCCACGAGCTCGAGCGGGCCGCACGTCAGGTCGAGTGGGATGAGGTGCTGCCCGCGGGGGCGCCCTTCACGCTGCGTGTCACCTGTCGGAAGTCACGGCTCTACCACTCCGACGCCGTCGCCGAACGCGTGGCCGGCGCGATCGTCCGCGCCATCCCCGGGAGCAGCTGGCAGCGCGGCGCCGACGCCTCGGACGATACGGACGAGGAGACGCCGACCTCGCACGCGCCCGCGCAGCTCTTCGTGGTGCGCTTCGATCGCGACCGTTGCACCATCAGCGCCGACGCCTCCGGCGCGCTGCTGCATCGGCGCGGCTATCGGCTCGCCGTCGGCCGCGCGCCGCTGCGCGAGACGCTCGCCGCCGCGATGCTCCTCGGGGCTGAATATCACCCAGCGCGCCCGCTCATCGACCCGATGTGCGGCTCGGGGACAATCGCGATCGAGGCGGCGATGATCGCACGGCGGATCGCACCGGGGTTGCACCGTCCATTCGCCGCGGAACGTTGGCCGTGCCTCGACGCCTCGGTGTGGGGGGCGGCGCGTGACGCGGCGTCCGCGGCGATGCGCCCCGCGGCGCCGGCGCCGATCTTCGCATCGGATCGCGACGCCGGCGCGATCGAGGCCGCGCAGGCGAACGCGGCGCGCGCGGGTGTGGCGGGGGACATCTCGTTCCGCGAGGCCGCGCTCTCCGCGCTCGAGGCGCCGCCGGGCCCGGGGCTGCTCATCGCCAACCCGCCCTATGGCGTCCGCGTGGGCGAGACGAAGCCGCTCCGGGACCTCTTCGCGCGGCTGGGGCAGGTGGCGCGTGCCCAGTGCACCGGGTGGGACCTCGTGCTGCTGAGCGCGGACCGCGCCCTCGAGGCGCAGGTGGGGATTCCGTTCACGGAGCGCTTCGCGACCTCGAACGGGGGGATTCCCGTCCGACTCGTCAGCGCTCGGATCCCATCGCCGGGTTGAGCGACGGTTCCGCCCCGCGGCTCAGCTGAGCAGCGCGCCGAGCAACCACCCCAAAGCACCGACGACCGCCGTTGTGATTGCTCGGCGGTGCTGCGGATCCGGCGTCCGAAAACCACCCATCGCGAGGAACGTGACAGCCCCCGCGACCATCAACCCCGCCCCTTCGGCGGGGAAGAGATGTGTGAGCACGAAGAGCGCGGCGACGAAGAGATATCCGAGGAGGGGACGAAGCATCAGGAGCACCGGAGCATCACTGTGATGGGCACCGCCCCGACAACGGGCCCGAGGTCGGCGAGCACGGCCCGGTGATCGAACGTCGCAGGTGGCTCACGCGCGCTGACCCACGACGCGATGCAGGACCGTCCCCAGCCCCAGCGTTCCCACCGCGGAGAGCAGCACCCCGGGGCGCTGGCTGACGGTGAACCCGATCATCCAGAGGCTGATGGCGGTGAACCCGATCGGGACCAGAGGATAGAGCGGTACACGGAACGGTCGCGGGAGCTCCGGCGCGATCCGGCGCAGTCGCATCACGCCGAGCACGGCGAGGAGATTCATCAGGTTGAGCACCACGCCCGCGTAGGCGACGACCTCCTCGAACGTCGAGGTGGCGATCAGGAAGAGCGCGATGCCGACCTGCACGGCGAGGGCGCGCCGCGGAACGCCGTCCGCCGATCGCACACCCACCCAGGCCAGCCGACGCGTCCCCGCCGCGACCGCCTGCGTCACGCGAGAACCCGCGAGCAGGAACCCTGAGACCGTCGCGACCAGCACCGCGGCGATCATCCCGCTCATCACGCGGCCGCCCGCGGGCCCGAGGATGCGCGTCGCCGAGAGCGCGGCGACCTCCACGGTGCCGGCGAGCGCGGCGATTGGCGTGGTCCGCAGAAAGACGAGATGCAGGAGGAGGTAGAGCGCACCGACGAGGAGCACCGCGCCGACCACCGCGCGCGGGATTACGCGCTGCGCCTCCCGGATCTCGCCGGCCACGTAGCCGACGGCGTTCCAGCCGTGGTAGGCGTAGACCACGTAGATGAGCGAGACCGCGAACGGGGCCGCGGCGATCTCCCGCCACGCCGCCGGGGTCGGCGCGAAGGCAATCGGCTCGACCGGCCCGATGGTCAGGCCGACGGCGACGAAGACGAGGATGACGCCGATTGTCACCGTTGAGGTCGCGACCTGGAAGAGTCGGGCGCCGTGCACGTGCACCCAATGCACCGTCGCGATGACCGCGATCACGCCGAGCGTCGCCACGAGGGGGGGGACCGCGACCACCGCCGCCGCATAGCGACCGAACGCCATCGCCGCGATCGCCATCGGCGCCGCGAACCCCGCGGTGATGGAGACGAACCCGCCGGTGAAGCCGAGCGCGGGCGACCACGCCCGCGCGAGGTACACGTATTCGCCTCCCGATCGTGGAAGCATCGCCCCCAGCTCGGCGTAGCAAAGCGCCCCCATCAGCGAGAGGAGCCCGCCGACGAACCAGAGCGCGAGCAGCGCAAAGCCGGACTGCGTCCCGACCACCTGGAACCCGAGGGAGGTGAACACCCCCGTGCCGATCATGTTGCCGACGATTAGCGCGACGACGCTGGGGAGACCGAAGACGGCGGGGGTGTCGGGGCGCGGCGGGGTCGGCATGCTCCCAGATAAGATGCGGCCACGATCGCCCGCCGCCCAGCGCGGATCAGGCGCCAGCGGTCTCGGTCGCCTCGCTGGCCTCGGGCGATTCGGCGAGCCGCGCGAGGCCGCGCACCAACGCCTCGAGATGCGACGGCCCCGTCCGCGGGTTCATCACCGTCACACGCAGGACCCGGCGCCCGCCGAGCACTGTCGTCGTGATCCACCCTTGTCCGCTCCGGTTGAAGGCCTCGCGGATCCGCAGGTTGTGCGCGTCGCTCCCGTGAAGGCGGAAGCAGAGGATGTTCGACTCGGGGGCGTGCAGCACCTCGAATCGGAAGGGCTCCGCCGTGAGACGGTCGTGGAGTGCCTGCGCCAGCCCGCAGAGGTGATCGTAGAGGCCCCCGATCCCATCCGCCCCGAGTCGCTGCAGGGTAACCCAGAGCTTCACCACGTCGGCGCGGCGCGAACACTGGAAGCTGCGCGTCCCGAGATCGGGGCTCGCCTCGCCGGCCCCACCGTGGAAGAGGTACGGCGCCTGCTGTGCGAAGGCCGCGGTGAGGTCGCGTGCGTCACGCACGAGGACCATCCCCGCGGAGAGGGGGAGGAGCATCATCTTGTGCGGGTCCCACGCCACAGAGCGCGCGAGGTGGATCCCGCGGACCCGCGACCGATGCGTCGCGGAGAGAAGCGCGCTCGCGCCGTGCGCGCCGTCCACGTGCAGCCAGAGTCCCCGCGCGGCACAGAGCGTCCCAATCGCCTCGAGGTCGTCGAACGCCCCCGTCGCCGTCTGGCCGGCGGTGGCGACCACCGCGAGCACGGGGCGGCCTGAGGCAGCGAGGTCATCCAGCATCGTGGCCAGCGCCGCCGGGTCCATCCGGAATCCGTCGGAGGGAACCTTGAGGCAGTGCGCCGTGCCGAGCCCCATCGCGCCGACCGCGCGCTGCACGGCGTAGTGCGCGTGCGTGCCACAAAGCACCACCGGCGCGGGACCGTCGCCCCAGCCGCGCTCCCAGGCATCGGGCTTCCACGCCGCGCGCGCGGCGAGGAGGGCCGTGAAGGTCGCCTCGGTTCCACCCGAGGTCATCGTCCCCGCCGCCGCCGGCCCCCAGCCGATCAGCTGCGTCATCCAGCCGATGACCCGCTCCTCGAGCGGTGTCGTGGTCGGGGACATCTCCCAGACGGCCATCGAGTTGTTGAGCGCGGCGATGACGACCTCGCTCCAGACCGCGGCCGCGATGGGAGCGGAGACCTGATGGCCGAGGTACATCGGATGCGTGAGGTGATTCGCGTCAGCGACGACCTCGCGCGCGAGACGCGCCGCGACGTCCGCGAGTGGCCGCATCCCGGTGGGCAACGGCTCGTCGAAACGGGCCGCGATCGTGGCGCGGTCCGCGGTGGTGGAGACCGACCCGTCGCCCGACCGCGTCGTCGCGTAGTGATCGGCCGCCATCCGGAGGAACGGGCCGGCGGCGTCGAGCGTCGCATCCGCCTCGAGGGCGGCGAGCAGCGCGGCGGGGGTCGGTGGAGCCATCGCGGGTGCGGTGCGGCTACGAGGCGCGGCTACGCTGCGCGCGCGGCGAGCGCCTGCACCGACGCGGGATCCCCCATCACGATCAGCTGCATTCCACCGTCGAGCCGCGTCTCGGCGGCGGGGTTGAACACATAGCCCCCGGCCGCGCTCTGCACCGCGAGAAGGAGGAGCCCTGTCCCGTATTCGTGGAGCGCGAGCGACCCCACCGTCGCCCCGTCGAGCGCGCCCCCCGCCGTGACGCCGACCTCCTCGATACGGAGGTTCCGGTTCGTGTCGCGGAGCATCGTGTCGAGGAACCCGACCACCGTGGGGCGCACCATCTCGCTGACGAGCCGCATCCCGCCGATCTGCGCCGGCGCGACCACGCCGTCGGCGCCGGCCTGCCTGAGGCGCGCCGTCGCCTTCTCGGTGGTCGCGCGCGCCGTCACGCGGACCGCGGCATTGAGCTGCTTCGCGAGCACCGTCGTCACGAGCGCCGTCTTGTCGTCATCGGTGCAGATGACGATCCCAGACGCGCGCATCACGCCCGCACGCAGGAGCGTCTCGTCGTCGGAACAGTCCCCGAGGAGGTACGGCACCTCGGCGAGCACCGGATCCAGGGCCGCCAGCTGTGTCTCGCTCGACTCGATCGCCACGCAGGGGCGCGCCGTCCGCACGAGCTCGCGGAGCACCGTCGAGCCCGTCTGCCCCGCCCCGCACACGATGATGTGGCCCTGCATCGCCTCGATGGCCTTCCGCATCCGCCGCCTCCGAAATCCCTGCGTGATGTCCCCCTCGACCACGAACGCCGTCAGCATCGAGAGGGTGTAGACCGCCGCCGTCGCGCCCACGACGAGGATCGCCATCGTGAAGAACTGCGAGGCGACGGTGTCGGTGGGGACGACCTCCTTGGTGCCGGTCGTCGTGAGCATGATGACCGACATATAGAGCGCGTCGATCCAGCCGTACGCGTCCCCGCCGATGATCCGGTACCCGACCACGGCGACGCCGAAGATCGTCGCGAGCGCGAGGAGCGCCCCGAAAATCCGGCGCTGGATCCGTTCGAGGTTCGGGTCGTCGGCGAGCATCCCGGGATACTACACCGCACTCGACCGGAGCGGGGGAGGCGCCCGTGTCGAGGTGCCGGTGCCGAAAGTGTAGATTTCTGAGACACCTGTCGCCGACCTCGCGCGGCGCCCTCCATTTGCCCGCCTTCAGGTCCCTGCAATGGCCCAGACCGAACTCGACTGCCGCGGCATGAACTGCCCGATGCCAATCGTCCGAGTCTCCCGCGCCGTGAAGGACATCGCCGTCGGTGACACCCTCGCGGTGACCGCGGACGACCCATCCTTCCAAGCGGACATTCAGGCGTGGATTCGGATGAGCGGCCACCTGTTGCACGGCATCACCGCTGACGGCGTCACCAGCACGGCCGTCATCGAGCGCCGCAAGTGACCCCGCCCGCCCTGACCCCGGAGCTCGAAGCCGCCATCACGCGGCTGGTCGACGCCCGGGTCGACGCGCGCCTCCAGCACGTCGACGCCCCGGAGAGCAACCGCGCTTCGCTCCTCGTCTTCTCGGGTGACATGGACCGGCTCTTTGCCGCCTTCACGGTCGCACTGGCCTCCGCAGCGAGCGGACTGGAGGTCTCGATGTACTTCACCTTCTGGGGGCTCACCGCCCTGCGGAGGCAGAAGACCTTCGCGGGAAAGTCGCTCGGAGAGAAGATGGTCGCGATGCTTCTCCCCTCCGGCCCAGGCTCGACGGGAACCAGCAAGCTGCACCTGGGCGGTATCGGCCCCCGTTTCTTCAAGCACTTGATGAAGCGGCGGAAAGTGGAGTCGCTCCCGAGTATGATCGCGATTGCCCAAGAGATGGGGGTGAAGATGATTGCCTGTGAGATGTCGATGCACGTGATGGGAATCACGCGCGAGGAACTCATCGATGGGCTCACCTACGGCGGGGCCGCCACCTACGTCGCCGACGCCGCTGGCGCGAAGGTCACCCTGTTCGTCTGACGGCGCAGCAGACTGAGGCTCGGGCTGCCCCCACGGGACCGGCACTGTCTGCACGCGCCCCGGCATCAGGCGCCAGCAGCGGCCCGGTCGGGCTCGGAGGTCTCGGCGTCTCCGACACCGGCATCTGGATCAAAGCGCCGCGAACGCTGCGCTTCCGCCCGCCTGCTCCTGTCTGCAGACTCTCTGCGGACTCCGGTCCAGCGCGAGACCCTGCTCACCGTCGTGAACCGCCTCGTGCGAGGCGGCAGTTCCGCCGTCGACCTCGCCTTCCTCGACGCCACCACCGACGCCCTTCCACCCATCACGTGATGCGATTCCTGCCTGCCTGTCTCCTCGCCGCGCTCCCCCTCGCCGCGCAACCCGCTCGCATCGCGCCCCCCATCACCGCCCTCAAAGCCGACCGCGTCATCGTGGGGGACGGCACCCAGATCGCCAACGCGGTCGTCCTGGTGCAGGGAGAGCGGATCACCGCGGTCGGCCCCGCCGCCCAGGTGCGGATCCCGGCGGGCGCACGGATCGTCGACCTCGCCGGCCAGACCCTCCTGCCAGGCTTCATCGACGCGCACACGCACCTGACGTCGATCGACAACGACGGCGGCGACCTGGCCGCGCTGCGTGAGACTCCCGCGCACGGCGCCATCTACGCGACCGTCAACGCACGGAAGACCCTCGAGGCGGGCTTCACCACCGTCCGTGAGGCGGGCTCCCTCGGCTACGTCGACGTCGCCGTGCGCGACGCCATCACCCGCGGGCTCATCCCGGGGCCGCGCATCCACGCCTCCGGGCCCGCCCTGGGCACCACGGGAGGCCACGCCGACGTCAACGGCTGGAGCCCCTTCCTCGACCTCCCGGGGACCGGCGCCATCGTCGACGGCGCCGATGCCGTGCGCCGACAGGTCCGCCTCAACGTCAAGTACGGCGCCGACCAGATCAAGATCGTCGCCACCGGCGGCATCCTCTCCGTCGGTGACGCCGTCGGCGCACCCCAGATGACGGAGGAAGAACTCCGCGCCGCGGTCACCGAGACCGCCCGCCTTGGCCGCAGAGTGATGGCCCACGCGCACGCCGGCGACGGCCTCCTCGCCGCCGTGCGTGCCGGCGTCGCGAGCATCGACCACGGCTCCCTCGTCAGCGACACCGCCATCGCCGAGATGAAGGCGCGCGGGACCTACCTCGTCCCGACCCTGATCATCCTCGAGGAGATCGTGCGCGACGGTGCCGCGAAGGGCGTACCGCCCTACGCCGTGCAGAAGGCGACCGCGATCGCCGCCGAACGCCGCGTGCGTCTCCGTGCCGCCTACCGCGCCGGCGTCCGCTTCGCTCTGGGGACCGATGCCACGAGCGACATCCACGGCCGCAACGGCGAGGAGTTCAAATACATGGTCGACATTCTCGGTGCCACGCCGATGGAGGCGATCACCATCGGCACCCTCAACGGGGCGCGCCTCCTCGGCGTCGAGGCCGAGCTCGGGACCGTCACGACGGGCAAACTCGCCGACCTCGTCGCCGTCGCGGGGAACCCGCTCGAGGATGTCACCCGGTTGCAGCGCCCGACGTTGGTGATGAAGGGTGGGAACGTCGTCGTGGGCGGCGCACGATGATGCGCGTCGAGACGATGCACGTGGGCCAGGCGCGGCACGGCGCCAGATGCCGCGACGGAGCCCGGCGCTGGTGTGCCGCCCTCGCCCTCGTGCTCGCACTGCCATCGACGCCACTCATCGCCCAGCACGACCCGCGCCTCCTCCCCGCCCCGCGCGAGCTCGTCCGCAGCGAGGCGCCGCGCCGTTTCGAGACGACCATCACCTTCCCGACGCTCCGCACCGAAGCCGACCGCAGCGCGGCCCGGGAGTTCGTCGAGACGATGCGCGAACGTGGCATCCGCGCGGAGCTGGGCGCGCCGGCACGCGGGTGGCCGGTCGCGCTCCACCGCGAGGGGAGCGCGGAGGCCCGTGAGGTCCTCCGCCGCCTCGGCGTCCCCTTCGACTCCGCCATGCGTGCGGAGGGATACGTTCTCGCCGTCGGCGCCGATGGCGCCGTCATCATCGCGGCGAGCGATGCCGGCACCTTCTACGCGCTGCAGACCCTCAAGCAGCTCTTCGTCGGTAGTGGCCCGGGCACGACCGTCACCCCCGCCCTCATCCGCGATTGGCCCGCGATGCGGTGGCGTGGAGTACAGGACGACCTCTCGCGCGGCCCCGTCCCGACCCTCGACTACCAGAAGCGTCAGGTGCGTCGGCTCGCACAGCTGAAGGTCAACGCGCTGATGCTCTATTTCGAGCATACGCTCGAGTTCGCCGCCTTCCCGACCATCGCGCCGCCCGGTGGCGCGATGTCCCGCGCCGACGTGCGCGAGCTGGTGGAGTACGCGCGTCGCTTTCACCTCACCGTCATCCCGCACCAGCAGGTGTTCGGCCACCTGCACCACGTCCTCAAGCAGGAGCTCTTCGCGCCGCTCGCCGAGACGGCGCATGGGCACGTCCTCGCCCCGGGCCAGCCCGGGTCGATCGACTTCGTCCGCCGCGCTTTCGCGGAGATCGACTCCCTCTTCCCGAGCCCGTTCCGCCACCTCGGCGCGGACGAGACCTTCGAGCTCGGCAAGGGGCAGACCAAGCCGGCCGTCGATTCGCTGGGGATCGGACCGGTGTATGTCGACTACCTCACTCGGATCGCCGCGGCGGTGCGCACCCCAGGCAAGCGGGACCTCTTCTGGGGCGACATCGCGATGAATCATCCGGCGCTCGTGTCGCAGCTCCCGAAGGACCTCATCGCTGTCGCCTGGTCGTACGAGACGCGTCGGAACTTCGAACGCTTCCTCAAGCCCTATCGTGACGCGGGGATGGAGACCTGGATCGCGCCCGGCGTGAACAGCTGGAACCGCGTCTGGCCGAACCACGCGGTCGCGCTCCCGAACATCCAGGGCTTCGCGCGCGAGGGCCAGGTGTATGGCGCCACCGGGATGCTCAACACCGTCTGGGATGACAACGGCGACGCGATCTTCGAGCAGACCTGGTACGCCGTCGCCTTCGGCGCCGCCGCGGCGTGGCAGTCGGGGGAGAGTGACATCGCCGCCTTCCAGCGGGCCTTCGGGTACCAGTTCCACGGCGACACGACCGGCCTCATCGACGCCGCGCAGCGCCATCTGACGGCCGCGCACTCCGCGCTGCAGGAGACGCGCGCGGGCGACGCGTCGAGCTACCTCTTCTTCGTCGACCCCTTCTCCCCCGAGGGGGTCGTCGATCTGCAGCGGCTCCGCCCCGCGCTGTCCACCGTGCGCATCCACGCCGAATCGGCGCTGGTGAAGGTGGCGCAGGCCCGGCGCGCGCAGCCACGGCTGCGGGAGACCGGGGCACTCGACGCGCTGGAACTCGGCGCCCGGCGCATCGACTGGCTCGCCGCGAAGTTCCAGACCGCCGACGAGATCGTCGCCGCCTATGCGAAGGCCACCGACCCGGCGAAGACGAACGTCTCCTGGGTGGACCTCGCCGAACTCTCCGGGATCAACGGCCGGTTGCAGGATATGCGCGACGGCTATGTCCTCACGCGGGAACTCTTCGAACGGGCCTGGCTGGCGGAGGCGCGGCCCTACTGGCTGCAGAACACCCTCGCGCGGTATGACGCCGAGATCCTCACCTGGACCCGCCGGATCATGGTGATGGACCAGGCCAGGCGGCGGTTCACCCGGGAACGGGTCCTCCCGACCCCGGAGGAGTTGGAAATCCCACGGAGCCTCCTCCCGCAACGCGCCTCGGCACCGCTGCCGACCCCCGCCGCCCCTGCCGCCCCGGCGGCCGCTCCGCCCGGGGCCGGAACGCCCC
>DAISWY010000037.1:0-18486 GCA_036826135.1 Gemmatimonadaceae bacterium | reverse complement strand
CGAGTTTCTGGGAGGGGGTCGACATCCCCGGCCGCGCGCTCCGTGGACTCGTGCTAGCGCGGATCCCGTTCCGCGTCCCGACGGAGCCCGTCACCGCGGCGCAATGCGAGGCGATCGAGGCCGAGGGGCGGAGCGCCTTCGACGAGTACATGATCCCGCACGCCGCGCTGCGGCTCAAGCAGGGGTTCGGCCGGCTCATCCGCACCGCGGACGACCGGGGTGTGGTGGTCATCTGCGATCCGCGCGTCGTCACGAAGGGATACGGACGGCGCCTCCTCCAGGGGCTCCCGCCGGCGGCCCGGTTGCAGGGGCCTTGGGCGCTCCTGCGCGACGGCCTCCGTGCCTTCTACGCGTCAGGGACCGATACCCCGTCCGGAGGGTAGATTCCCGACATGACTCGACCGGGAAAGCTCGTCTGCGTGGGCCGCAATTACCGCGAGCACGCGAAGGAGATGGGGAACGAGGTGCCGACGACGCCAGTCGTCTTCCTCAAGCCCCCCTCGTCCGTCATCGCCGACGGCGAGGCGATCGTCCTGCCGCCCGATGTCGGCCGCGTCGACTTCGAAGGGGAGATCGGTCTCGTGATCGGTTCGCGCCTCTCGAAGGCCACGCCCGCTGCGGCGGCCGCGGCGGTGCGTGGGATCGTCGCCGTGAACGACGTGAGCGCGCGCGACCTGCAGAAGTCCGACGTGCAGTGGTGGCGTGCGAAAGGCGCCGACACCTTCGGTCCGATCGGCCCCGAGCGGCTGGGTACGCCGGATTTCGCGGCGCTCGAGGTGATCACGCGGGTGAACGGCGTCGAGCGGCAGCGTGGGCGGAGCGCCGACATGCTCTTCACCATCCCCGACCTGCTCGTCTTCATCTCGGCGTGGGTCACGCTCGAGCCGGGCGACATCGTGTTGACGGGGACGCCGGAAGGGGTCGGGCCCTTGGCCCCAGGCGACGTGGTCGAGGTCGAGGTGCCGGGCTGGAGTCGCGTCCGCAACCCGGTCCGCGCGGGCTGATGGGGCAGGGGCGGCGGGCGATCCTCCCGACGCGCTCGCGGCGTGACCCGCGCGCGTCGCTCGTGGCGCTCGTCATCCAGCTAGTTGTGGTCGTCGTGCTCGCCCGGATGGTCGTCTTTCCGGCGGCGATGGACCTCTTCGGCGGGCTCAGTGACCTCGTCCGCGAGCACCGCGTGACGTATGTGGTGCCGACCCCGGTGCGCGTCGGTGCGCCGGGCGCGCGCCCACGCGATGGTGGTGATGGGCGGCCCGCATCGGAGACGCCGCCGGAGCGGGCGGTCGAGCCGGAGCCGGTCGTCGCGCCCGCCGTGGTGCCGAGCGGTGTGCCCACACGCCCCGGTCGCGCGGCGCCGATTGGGCCCGGGTCTGGCCCGGTGATCGGCGGGGGCGGGCCGTTGCAGGGGATCCAGCCCGGGTTCAACGACCCGCGCCTCTGGCCCACGCCGCGCCCCTACGAGGAACCGCGCCCCTTCCCGATGACCCGAGCCGATTCGCTCGAGGCCGTGCTCCATGCCTTCGGCGAGCGCTTCGTCGATTCGGTCAGTCGCGCCGCACCCACGGGGCGGCAGCCGGGGGACTGGACCTGGGAGCGGAATGGCCGGAAGTACGGGATGGATCCGCAGTACATCCGGCTCGGCAAATACTCGATCCCGACCGCGCTCCTCGCCCTCCTCCCGCTCAACGTCCCGGCGAATGGGCTCGAGATGGAGCGCGCCCGGCGCCTGAGTTCGATGCGCTCGGAGATCATGGAGCAGGCCGAGCGCCGCGCCCGCGACGATGACTTCTACGCCGCCGTCCGGGCGCTCCGCGAGCGGAAGGAGCGCGAGCGCCGTGAGGCGGAGGCGGCGCGTCGCGGGAGCGCGTCGTCCGCCACGACCACCCCTCGTCCCCCGATGCCATGACGCTGCCCCGTCGCCGTTTCGTCGAGCAGGCCGCCACGCTCGCCGCGCTCCCGTTCGTGGACCGGTGGCTCGGCGGAGCTCTCGGCGCGGGCCTCCACGCGGATCTCCGCCGGCTGACCGATGTCGCCCCGCTCCGCGCCGATGGCGCGTGGGTGAATGCGGCACTCGCGCGATTCGACGCCATCGGGCGCACGGCGAGCGGAATCAACCGCGTCGCCTACTCCGAGGGCGACCTCGCGGGACGCACCTTCACCCTCGACCTGTACCGCGCCGCGGGGCTCACGCCGCGGATCGACGCCGCCGGCAACATCATCGCGCGCATCGCGGGGACCGACCCGCGCCTCCCCGCCATCGTCATCGGGTCCCACGTCGACTCGGTCACCGATGGCGGGAACTTCGACGGCCCCGTCGGCACCTTCGGCGCGATCGGCGTCGCCCGCGCGCTGCAGGCGCAGGGCGTCCAGCTCCGTCATCCGCTCGACGTGGTCTGCTGGCAGAACGAGGAGGGTGGCACCATCGGGAGCAAGCTCGCGATCGGCGCGCCGGTGGACCTCGCGAGCGTCGCCCGGTCCGGCAAGACGATCCGCGAGGGAATCACACTCACCGGTGGTGACCCGTCGCGCCTCGCCGAGGCCGTTCGGCCGCGTGGCAGCGTCGCCTGCTACCTCGAGCTGCACATCGAACAGGGCGGGAACCTCGATCGATCGGGCACGCCGATCGGCGTGGTGCTCGGGATCGTCGGGCTCAAGTGGTTCGAGGTGACGATCGACGGCTTCGCCAACCACGCGGGCGCGACGCCGATGGACCAGCGGCAGGATGCGATGCTCGCGGCGGCGAAGTTCACCGTCGCGGTGAACGAGGCGATCCGCTCGGAGCCAGGGCGTCAGGTCGCGACCGTGGGACGCGTGGTCGCGCTGCCGAACACACGCAACGTCATCGCCGGCCAGGTGCAGCTCACGGTGGACCTCCGGGACCTCGACGCGGCCAAGGTCGCGCGCTTCGCGTCGCGATTCCAGCAGATCGGCCGCGAGATCGGCGCGGCGACGAACACCACCTTCGCGTTCCGCGAGGCGACGAGTAGCGAGCCGGCGATGGCTGACCCGCGCGTCATGGGGTGGATCGAGGCGAGCGCCGGCGCGCTCGGGCTGGGGACGCAGCGGATGCCCAGCGGGGCGGGGCACGACGCGCAGGAGATGGCGCACCTCGGCCCGATGGGGATGATCTTCGTGCCGAGCGTCGGTGGGATCAGTCACTCCCCGCGGGAGTTCTCCCGGCCGCAGGACATCGCCAACGGTGTCGACGTGCTCCTCAACACCGTCGTCGCCGCGGACCGCGCGCTGGACGCGTAACAGTCCGTCGCGTGCGCGCCGCGTGTGTGCGCGGCGCGCCCGGCCTCACCCCATCGTGCCGAGCATCGCCTCGGCGTCGGCGATCCGCCGGAGCGTACGCTCGCGGCCGAGGGCGACCATCACGTCGAAGATCCCCGGCGAGACGCCGAGGCCGGTGAGCGCCACACGGAGCGGCTGGAAGATCTTTCCGCCGCCGACGCCCTGTGCCTCGGCGAGGGCGCGGAGCGCCTCCTCCATCGCGGCGGGCTCCCAGTCGGCGAGCGCGGCGAGCGTCTCGCGCGTCGCCGCGAGGAGTGGACGCACGACGGCAGGCTCCTTCCACTGCTTGGCCACTGCGTCGGCGTCGTACTCGATCGCGTCACGGAAGTAGGGCACCGCCTGCCGGACGATGTCGTCCACAAGGCGAGACCGGACGCGCAGGAGGTCGAGGAGCCTCAGGTACCAGTCACGGCGCGCGGCGAGGTCGTCGGCGGTCGCGAGCCCCGCGGCCACGAGCAACGGGGTCACGCGCGGTTCGAGCGCCTCGAGCGGGAGGCGTGAGAGGTGCTGCCCGTTCATCCACTCGAGCTTCTTCGGATCGAAGACGCTCGCCTTGCGGAGGAGGCCGTCGGTGGAGAAGGCCTCGATCAACTGCTCGAGCGACATCACCTCGTCGAAGTCGCCGCCGGGGGACCAGCCGAGGAGGGCGAGGAAGTTCACCATCGCCTGGGGGAGGATCCCAAGGTGCTGGTAGTCGCCGACCGCGGTGGCACCGTGGCGCTTGGAGAGCTTCTTCCCATCGGTGCCGTGGATCATCGGCAGGTGGCCGAAACGCGGGAGCGTGGCGCCCAGGGCCTCGTAGAGCAGGATCTGCTTCGGTGTGTTCGAGATGTGATCGTCACCGCGCATCACGAGGGTGACGCCCATCGCGATGTCGTCCGAGACGACCGCGTGGTTGTAGATCGGCGTCGCGTCGGAGCGGAGGATGACGAAGTCCTCGATGTCCTTATTCGGGAAGGTGATGACGCCGTGCACGAGGTCGTCCCAGCTCGTCTCGCCGGCGGGCACGCGGAACCGCAGCACGTGCGGCACGCCCGCCGCGACGCGGCGCTCGACCTCGGTGGGCGGGAGGAGGTCGCAGCGGCGGTCGTACTTGAAGGCCTCCTTGCGGGCCTCGGCCTCTTCGCGGCGCTTGGTCAGCTCCTCGGTGGTGCAGAAGCAGCGGTAGACCGCGCCCGAGGCGAGCATGCGGGCGGCATCCGCGCGGTGCCGCTCGAGATTGGCCCCCTGGAACACCACCTCCTCGTCCCAGTCGAGCCCGAGCCAGGTGAGGCCCTCGAAGATCGCGCGCGTGGACTCGTCGGTGGAGCGCGCCTTGTCGGTGTCCTCGATGCGGAGGAGGAACTGGCCGCCCGTCTTGCGGGCGAGGAGCCAGTTGAAGAGAGCGGTGCGCGCCCCGCCGACGTGGAGGTAACCGGTCGGCGAGGGGGCGAAGCGGAGGCGCGGCGGAGTGGGTGCGGTCATCGGGGTCTGGATGTGCGAACGGGCCTACCGGCGCGAGGGCGCGGCAGACCCGTACCACGGAGACGGAGGGATTCGAACCCTCGATACAGGTTTAAGCCCGTATAACGGTTTAGCAAACCGTCGCCTTCAGCCTCTCGGCCACGTCTCCTTCGCGCCGGCCGACGGAGCCGAGCGAACGCGTAATGTCGCGGGTGCGGCGGGGTGGGGCAAGCCAGAGGCGCGTATCCGATGCGATCGCGGCGTCTCTGACGCGTGCTCCGATGCGGGCGTCCCGTGCGCGGGTGGAGCGGGTCGCGGCGACTCGTAGTGTGTCGTGCAGCGGAGGGCCTGGGATTCGAACCCAGAAGTCCTTTCGGACGGCGGTTTTCAAGACCGCTGCAATAGCCATTCTGCCAACCCTCCTGATGTGCGGCGGGGCCGACATCGCGCCTCGAAGATAGTCACCCCGTGGGGGTCGGTGAGATGGGAGCCTAGTGCGACGGATCGCGTACGGCAGAATACTTGACAGAAATCATCTGGATTGCGCATCATCCGGCTCTGGGGCTATGAGAATCGTTCTCAACTTCTGGCGAAAAAGGGGAGTGTTTTGGTCCCGTTGTTCGAGAAAATGGCGCGCAGTCAGGGCCGATTGAGCCGGCGCATCGCGTTATTCCGCAATGGGTTGGTGTCGATGGCGCTCGCCGCCTCAGCCCCGCGCCTCGCCACCACGCAGGAGCCCCAGCCCGCGCTGCCGATGGCGGTCGACACCGTCCGGGTTATCGGCACCAAGGACGGCTACCGTGCTCGCACCACGCGGTCCCTGACACGCACCCCGACCTCGCTGATGGAGACCCCGCAGGCGGTCACCATCGTCCCGCGCGACGTCATCGAGGACCAGGCCATCACCGGCCTTGGGGACCTCGTCCGCTACGTGCCGGGCGTGACGATGGCCCAGGGTGAGGGTCACCGCGATGCCCCCGTGCTCCGCGGCAACATCAGCACGGCGGACTTCTTCGTCGATGGGGTCCGCGACGACCTCCAGTATCTCCGCGACCTCTACACCGTCGAGCGGGTCGACGTCATCAAGGGCCCGGCAGCGCTCACCTTCGGGCGTGGTACCGGGGGCGGCGCGATCAATCGCGTGATGAAGTCCGCCGATGGCCGTCGGGTCCGCGCGCTCGACCTCACGCGCGACGGGTTCGGGCAGGCGCGCCTGGCGGGCGACCTCGGCGGGGCGGCGGGGGAGCGCCTCGCGTGGCGCCTCAACGCCGTGGCAGAGGAGAGCCGCACGTTCCGTGAGGCGATGGCGATCCGACGTCGCGGGGTCGCGCCCGCCGCATGGCTGGCGCTGGGGGCGCGCACCACCGTCGAGGTGCAGGGTGAAGTGTTCGCCGACGACCGGACCGTCGATCGCGGCGTCCCCTCGCTCGACGGCGGGCCGTGGCGCGGGTCCACCACGGCCTACTTCGGGAATCCCGCCGCGTCGCGCAGCACGATCGACGTCGCCACACTGCGCGCGGCGCTCGACCACGCGTGGGGCGATGTGCTCACGCTGCGCACGGTGCTCTCGGTCGGTGACTACGCGAAGTGCTATGACAACGTCTTCCCGGGTGGCGCCGTCTCCGCCGCCGATCGCGCCGTGCCGATCGCGGCCTACCAGAGTGCCACCGACCGTGCCAACGCGCTCGCGCAGATCGATCTGGTCTGGACCCCGACCCTCGGTGGCCGGCGGCACACGATGCTCCTCGCCCTCGAAGGCGGACGTCAGCGGAGCGACAACCGACGCATCAACGCGGCGGGCACCATCGCGAGCCTCCTCGATCGCGGTCGTGCCTTCCTCCCCGACTACGGCCGTCCCGCCGCCATCGACAACGCGAACGACCTCGGGCTGGCCGCGCTCGTCGCGCAGGACCAGTTCGCCCTGACCGACCGCCTCACCGCCGTCGCCGGCGTGCGATGGGACCGCTTCGCGCTCCGGTTCGACGATCGCCGCCCCGAGGCGACGGATCTCCAGCGGACCGACGCCTTCGCGTCGCCACGCCTGGGGCTCGTCTGGGCGGCCCGGCCGGCGCTCGCGCTCTTCGGGGGCTGGACGACCGCAGCCCTCCCGCAGTCGGGGGAGCAGTTCAACCTCCTCGACGCCACGCGTGTGGCGCTCACCCCCGAGCGCTTCGAGAACGTCGAACTCGGTCTGCGCTGGGAACCCGGGGAGGCGCTGCTCGTGAGCGCGACGCTCTATCGGCTCAACCGCACGAACACGGTGGCTCCCAGCCCGACCGCCGGGCTGGTCGTGCAGACGGGAGCGCAACGCGCGGAGGGGCTCGAGGTCGCGCTCCAGGGCCACGTCACGCCGCGGTGGCGGACCATCGGCGCGTTGGCGGTGCAGGAGGCGTGGATCACCCGCACCACCCGGGCGGCCCCGGCGGGGCGTCGCGCCCCGCTCGTCCCGCGCGTCAGCGCCTCGCTCTGGAACCGCGTCGACGTGCTGCCCCGTCTTGGCGTCGCCGTTGGTGTCATCCATCAGGGCGCACAGTTCGCCTCGATCACCAACGCCGTGACGCTACCGGCCTACACGCGGGTGGACGGCGCCGTCTCCGTCGATCTCTCCACGCGCCTGCGCCTGCAGGTCAACGCCGAGAACGTGACGGGCACGCGCTACTGGTTCACCGCGCATACCGACGACAACCTCTCGCCGGGCGCCCCCACGCTGGTCCGCGTGGGTCTCTCGCTGCGCTACTGACCATCCCGCCGGCACCGCAGTGCCGCGGCCGGCATCACTCCGGCCGCGTGGCGGTGTCCGGGCTCGCCGCCGGTGCCGGCATCTGCGCCTCGAGGCTCGCCGCGATGTCGTCGAAGCGCATCGCGCGGGCGATGTCGCGCACGGTGCCGATCATCCGCTCGGCATCGGCACGGAGCCCGATCTGATTGAGCGCCTCGGCGGTGCTGATGCCGGTGCTCACGAGCAGGAAGGGGATGCCGCGCGACGGCGCGTCCACCCAGCCGCCACGCCGGATGAGCGAGGCCGGACCCTTGAACTCATCCCAGAGCTGCTTCGAGCGGAGCACGTCGACGTACCCCTCACCGGGCACGGGGACGACGGTCGCGCTCGCCGTG
Organism: Gemmatimonadaceae bacterium; assembly: GCA_036826135.1. GTDB lineage: Bacteria > Gemmatimonadota > Gemmatimonadetes > Gemmatimonadales > Gemmatimonadaceae > Pseudogemmatithrix. The sequence continues at coordinate 10,635 of DAISWY010000037.1, read as the reverse complement.
ACGGGCCGGTTCACGACGCGGCGCGCGTGCCCCTGCATCACGACGTACGGGCCGAGGCCGAGCGACTCAGCCAGGTCGGCGGAGGTTCGGCTGAAGTGGACCACGCGGATGTCGTTCTCGATCAGCATCTGCAGGACGAGCACCTCCGCCAGCGGGAGGATGCGCGGCTGGATGACGGCCCGGATGCTGTCCTTGGTGACCAGGACCGGTTCCCGGATGTCCTCGTAGAGACGCGTCCGAGCGAGGTCAGTCCCCTGCGCGAGCGACATCGACAGCACGGGCGTCGTCGGCTTCGGCCACGTGCGGTCCGCGTAGGCCTTCGGCCCCTTCGCCGCGTCGTACTCGTAGATCGGCCGACGGATCATCTGCCGGACGTACCACTCGGTGTTCAGCAGCGAGGTGTTGGCGATCACGACATCCTTGCGGACGCCGAGCACTTCCTGGGCATACCAGAGCGGGAAGGTGTCGTTGTCCCCGACGGTGACGAGGATCCCGTACGGTTCCACCGAGTTGAGCATGTCGATGGCGAACGCCGAGGTGTCGTCCTCGCCCGCGCGAGAGGCGGACGACCAGTTCGCGACCATTGGGATGAACGCGACGGCGAGGAGCGGGGCGCTGAGGAGCCAGCTGCGGCGCGTCGGGAGGTCGAAGCGCTGCGTCCCCACCTGCGTCGACTGGTGCCCGAGCGTCACGGCGACGGATTCCCAGAGGTAGACCAGCCCCAACGCGGCCCAGACGCTCCAGGCGGAGAAGCTCCAGAGATAGAAATAGTCGCGGTCACGAACCTCGCGGGCGACGGTCCCGCCGAGCTCGGGTGCCTGCGACGCGCCGTACTTGAAGTTGAGATAGAAGATCAGGCCGAGCGTCAGCGTGAGCATCAGCGGGCCGAAGAACGCGAAGCTGTGCGGGTCCCGCTTGTAGTGGACCCAGCCGCCGAGGAGCCCCAGGAGGAGGAAGAACGCGGCCACCGCGCCCTGCAGTCCCGGGCGCTCCGCGTAGGCGTCGCGGATCCACTGCCACTTGAAGTAGAGCCACCACATCCCGACCTGCGCCGAGAAGGGGGCCATCCGCTCGTACACCGGGGGCTTCTGGTACTGCCCGCGGTTGAAGTTGTACATGAACTGCTCGTAGGTCTCCCGCGAGAAGGTGCAGGAGGCTTCGAGCTTCTCCCAGCAACCCGTCGGCTCCCCCTCGCTGATCGCGGGGAAGTGCGCGGCGCGGATGGGCTGCGTCGCGAACGGCGTGGCCCCGAGCACCGCGGCGCCGACCATCGCGAGGAGGAGTCGCCAGCGGAGGAGCACGGCGGGGCGACGCACCAGGATCGCGATGCCGAGCGCGGGGATCGCGAGCATCCCCGCCATGTGGTTCGCGTAGCCAAGCCCGCACAGATACGCGACGAGGACGAGGAGGCGGTTCGCCTTGGGGGCGTCCGGCTCGTCGCACCACCGCACCACGAGCCACGCGCAGATGGCGAGGCCCGCGAGGGAGACGGTGTAGACCTTCTCGTTCACCACCGAGTTCCCCCAGACGGTGAACGCCGTGGCGCCGATCAGGACCGCGAGCGACCCGCCGACGATGCGCTGCCACCGCTCGGCGAACCAGCCGACGAGGACGCGCTCGGTGATCAGGAACCACATGCCGGCGCTGACGGCGCTGGAGAGCGCGGCGAGGAGGTTCACGCGCATGGCGACATTCGGCGCGATCGGGAGGATCGACGCCACGCGACCGATGAGCACGAAGAACGGATTCCCCGGCGGGTGCGGGAGCCCCATCGTGTACGCCGCCGCGATGTACTCGCTCGTGTCCCACATCGCCGAGTCGGGCGAGAGGGTCACGATGTAGAGGAGCAGCGTCAGCCCCGCCGCGATCGTGGCGGCGAGGTAGGAGGGGCGGTAGTCGAGCGTCGTCGAGGCCATCGGGTCGTCGGCTGGGGAGACGGGGAAAGCTAGGGCGCAGGCCCGGGGGGCGGGAGCCGCGTCGCGGATCGGTGCCGGGCGCGGGCGGGCGTGGGTGCCGCGTCGGGCGCCGTGGTCTGTGGGCGCGCTAGTGCCTGAAGGTGCGGCGCCCGGTGAAGATCATGGCGATGTCGTGCGCATCGGCGGCGGCGATGACCTCCGCGTCGCGCACGGAGCCGCCTGGCTGGATGATCGCGGTGACGCCAGCCGCTGCCGCCTGTTCCACGCCGTCCGCGAAGGGGAAGAAGGCGTCGGACCCGAGCGCAGAGCCGCGCGTCTCGTGGCCGGCGGCCCGTGCCTTGTGCGCCGCGAGGAAGGCGGCGTCGACGCGCGACATCTGTCCCGCGCCGATCCCCAGCGTCGCGCCGTCGCGCGCGAGGACGATCGCGTTCGACTTCACACTCGCCACCGCGCGCCAGGCGAAGGCGAGGTCGGCCCGCTCCGCCGTGGTCGGCGGCCGGCGGCTCACCACCGTCCACGCCCCCTCGTCGAGGGGCGGGGTGGCGCGCTCCTGCACGAGGATGCCGCCGCGCACCCCCTTCACATCGAGGGTGGGGACGATCTCGGCGGCAGAGCCCTCGAGGATGCGGAGGTTCTTCTTCGCCCCGAGCGCGGCGAGCGCCTCAGGGGTGTAGGCGGGGGCGACGACGCACTCCACGAAGAGCTGCGCGACCGCCTCCGCAGCGGCGAGATCCACCGGCTGCGAGAAGGCGATAATCGAGCCGAACGCGGAGACGGGGTCGCAGGCGAGCGCCTTCCGGTAGGCCTCCACGGGGGTCGGGGCAACGGCGAGTCCGCAGGGGGTCGTGTGCTTCACGATCGCGCAGGCGGTCTCCCCGGTGAACGGGGCCACGGCGAGCATGGCTCCCTCGAGGTCGAGGAGGTTGTTGAACGAGAGCTCCTTCCCGCCGTGCTGCCGGAGCGCGCCGAGTCCGCTCCCCCGACGCTCCACGTAGAAGGCCGCCCCCTGGTCGGGGTTCTCGCCGTATCGCAGCGGCTGCGCGCGCTCGAAGGCGAGGGTGAGCCGCTCGGGGAAGCGCTCGCCGCGCTGTGCGGCGAACCATCCCGCGATCGCCGCGTCGTACGCCGCCGTGTGCGCATACACCTTCTCGGCGAGGTCACGACGGAGCGTGGCGTCTCCACCGCTCGCGAGCGCGTCGAGCACCCGCGCGTAGTCCGTGGGGTCGACCACCACGGTGACCGCGGCGAAGTTCTTCGCCGCGCTCCGCAGCATCGAGGGGCCCCCGATGTCGATCTGCTCGATCACCTCGTCCGGCGCGATCCCCGGCGTCTCGGCGGTCCGCACGAACGGGTAGAGGTTCACGCAGACGAGGTCGATGGGGGCGATCCCGTGCGCGGCGATCGCCGCCATATGCTCCGGCAGGTCCCGCCGCGCGAGGAGGCCGCCGTGGACCGCGGGGTGCAGCGTCTTCACGCGCCCGTCGAGCATCTCGGGGAACCGCGTCACGTCGGCGACGTCGGTGACGGCGAGGCCCGCCGTCCGCAATGCCTTCGCGGTGCCGCCGGTGGAGAGCAGCGTGTAGCCGAGCGCCTGCAGCCCCTCGGCGAAGGGGACGAGGCCGGTCTTGTCGGAGACGGAGAGCAGGGCAGCGGGCATCGACGGATGGGTCAGACGGAGTGTGAGGGCGGTGCGTCCACGGGGACGAACCGCTCGAACGGGAGGGATGGGGCGGTGACGACCCGCCCCGCCTCGAGACGGAGCGCGCCGGCACAGAGTGCGGCGACGCAGCGGGGGTAGAGACGATGTTCGACGGCGAGCACTCGCGCCGCGACGGCCTCGGCGTCATCCGTCGGATGGACGGGGACGGCCCACTGCGCGATCACGGCGCCCTCGTCGTAGCGCTCGTCGACGAAGTGCACCGTCGCGCCGGTGGTGGCGACGCCGGCGCGGACGACGGCCTCATGCACGTGGTGGCCGAACATCCCGGGGCCACCGAAGGCGGGCAGGAGCGCGGGGTGGATGTTCACGAGGCGGCCGCGGAAGGCGGCGACGACCTCGGACGGAATCAGCCGCAGATAGCCGGCGAGGGCGACGTGCGTCACGCCGGCCGCCTCGAGGCACGCGAGGAGGCGGTGGTTCTCGCGCGCCGGGAGGTGCGTGGTCGCGATCCCCGCCCGTCGCGCGCGGTCGAGGGCGCCGGCGGCGGCGCGGTCGCTCACCACGAGCACGACCGCACCCGGTGCGGAGGCGCCGAGCGCGGCGAAGTGGTCGAGAATCGCCTGCAGATTGCTGCCGCCCCCGGAGGCGAGCACGGCGAGGCGCGCGCGCGGGTCGGTCACGTCGGCGGTCACCTCGTTGCTCACGTCGGCGGTCACCTCGGCAGTCACTCGGGGCATCCCGGCGGGAGGAGGGCGGCGGCGACGGCCTGGCGGTCGGACGCGAGGTGTGCCTCCTGCGCCGCACGCTCCCGCTCGTCCGGCGGCGTCTCCTCACTCGGCACGAGGAGGCCCCGACCACCGAAGACGAGGGCGGGGGCGACGTCGTGCCAGCGGTCCCCGATCCACGCGGAGCGTGGCAGGTCGATGGCGAGATCCTTCGCCGCCGCCTCGTAGAGCGCCGTCCCCGGCTTCCGGCAGCGGCAGGGTCCGGTGAACTCGGGGTGGTGCGGGCAATGGTAGGTCGCGTCGAGCGTCACCCCCTCGGCCGCGAGCAGCGCGTCGAGGCGCGCGCGCACGGCCTCGTACTGCGCCGGCGTGATGAGCCCACGCGCGATTCCCGCCTGATTCGTGACGACGACGAGCGCCCATCCTGCCGCGCGGAAGGCGCGCAGCATCGCGCCGGCACCGTCCAGGAGACGGACCTGCTCCGGGTCGCGGAGATAGTGCGCGTCGTGGATCAGGGTGCCGTCACGGTCACAGAAGAGCGCCGGCCTCACGAGAGTGCCTCCCGCACGAGCGCGACGAGCGTCGCGTCGTCCTCCGGCGGGAGGCTGCGCAGGTCGAGACGCACGCGGCCCTCGGCGATCCGCGCGACGACCGGGATGCGTCCGGCACGTAGCCGCCGTTCGATCGCCATCGCGTCGCCGCTGAGCGTGACGGCGGAGGATGGGATCCGCGCCATCGGGAAGGCGCCGCCGCCGACGGTCGCCTCGCTCGCCTCGACCGCCGCCGTCGGTCCCATCGCGGCGGCGACCGTCGTCGCACGCGCACGGATGTGCTCGGGCGCCGCGGTCAGCATCGCGAGCGCCGGGATCTCGGTCCGCGCACGCGCGGGGTCGCGGTAGAGGGCGAGGGTCGCCTCGAGCGCGGCGAAGGTGAGTTTGTCGACGCGGAGCGCGCGGGCCATCGGGTGGCGTCGTAGCGTCTCGATCGCGGCGCGTGTCCCGAGCACGATCCCCGCCTGCGGACCGCCGAGGAGCTTGTCGCCGCTCATGATCACAAGCGTTGCCCCGGCCCGGACCGCGTCGGCAGCGGTGGGCTCGCCGGTCAGGCCCCACGCCGAGAGGTCGAGGAGGAGGCCGCTTCCGAAATCGTGGATCAGCGGGAGCCCAGCGCCCGACGCGATCGGCACCAGGTCGGGAATCGTCGTCTCGGCGACGAATCCTTCGAGCGCGAAGTTGCTGCGGTGGACCTTCACGATCGCCGCGCTCCGCGGGCCGATGGCGCGCGCGTAGTCGGCGGCGTGGGTGCGGTTGGTGGTCCCCACCTCAACGAGCGTCGTCCCGCTCGCGGTCATGATCTCCGGGACGCGGAAGCTCCCGCCGATCTCCACGAGCTCGCCGCGACTGACGAGCGTCTCACGGCCGGCGGCGAGCGCCTGGAGCGCGAGCACGAGCCCCGCCGCGCAGTTGTTGACGACGAGCGCATCCTCCGCGCCCGTGAGTTCGCGCAGCAGCGCGGTCGCGTGGCCGTGCCGGTCGCCGCGTGCGCCGGCGGCGACGTCGTACTCGAGGGTCGAGCCGCCGCGCGCCACCGCGGCCATCGCCTCGAGGGCCGCAGGCGCCAGCGGCGCGCGGCCGAGGTTGGTATGCAGCACGACGCCCGTGGCATTGAGCACGGGGCGGAGCGAGGCCTGTGTGCGCGCCGTGAGGTGACGCGTCACCTCGACGGCCCACGCGGCGTCATCGGCGGGGAGAGCGGCACCCCCGCGGGCGGCGGTGAGGATCGCGCGCACGGCATCGGTCACCATCGCGGGGGTCCAGTGCGCCGCGCAGGCTCGCACCTGCGCCCCGTCGAGCACCGTCCCCACCGCGGGGAGCGCGCGGCGCGGATCGGTCACGGCCGTCGCGGTCGCGCGGCGGTGGAGTCCTTCGGCGCCGGTGGGCGGACGCGGATTTCGCGTTCGGAGTCGCGCACGCGGCCGGTGAGGCCACGCACCTGCTGGACCTTCAGTCGATACGTCCCCGGCGGGAGCGGCTGCTCGAGGGGGACGACCCACCCGAGAATCGGGACGGGCCGCTCGAGCGTCGGCGCGGGACGCGGGGTCACTGACGAATCCGCCACGGCCGCAGGCGCCGGCGCGACCGAATCCCCCACGGTGGTATCTGCCTCGGCGGCCCGCGCGGCGCGGAGCGAGTCGAAGCGCGCGCCCGGGATGGCGAGCCCGATCGGGACGCGCGAGGAATCGGCGCGCTGCAGCGTCACCGTCGTGCCGACGGGGGACCAGTCGGGGGCCGGCGCGCGGTCGAACTTCAGCCGCAGGCCCGTCGAGTCGACGAGCTCCGCGCTCTCGAGACGCGGCCCGATGGTATCGTGCTCGAAGGCGTAGAGCGCGCGCGTCGCGGTGTCACCCACCGTCACGGTGGCGGTGTCGAAGGCCTCGCGGCCGTCGATCGTCCCGTTCTGGTTCTGGTCGATCCAGCCGCGCAGGTGGTAGCGGCCAGGCGCGAGGGTGGGGAGGACGAAGCGTCCCGAGGAGTCCGTGCGCGCGCGCCACCGGAAGGTGGTGTCGCCCGGGACGAACGCCTCCAACCGCGCCGCGCCCGCGGGCTTCCCGCCAACCCAGTCGAAGACGACGCCGTCGATGGCGCCTGTCGCGAGCGCGGGCCCGGTGGAGAACACCAGTGCCATCCCCTCCTTCCGCGCGTTGCCGCGCAGGTCGCTCAGGCCCGGGAGGAGGGCGATCCGATACGTCGTGTTCGGGCGGAAGCCGCCACGCGGTTCGATCTCGATCGCCTCGCGGCGCCAACGCACCCGCTCGCGCCCGTCACTCGGGGAGATGGCGAACATCGCCGCGAGAGAGGCCTCGCCGCCCATTGAGGCACCGCCGAACCCGCCGCCGCCGAAGCCCCCGCCGGTGCCGCCCATGCCGCCCGACGCGCCTGAGCTGCTCATCCCTGGTGTGGAGCGTTCGTTCACCACTTCATCGAAGCGGAAGACCACGCTCGTGGCGCGCACACCCACGGCCAGCGTCTCCGGCGTGACCGCGACGATCGCCGGCGGGTCCCGGTCGGGCGGTCCGCCCGGCGGCATCCCCGGCGAGGCACACGCCGACACCGACGCGAGCCCGATCACGACCGCGCCGGCACGGATCCACCGCGGCCGGACGATGGGGATGCGGACGGTGTCGGCCAGCACGGTCACCCGCCGAGCTCGGCGACCTTCGCGCGGAGCTGCTCGACCCGCGCGGCCCACTCGCGCTCCTTCGCGCGCTCCGCCTCGACGACCGCCGCGGGAGCCTTCGCGGTGAACTTCTCGTTGCCAAGCCGGCCGCGCAGTGCCTCGAGCTGTGTCGCGAGCCCATCCGCCTCGGCGGTGAGTCGTGCGCGCTCCTTCGCGACATCGACCATCCCGGAGAGCGGGAGGTCGAGCGCGAGTCCGTTCGGCAGCATCGCGTGCGCGGCGGCACCCGGCGGCAGTGGCGCGTCGAGGAGCTCGCAGCGCGCGAGGCGCTGCACGAGGGCGGCGTCGGCGAGGAGCGTCGCACGGCCCGGGCCGCTCCCAACGAAGGCGCGGATCGCCGTGCCCGGCTGCACGCCGTACTCGGCGCGCAGCGTGCGGATCGCGTCAATCGCCTGCCGCACCACCTCGAACCCCTCGCCGTCCACCGACGGGGCCTCGTCGGGGCGCGGCCACGGGGCCGTCGCGAGGAAAGCACCCGGGGCGGCGTTCGGGAGCCGCTGCCAGAGCGCCTCGGTGACGAACGGCATGATCGGGTGCAGCAGTCGCAGCCCGTGATCCACCACGTGCACGAGCACGGCGCGCGCGACCTCGCGGTCGGGGCCCGACTGGGCGAGGCGGCCCTTCACGGCCTCCACGTACCAGTCGGCGAGCTCGTTCCAGCAGAACCGGCGCGCCGCTTCGGCGTACGCATCGAGACGCAGGCCGAGTTGACGCTCCGACGCCGGCCAGCTGCCCGCGGCCGGTCGCGCCGGCCCGAGCATCGCGTCGCATTCGGCGATCGTCGCGCGCAGGCGCCCGAGGATCCAGCGGTCGGCGAGGGTGAGCGCGGCCGGGTCGACCTGTGCCAGTGGGGTTACCGGCTCCGTGCCCACCTGCAGCAGGATGAAGCGGCCGATGTTCCAGAGTTTCGTCGCGAAGTTCCGGCCCGGCGCGAACGACTTGTCGAGGTCGTTCGGGTCGAGCATCACGTCGACGCCGAGCCCCATCCCCTGAATGAGCGTCCAGCGGAGCGCGTCGGCGCCGTAGCGCTGCACCACGTCGAGCGGGTCGATCCCGTTGCCCAGGGACTTGGACATCTTGCGGTGCTGCATGTCGCGGACGGTGCCGTGCAGGTACACCGTGTGGAACGGCGCGCCGCCGCCGAACGCGTACCCGGTCATGATCATCCGGGCCACCCAGAAGAAGAGAATCTCCGGCGCGGTGACGAGCACGTCGGTCGGGTAGAACGCCTTGAGATCCTTCGCGTCCGCGTCGGGCCACCCGAGCGTGCTGACGGGCCACAGCCCCGAGGAGAACCAGGTGTCGAAGACGTCCGGGTCCTGCTCGAGCCTCGTGGATCCGCACCCGGGGCAGGCGGTGGGGTCCTCGCGGAGCGCGGCGACGTGGCCGCAGTCGCCGCAGGTCCACACGGGGATGCGATGCCCCCACCAGAGCTGCCGCGAGATGTTCCAGTCGCGGATCCCCTCGAGCCAGTTGATGTAGACCTTCTCCCACTTCTCGGGGAGGAGCCGGATGGTGCCGTCCTTCACCGCGGCGAGGGCGGGCGCGGCGAGCGGCGCCATCTTCACGAACCACTGCGGCGAGAGGCGCGGCTCCACGACGGTGTCGCAGCGGTAGCAGCGCCGCACGCTGTTGGGGTGCGCGGCGACCTTCACCAGCGCGCCGGCCGCCTCGAGCAACTCGGCGGCCTTCTTGCGCGCCTCGAAGCGGTCGAGGCCCGCGAGCGCGTCGGGGATGCGTCCCTCGGCGTCGGCGACCGCGGCGATGCGCCCGTCGGCGTCGATCACGACCGGCATCCCGAGCCCGTGCCGCTTCCCGACCTCGAAGTCGTTGGCGTCGTGCGCGGGGGTGATCTTGAGCGCGCCGGTCCCGAAGTCCTTTTCCACGTAGCCGTCGGCGATCACCGGGATGCGGATCCCCACGAGCGGCAGCGTCAGCGCGCGACCCACCAGGGCGGTGTACCGCTCATCCTCGGGATGGACCGCGACGGCGACGTCCGCGAGCATCGTCTCCGGCCGCGTCGTCGCGATCGTGATGCCCTGCGACGGGTCGTCCGCGAGCGGATACCGGATGTGGTACAGCTTCCCCTCGCTGTCGTGGAACTCCGCCTCTTCATCCGAGAGCGAGGTGAGGCAGCGGGGACACCAGTGGATGACGCGGTGTCCGCGGTAGACGAGCCCCTGCTCGTGGAGTCGAACGAAGGCCTCGCGCACGGCGCGCGAGAGGGCGGGGGAGAAGGTGTACGCGGTGCGGGACCAGTCAGCCGAGCAGCCGATGGCGCTCAGCTGCCGGAGAATCGTGCCCCCCGTCTCCTCGACGAAGGCTTCCGTGCGCTGGACGAAGGCCTCGCGCCCGAGGTCGAAGCGCGTCTTCCCCTCCTTGGCGAGGAGCTTCTCGACGACGTTCTGCGTGGCGATGCCGGCGTGGTCGGTGCCCGGGACCCAGAGCGCCTCGTCCCCGGCCATCCGGCGCCAGCGGACGAGCACGTCCTGCACCGTGTTGTTGAGGCCGTGGCCGACGTGGAGGACCGCGGTGACGTTCGGCGGCGGGATCAGGACCGTGAACGGGTCGCGGTCGCCGCCGAGGCGGGTCGTGCGGTCGGCCTCGGCCCGGAAGAGGCGGGCCGCTTCCCACGCCGCCGTCAGTGCGGGTTCGGCGGTGGCGAAGTCGAAATGGGTCGGGAATTCCGGGGTCGCGGACGTCGGTTCGCTCATTCCTGTAAAGTAGCCCGCCCGCTACCTTTGCTGAATGGTCGACGCTGCGCCCCTCGTCCTCATCCTCCCCGACGGCGCCACCCGCGAGGTGGCCCCGGGGACCCTCGCTCGCGACGTCGTCGCGACCATCGGCCCCCGCCTCCTCCAGGCCGCGATCGCGGTGTCCGTGGAGGGGGAGGTCCAGGACCTGATGACGCCGATCCGCCAGGGCGGGGCGTTCCAGGTCATCACCGAGAAGGATCCGCGCGCGCTCGCCGTGCTGCGGCATTCGGGGGCGCACATCCTCGCGACCGCCGTGCGCCGGCTCCGCCCCGACGCCAAGATCGGATTCGGTCCCGCCATCGACGACGGCTTCTACTACGACTTCGAGGTCGCCAAGCCCT
>DAISWY010000036.1:0-19298 GCA_036826135.1 Gemmatimonadaceae bacterium | reverse complement strand
GACATCAGCCGATCAGGTCGGCGGTGAGATCCTCGATGCGCGCGGCGCCGCAGAGTGCCATCGCCAGACTGAGCTCCTCGCGCAGGAGGTCAATCGTGTGCACGACGCCGTCCTCGCCGGCGACGGCGAGCCCCCAGAGCGCGGGCCGGCCGAGGAGCACGCCGTCGGCGCCCATCGCAAGGGCCTTCACGATGTCCGTGCCGCGGCGGATTCCACCATCGACGAGCAGGGTGCCGCGCCCCGCCATCGCGGCTGCCACCTCGGGGAGCGCCTGGGCGGTCGGGACCGCCGTGTCGAGCTGTCGCCCGCCATGGTTCGACACGATGACGCCGGCGACCCCCTGGTCGAGCGCGAGCACCGCATCGTCGCCGCGCACGACCCCCTTGAGGAGAATCGGCAACGAGGTGATCGAGGTGAGCCAGGCGATATCGGCCCACGAGAGGCTCGGGTCCCAGTGCTCCGCGACGAACCGCGCGAGGGCGGAGGCGGTCGGGGCCGACGTCGCGAGGAGGTCACGCGGCTCCCCATCGAGGTTCGGCACCGGGAGGGTCGACGGGACGTGGAACCCGTTCAGGAGGTCGCGCTCCCGGCGACCGAGCATCGGCGCGTCGACGGTGACCACGATTGCCTCGTATCCCGCGAGCTCGGCGCGACGCACGAGATGTTCGGTCCGCTGGCGGTCTCGATAGACGTAGAGTTGGAACCACCGCACGCCGACCTCCGCGTCGCGCACCGCCTCGAGTGGCTGGGTCGCGAGGGTGGAGAGGATCATCCCCGTGTCGGCGCGCCCACAGCCTCGAGCCATCGCCACCTCACCCTCCGGATGGGCGAGACGCTGAAACGCCATCGGCGCGACGAGGACGGGCCAAGCGTGCCGGCGGCCGAGGATCGTGGTCTCGAGGGAACGGGAGGAGACGTCGCGGAGGACCCGATACCGGAGGGCGATCTCGTCCCACGCGTGCCGCGAGGCACGCAGCGTAACCTCGTCATTCGCCCCGCCGGCGAAGTAATCGTGGACCATCGCCGGGAGCCGCTCCGCGGCCAGCGCCGCGAGTCGGTGGAGGTTGATGGCGTGGTCAAGGGGGGCGTCCATGGCGGAGAATGTAGCATCTTGATGACGGCCTGCATCCCGCCACTCGGTCGGAGTTATAGATTGACTATGGGCGCGCGGCGCGCGCCAGAATCCACCCGTTCGTCACCGGATGCCGACCCCTCAGAAGCCGACGATGTACTGCAGCCGATGCGGCAAGGAGAGCACGAATCTCCGTGTCTGTCCGCATTGCTTCACGCCCTATCCTGAGGGTGGGGTGGGGCGCACGTCGGGTGGCCCCCCTCGCCGTTCGACCGGGTCGATGCCGGTGGTCTCCGGTGACGAAACGCCTCCGCGTCGTTCAACTGGGTCGCAGGCCGCCATCCCCGACGGCGCGGCACCGCGGCGCGGGACGGGGGCGCAACCGGTCATCGATCCTGAGCGCCCCGCCTATGGCCGTCGTGCGACCGGGGCCATCCGGCTGACCCCCGCGGACGTCGTCGAGGGGTCGAGCGGCGCGCTTGCGCCGGTCATCGGTGGCGTGTCACGGAGTCGCCGCATCCTGCTCTGGGCGGTGGCCGCTTTCGGGGCAATCGCACTCGCGGTGACGATGACCGACCCGGACGCGGTGCCCGAGGAGGCCGCGCCGCGCAGTGTGCCGTCGACACTCACCGTCACGCCCGCCGAGCGTGAGGCCGCGCTCGCGCTGATCCAGTCGACGCGCGCGCAGGCGCTCGTCGAGACGCAGGCGGACGAGGTGATGGTCAGCTACAGCGCCGCAGCATTCCCGCTCGACCCGGCGGCGCAGCGACAGCTCGTGGAGGCCTTCGCTCGCGCCGACGAGATGGTCGAGGGTCGCAAGCGGCGCATCGTGTTCTACAATCCGGCGGGACGCGTCTTCGCGCAGGCGGACGGAATCGCCGGCCTCACGATGCGGCAACCCTGAGCGTCGGCCGCCCCGGCGAGTGACGCCGGGCCCCGCCGCTCACTGATACTGGATGTAGAGCACCTTCGGGTTGAGCCGCGCGATCGTCGCGATCGGCGTGCGCGGATTGTCGTTCCGCGACTTGTAGAACTGCTTCCAGCCCGCGAACTGCACCGGCTCCGCCTTGATGAACTCGCGGAAGGTGTTCTGCTTGAGCCACGGCGAGCCGAATCCGTCCATATGCATCACGACCTGCACCTCGGGGCGCAGACGGATGTTCCGGTAGTTCGTCACGCCGTTGCGCGTGAACCGATGCACCACGAGGACCTTCGGCGGGAGGCGATGTGTCGTGACCAGCCCCTGGAGGAACTCCGCGGCATAGTTGATGTCCTCGGCGTCGAAGGTGCCGATGCGCTTGCCTGGGAGCCCGCCGTTCTTCATCGAGAACTCCGGGTCGATCCCCAGATGGAAGTTCGGCCGCTGCAGGAAGCGGGCGAGGGCGGGGAGTTCCTGGCGCAGCGTCGAGCGCCCCACCTGCACGTCGAGGAAGACCAGCGCGTTCCGCGACGCCGCCCAGCGCGCGACGCGCTCGATCAGGGAATCCCCCATCCGCGCGCGATACATCCCGTCCCGGCCCGGCCCAGCCTGTGCGACGACCGCGATGAGATGCAGTGCAGGCTGCACCGGAGTCGCGGGGTCGGCCTCCTGCCACGCCTTCACCTCGGCGTCGAGCATCCGCAGCATTTGCTCGGGTTCGTACTCGCCGAGCACTCCCATCCGGCGGGAGAGCGGATTGCCGTAGTAGGCCACGATGCGGCGGTTCGGGAGGATCGCGCCCGGGAGCGGCTCCGGGCCCCGCACGGGCCAGAGCGCGTCGAGCATCGAATCACGCCGCGCGACGCTGCGCACCTCGGCGTTCCCCGGCGCCGCCGGGCGTCGGGTGCGCGTGCTGCGGCTGGCACGCGAGCGCGTTGACGCCCGAGTCGTCGATGCGCGGCTGGTCGAGGCGCGTGCGGGCGCACTGGTGCTCGCACCCGCGCGCCCGCTGTCCGCGGATGTCGGTGTGGTTGTCGGCATGGCCGCAGCCGCCGGTGTGGCGGGCGTCGCCGGCGCGGTGGTCGACGGGGTTGCCGGCTCGGTGGTCTGGGCGGTCAGGCGCGTCGCGATGAGCGCGCCACAGAGGAGTAGGGAGATGCGCACGGGCGAAATGTATCCGCGCGCCGCCGCGCCTCAACCAGCGAGTTGGCTTGCCCTCACGGAATCACCGTAATGCGCCGGTCGGCGCGCACGGTGTACTGGCCGGCGACGTCGATCTCGAGTTGGACGAGATAGTCGCCGGGGCGGAGCGAGGAGAGGTCGACTTCGACCGACCGCGGCGTGAGCCGGGCGCCACGCGCCGAGCGATCCTGCACCGAGAGACTGACCGACTGCGCGCCGCGACCGAGGCGGAGGGCCCGCACGGTGCGAGAAGCGCGGCCTTCTGGCTCCTCGTCGTCGGGCGCGACCACGAGCGAGATCGTCATCGCCTCGCCGGCGGGATTGGTGTTGTACGCCTCCCAGTAGATGCCGACCTTCTCGCTCGCCCGCACCCGCTGCGTCGCGAGGAGATGCGGCAGCACCTCCTCCGCCGACGTCGGGTCGGCGCCATAGGGTCGGAAGAAGACGAGGTCGGAGAGGGAGACACGCGCCCCGACGGCGAAGGGCGGGCGGATCCCATACCGCGCCCGCACGAGGGTCGAGGCCGAGTCGGCCGCGATCTCGGCGCTCATCAGCAGCGGGCCCCAGGGGGCCCGTACCGTGAGTGTGCCGCGCGACGGAATGTCCTGACGGATCGTCGCCTGGCCCGCGGGCGTCGTGCCCGGCGTCAGGACGAGCGCCCCATCCAGTCGCTGGCCCGCGAGGCCCGGCACCTTCGAGACGTCGTAGGCGAGTACGACGAGTGCGGTGTCGCCGCGGCGGAAGAGCCCCTGCTGATGCTCGAGCATCAGGAGTGTCGACGCGTACTTCGGATGGTAGCGCGCCACGACCGGCGGGCGCTGCACCGCCCACTCGGTGGAGTCGGAGGCGGCCGGGCTCGCGAGCACGTTGGCTGGCGGGATGAACCGGTGCGCGGGGGTCGGTTCGGCGCCGATCACGCTCACACGCAGCGAGGGATCGTCGTTCCCTGTCATCATCGGGCGGCCACCCGGTGCCATGCCTTCGGTGGCCCACTGCCGCGGCCAGCCGAAGCGGATCAGCAACTCACGTTCGGCTTCGTCGAAGCCGCGCGCGTAGGCGCCAGCCGCCTCGCGCATGATCAGCGCGTAGGTGAGTCGGGAGAAGTGCTCGGTGCGCGAGTCGTTCCCCGCCAGCCCGTACCGCGTCCGGGCGAACCACCAGACGCGCGCCTCATAGGCGGCGCGCTCGGGCGTCCCGCACCGGGTGCGGATGTAGACGCGGCGCGTGTCGTCGTCGAGATAGGGCGTCAGGTCCCGCCACTCGCACCGCTCGCGCTCCGGCATGGCGGCGAGTACCCGCTCGAAGGTCGCCTCCGCGTCCGCGTAGCGTCCCATCTCGTGCAGCGAGAGCCCGGCGAGCGCCTCGCACCACCACCCCACCGTGCGACAGGCTCGTGCGACCGTGAGCGCCTGCGCGGGGCGGTTCGCCTCGATGAGATATCGGACGCGCTGGCCGCTGATCCAGTTGTCCCCAGGTTCGGCGGTGCCGAGCGAGTCGAGCGTGCGGAGCAGACGATCCCGCATCCGGGCGATGGTGTCCGGCTCCGGCGGCATCGTGTTCGTCTCGTCGTACCAATAGCACCAGTTGAGCCCGACCGGCTCGGGGCAGGACTGTCCCCGCGGAATCCGGCCGCGGTAGCGCGGGAGGTTCAGCCGGCGGAAGCGCTCGAAGTCTGCCTGCGCCGTCTGCGCGACGGCCCGCGGGTCTGCGGGGAGGTCGGCTAGGGTGCGGGGGACTGACGTGTCGGCCGCGCTCCCCTGGGTGGGCGCAGGGGCGGGGGGCTGCGCCGCGAGGGACGCCGCTCCCCCCACAATGCTCAGGGCGATTGCTAGGGTGTGGGCAAGGCGCCGAAGTCGTTTCACGGCTGAATGATACACCGATTCGCCGAAGCGGCTCCGAACTGCCTGATTCGCTTGAATATTGCGTATTGACAACGATCGGTCCATTAAATATTGTCTTTACATAATGATTCATTTTTCCCGGGAAATTTTATGCCGACTTCAGAGCACTTGGTAGCCGAGCCTTCCTCGCGCGCTGCGCGGCGACGCGGTCCTCTTGCCTCAGCATTCGACGATCCCTCGATGGCGCGATATCAGAGCGCCGGAGCGCGGCGTCGACTCATGGGGCTTCATCTGGTTCTGACACTCATCCTCGCCACCGTCCCGCAGCTCCTCTACCGCTGGCACCGTCAGGATCCAGCGATGCCGCTCTGGGCCTTCGCCGTTGCGGCTGTCCTTCTCTTCATTCCGTGGATGTTCGTGACGGGGATGGTCAATGGCAGTGTGTACGGGATTTTCGACCTCACAGACGCGCAGCTCGATGAGGTCGAGCGTCAGCATCGCGATGCCGCCTATCGGACGGCGTACCGGGCGATGTACCCCGTCAGCATCGTGGGCCTCGGGGTCGTCGCCGGTTTGGTGGAGAGTGGGCGGACGGCTCTGGCCTTCTGGCTCGGATCGATCTGCTTCGCTCTGTTCTTGGGGCTCCCGCAGTACATCGCCGCGTGGCGATTCGCGGCGAATGAGCCCGCTCACGGCGTGGCCGAGGGCGACGATGCGTAAGCCCTCCGGCGCGGTCCACAACCGGATCGCCCTCTTTCGCGCCGAACGGGGGCTCACGCGAAAGGCACTCGCGGATCTGGTGGATGTGAATCCGCAGACGATCGGATTCCTCGAGCGCGGCGATTACAGCCCGAGTGTGGAACTCGCCCTCAAGTTCGCGCGCGTCTTCGGCGTCTCGGTCGACGCGCTCTTCTCCCTCGATCCCTTCCCCTCGCTCGCCGATCAGCTCGGCAGCCTCCCCACGTCGGAGTCCCCCTGATGCTTCGCAAGCAGAAGACCGCCTACACCCGCTACGAGCTCGCGCTCTCTCCCAAGATCGCCCGCCTCCTCTCCGTCGTCAGCCTCGGATCGCTCTGGGGGTGGTTCATCCTGAAGTTCTACCTACGGAATGACGCCTCGGGCCTCGCGAGTGCGGTGGGCATGCTGGCCCTGCTCGGTGTCGGCGCGAGCATGCTCCTCCTGGCCACGCAGTACCTCAGCCAGGCGTACGGCAAGGATCACGAGATCGACGAGCGCGAACGCGCCGTGCGGGACCGCGCGCACCGGGTCGCGTTGAACTATGTGCTCTGGGTCTTCGTCCTGACCTATGTCGTCCTCGAGGTCGCGTCACGCGCGCCAGCGCCGACGGCGACGGGGTTGGCGCTCGGCTTCCCAGCCAACATCTCCAAGGGGGTCGTGGAAAACTTCCTCGTGGTGCTCTTCTTCACCACGTTCAGCCTCCCACCGGCACTCCTCGCCTGGTGGGATCGTGGCGAGCCGGACGCCGATTAAACCCTGGTCCGCCTCCTATACTTCTCGAAACTCGTCCACTGACGCTCTCGTATACACGTTCATGCCTCGACTCCTTCGCCGCCTGACCCTCGCGCTCACCCTCGCCGCCACACCGGCGGTGGCCCAGTTCGCGTCCACGCCGGAGGCGGAGTGGCAGACGATCACGACGCCCCACTTCCGCGTCCATCATCCGAAGGACCTCGGGGATTGGGCGCGTGACGTCGCGGGTCGGATGGAGGGCATCCGTACCGCCGTCGGCGAGATGGTCGGCTACACGCCGCCGCAGGTGATCGAGATCATCGTCGAGGACCCGGTCAACCAGACCAACGGCTCGGCGCTTCCCCTCCAGCGGGGCCCGACGATCCGGCTCTGGCCTGTTCCCCCGGCACCGGGCCAGCTCGGCCATTACCGCGGGTGGGGGGAATTGGTGGCGGTCCACGAGTACGCGCATCTCGCGCATCTCCTCCGCCCGAGCCGCGCGCCGGACAAGCGACTGATCGAGGCCTTCCTCCCGATTGTCGTGAGCCCCATCGTCGAGAAGGCGCCGGCGTGGATCTTCGAGGGATACGCGACCGTGATCGAGGGCCGGCTCACCGGCTCCGGGCGCCCGAATGGGGTGTTCCGACCCGCCATCCTCCGACAGCTCGCGTTCGAAGGGAAGCTCCCGACCTACGACGCGCTCGATGATGCGACGCCCTTCCTCGGCGGCGCGATGCGCTACCTCGTGGGGTCGGCGTTCCTCGAATGGCTCGCGGATCGTGACGGGTGGGAGACACACCAGCATCTGTGGCGTCGGATGACCGCTCGCACCGAGCGGAGCTTCGAGCAGGCGTTCCGTGGCGTCTATGGCGAGGATCCGGACCGTCTCTATGGTCGGTTCGTCGCCGAGGTGACGGCGAAGGCGATTGCGGCCAACCGGGTGATGCAGTCGGCGGGCGAGGCGCGTGGGGCCCTCTTCCAGCAGCTGGATTGGTACACCGGGGCCCCGGCGATCTCGCCGGATGGCAAGCGCGTCGCGGTGGAGCGCACGCAGCCGGGGAAGGCGCCGCGCGTCGTGGTCTGGTCGATGGATCCGAAGGTCGATAAGGATTCCGTCGAGCGCGCGCGCGAGGACTCGGCGCGGACCGCCGGGCTGGATTCCGCGGGTCGCGCGCGCGCGGCGCGTCGGACGGCGGCCGAGCGTGATTCGCTCGACGTGCCCGATCGTGCATTCCTGCCGGCGCCCCGCGAGCGCGTCGCCACCCTCGCGCCACAGGGTGGATCGGGGTGGGAGGAGCCGCGCTTCCTCTCGGACGGGCGGCACCTCACGGTGATTCGCGCCGAGGTGATGCCGGATGGTCGGTCGGTCCCCGATCTCTGGGTGTGGGATGCGGACTCCGGTGATGTGCGTCGCGTCACGCACGGCGCGGCGATTCGTGCGGCAGATCCCTTCCCCGATGGCCAGCGTGCCGCCGGCGTGCGGTGCCTTGCGGGCCGCTGCGATCTCGTCGTCGTCGACCTCGCGACCGGGGCGGTCACCGAACTCGCCCGCGGCGCCTTCGATGCGAATTACGCGGGGGTGCGTGTGTCGCCTGATGGCCGCTGGGTCGCGAGTGCGCGGCAGGCCGATGGCGCGTGGGAGGTGGTTCGGGTCGAGGTGGCGTCCGGCGCCCTGCATCCGCTCGTGCCCCGCGACGAGGCGAGCCGCTACGAGCCGACGTGGCTCCCCGACGGATCCGGGCTCGTGGTGGTCTCGGAGGTCACCGGTACCCCGCAGCTCGAGCGCATCGCGCTGGACGGCACCGCGTCCCCGCTCACGCGGTTCGCGGGGCTGACCGCACTTCCGGACGTCAGCCGCGACGGGCGCACGTTCTTCCTCGCGATGCACGCGCGGGGGTGGGACCTCCGCACCATTGCGCTCGACAGCGCGGCGCCGTCGGCGCGCGTCGTCCTCGCGGACTCCCTCGCTCCGGTGGCACCGCGGCAGCGGATCGCCGAGGCGAAGGCGTTCCCCACGACGGCAGTCGGGTCGCTGGCGTACGGCATCGGGCGGCTCGGCGCGACGTGGCTCCCGAACGTGAACCTCTCCGCCGAAGGGCGCGATCAGGGCGGTGCCCTCATCGTCAGTGATGCCGTGGGGCGCCTCGGTGCCGTGCTGCAGGGTGGGTATGGCGACACCTCGGTCTGGCGCGGCGGCAGTCTCGCCGTCACCTGGCGTGGGTTCCGCCCGAGTCTCGGCGTGCAGGCCTTCGCGGCACGGCACCTTCCGTCGCAACAGCGCTACGAGCCGCTGCTCGATGGGTCGTTCGACGCCGAGTATCGTGGCATCGCGCTGGTGACGGAGCGGACCCATCCAGGGACGGAAGGGACGCTCTCGTGGCGTGCGGCGGCGAGCCAAGGGTCACTCCAGGGCCGTGGCACGCCGTGCATTGCCTGTTTGGCCATCTGGGCCCCCGTGCCCGCCGGCGCGCGCAGCGTGGTCGCGGGCCAGGTCGCAGCGACCCGGACCTACACGCCGCGTGGTTCCATCCTCTTCATCCCGTCGGTGCAGGTCGATGTCTCGGCTGGTCGGACGGACGGGACCTCGTGGCGTCGCGCGCAGGTGATGGGTGACCTGCGGGTGGGGGCGTCGGGTGGGGCGGGGGTGCAGCTGAGTGCCCAGTACGGTCGCGTCACGGCTGATGCGCCGGCGTATGAGCGGTTCGCGCTCGGCGGGTCGGGATCGCCGTACGTGGATCCCCTCCTGTTGCAGGGCCGGTGGGAGGCGCCTGGTCAGGCGTTCGGCGCGGTGACGGGGACGCACGCCTTCCGCGCGCGGGTGGCGCTCGCCTCGGCGTTCACCCCGTTCCTGCAGGTCGATCACGCCGGGCTGGGCGAGCTCGGCCCCGGGCGTCGGCTCGTCGGCTTCGAGACGCTGATCGCGACTCCCGCGGTGCCCGCCGCGCGCTTCCCGGCGTTCCGCGCGAAGGCGGGGATCGCGATGCCGCTCGACGGGCCCCGGCGGCGCGACCCGGTCTTCTTCACCACGCTGGTCCTGACGCCGTGAGCGCAACGACCGGCTCACGTCCGTGGTGCCGCGTATGAGCGCCTCACCGACGATCATCTTCGAAGCGCTGCATCCTGGCGTCGTCCCGCCGCGTCGTGCGACGGCGCAGAGCGCGGGGCACGACCTCGTCCTCTGCCTCTCCGCTCCGACGGTCCGGGTGTTCGTCGACGGCGTGGTCGAGGCGCGGCCGGTGAAGGAGGGGGCCGAGGGGCGGAGCATCACGTTGGCGCCGGGGGAGAAGGCCCTGCTCCCACTCGGGTTCCGCGCGCGGCTCCCTGAGGGGTATGAAGCCCAGGTGCGCCCGCGTTCGGGGACGAGCCTGAAGACGGACCTCGTCATCGTGAACAGCCCCGGCACGATCGACGCGGACTACCCGGAGGAGTGGTGCGTCCCCGCGAAGAACGCGGGGGCCCGCCCCCTCACCCTCCAGCACGGCGAGCGCATCGCGCAGATGGTGCTCGCGCGCTACGAGGCGTTGGACTTCGTCGAGGGCGCGGTCGTGCCGACGACGGAACGGACCGGTGGGTTCGGCTCGACAGGCCGGTAGCAGGCGAGCCGGCCCGCGGGGCCCGAGGTGGCCACGCGGGTGCCAGACAACAGCAGCAGACCATTCAACGGAGAGGCGAATGCGGCAGGTTCGGTGGCAGATGATGCGCGCCCTCGGCGCGATGCTCCTCGGCGCAACGGCGCTCGGCGCCCGTGCCCTCACGGCGCAGGCCCCCACACCGGTGAAGGTCGAGACCTTCACCCTTTCCAACGGCCTCACGGTGCACGTGGTCGAGGATCATTCCTCGCAGGTCGTCGCCGTCAACGTCTGGTACGACGTCGGTTCGCGGAACGAGCGCCCGGGGCGCACCGGGTTCGCGCACCTCTTCGAGCACATGATGTTCCAGGGCTCGGCGAACGTGAAGAAGGCCGAGCACTTCCAGTTCATCGAGCGCGCCGGCGGTGAGATGAACGGATCGACGCAGCCCGACCGCACGAACTACTACGAAGCGCTGCCGTCGAACCGCCTCAATCTTGCGCTTTGGCTCGAGGCCGACCGGATGCGGTCGCTCGCCGTCACGGCGGAGAACCTCAAGAACCAGCAGGAGGCGGTGAAGGAGGAGCGGCGCCTGCGCGTCGACAACCAGCCGTACACCGGGTCGTTCATCGAAGGGATGCCCGCGCTCTTCGACCGGACCGCCTGCTTCGCCTATGCGCACTCCATCATCGGCTCGATGGACGATCTCAATGCCGCGACGGTCGCGGACGTGCAGGCGTTCTTCGACCTCTACTACGCGCCGAACAACGCCACGCTCGTCGTGACGGGTGATGTCACCCCCGCCGTCGTGCGTCGGCTCGTGACGGAGTACTTCGGGTCGATCCCGCGCGGCGCCACGGCGCCATCGGCCGTGACCTGCGGGGAGGGTGGGGCCGCCGGGCGCGTCGAGCGCGTGACCGACAAGAACGCCACGCTCCCCGCGGTCCTCTCCGCGGTCCGCACCGTACCGCCCTCGCACGCCGACCACCCGGCCCTCGAGCTCCTCTCCACCATTCTCGGGAGCGGCGAGAGCTCGCGACTCAACCGCGCGCTCGTGCGGGAGCGGCGCGTCGCGGCCGGAACACAGGCCCTGTTCAATCCCTTCGGGCCGATGCGCGCCGCGGGGATCTTCGGTGTCCTCGCGATCGCCAATCAGGGCGTCACCGCCGACAGTCTCGCCGCGACGGTCGCGGACGAGCTGGGCCGTGCCGCGAACGCGATCACCGACGCCGAGCTCACGAAGGCGAAGAACAGCTGGCGTGCCTCCACCATCCTCGGTCGACAGACGGCCCTGAGCCTCTCCGAGGCCGTGCACTACGCGGCGCTCTACCTCGGGAGTCCCTCGGCGGTGAACACCGATGCCGCCCGCTATGAGGCCGTGACGGTCGCCGACCTCCAGCGCGTGGCCCGTACCTATCTGCGCCCGGAGCGGGCGCTCACCATCATCATCTCGCCGGAGGCCCGCTGATGCGCGCGCTTCGTCCATTCGTCGTCGCCGCGTCCGCCGTGACGGCTCTCGCGATGCTCGCTCCCCTCGCCGGAGCGCAGGGGCCCACGCGGCCCCCGGCCCCGATGCCGCTCACACCGGCGCAGTTCCCCCCGTTCGCGGAGGCCACGCTGCCCAACGGGCTGCGGCTTCTCGTCGTGCCGAGCACGAAGCAGCCGGTGCTCTCCGTGACGCTCGCCCTGCCGGCCGGGAGTCTGCACGACCCGGCGGGTCGTGCCGGGCTCGCGGAGTTGATGGCGGGGCTCCTCACGAAGGGCGCGGGGGCCCGGAGCGCCGATGAGATCTCCGCTGCCATCGAGGGGGTCGGCGGCTCCATCGGGGCCTCGGCGGGCGCCGATTTCCTGACGGTCAGCAGCACGGTCCTCGTGAACGACCGCGAGCTCGCCTTCGATCTCCTCGCGGACGTCATCCTTCGGCCGACCTTCCCGGCCACCGAGGTCGACCTCCTCCGGAAGCAGACGCTCTCGGCCCTCGCGCTGTCGAAGTCGCAGCCGAGCGCGATCGCGTCGCGTGCCTTCGCGCGCGGGCTCTACGGGGATCATCCGTACGGGCGGTCCGCCGACGAGACCTCGGTCGGGGCGATCACCCGGGAGGAGATCGTCGCCTTCCACGCCCAGCGGATGCGACCGGCTCAGGCGCTGCTCGTCGTGGCTGGTGCCATCGATGCCGCGGAGGCGCGGCGGCTCGCCGAGCGTGCGTTCGGCGGGTGGAGTGGTGCCGCGCCGACGGCGGCGGCGACGCGCGCCATCCCGCAGCGGACGCGCACCGAGATCCTCCTGGTCCACCGGCCCGGGTCGGTGCAGGCGAACCTCGTCGCCGGGAACACCACCTGGCTCCCGAGTGACACGCGGAGCTACGCGCTCACGATCGCGAACGAGATACTCGGCGGTGGGTCGGACTCGCGGCTCTTCGATATCCTGCGCGAGCAGAAGGGATGGACCTACGGCGCCTACTCCAGCGTGACGCGCCGCCGCGGCGTCGGGACCTTCACGGCGACCGCCGAGGTGCGGAACGCGGTGGCCGACTCGGCGCTGCGTGAGCTCCTCGCGCAGATGCGCCGCGTGGGGACGGAGCCGATCTCCGCGGCGGAGTTCGATCGAAAGAAGGAGACGCTCGTCGGCCGGTTCCCGTTGCAGGTGGAGACGGCCGATGCGGTCGCGAGCCAGGTCGCGAACGCACGGCTTCTCGGGCTGCCCACAGACTATGTCCAGACGTATCGGCGGCGACTTGCTGCGGTGACGCCGGCGCAGGCGCAGCAGGCCGCCCGTGCGGCGATCCGGGCGGACGCCTCGTACATCGTCGTGGTGGGTGACGCGACGGTCCTCCTCGACAAGCTTCGGCCCATCGCGCCGGTCACGCTCGTGGACGTTGACGGGAAGCCCGTCGCGGCGGCCGACCTGACCGTGCGTGCCGGCGGTCCGGCGATCGATGCCGCGAAGCTCGTGCCGGCCAGCGACTCGTTCGCGGTGCTCGTGCAGGGGCAGGCGTTCGGGTATCAGGCGTCGTCACTCGTCCGCTCCGATGATGGATGGACCTACACCGAGCGCTCGCAGTTGGCGACGATCATCCAGCAGACGACGACGGTGACGTTCGGGGCCGATCTCGCGATGCGTCGCACGGAGCAGTCGGGGCGCATCCAGGGGCAGGAGATGGGGGTGCGCATCACCTATGCCGGCGGGAAGGCGAGTGGTGAAGGGCAGGTGCCCGGGGCGCAGGGGATGGAGCCGGTGCGGTTCGCCGATGTGGCGGTGCCCGCCGGCACGATCGACGAGAACCTCGCGAGTGTCTTCCTGCCGTTTCTCGCGTGGGGGCCGGATGCGCGGCACACCCTCAACGTGCTGACGTCGAAGGGGGCGGTGCAGCCGCGCACCTACGCGGTGTCGGGCGAGGAGCCGGTGACGATCGCCGGCGCGGCGGTGCCCGCCTTCAAGGTGAGTGTCTCGGGCGGTGAGGCGCCGGTGGTGATCTGGATCGAGAAGGCGGCGCCGCACCGCGTCCTCAAGATCGGTCCGGTGGGCCAGCCGATCGAGTTCGTGCGGGTCAAATGAGCCAGTTGGCTGACGTCTTCGGCTCCCGGCGCGGCTTCGTCGCGCGCCTCGGGGCCCTGATCGGCGGGACCACTCTCGGGGCGCGGGCGCTCTCCGCCCAGCCTCGTCCCACGGGTCCGCTGGTGCACCCCGAGGATGCGTGGCTCGACACCCTGCCGCGTGGCCATCGCATGGTGTTCGACGCCTTCACCCTGCCGGGCGCCGTGAACGCCGGCCGCTACTGCAGCAACTGGATCCGCTCCAACGGGAGCGGCTACGGACTCACGCCCGCGCAGTTGGGCGCGGTGATCGTGCTGCGGTCCGGCGCGACGATCTTCGCCTTCGACGACGCGATGTGGGCCAAGTACCCGTTGCTCGGTCGACAGACAAAGGTCGATTCGACGACGGCACAGCCGTACACCTTCAACCCCTTCCTCCGTGCGCCGGTGGGCGACGCACCGACCCAAGGGGTGCAGTGGCAGGACCTCGCGGCGTTGGGGGTGCACTTCGCCGTCTGCAACGGGACGACGACGGCGCTCGCGACCGCGCTCGCGGGGGCTGGTGCGACCGAGGCGGCGATCGAGGCCCAGCGCCAGGAGCTGGCGTCGCATCTCCTGCCGAATGGACATCTGATGGCAACCGGCATCGTCGCGCTCGGTCGTGCGCAGGAGAAGGGGTACACCTTTGGTTGCGGTGGGTGATCGGGTTTCCCGGTCGGCGTCGCGTTGAGGGGTTGTCCAATCGGTTTTGGTTGAACTGGGTGTGATGCACGACGGGGTGGACGGCTGACGCCGTCCACCCCGTCGTGCGTTCCGGGCGCGCCCGGAACGGGTCCGTGCCTTACTTCGGGTCCAGTGCGCGCTCGATCTGCCAGCGCGCCTCGGCGAGATGCGCGCGCGTCATCGCATCTGCCGCCTTCCCCTGCGCGGCCGCGAGGTCGCGGTCGAGCGTCCGCAGCTCCATCCGCAGCATCGCCTTCACGTCGGTGCTGCCCCGTGACGGCGCCGTGATCGCCTGCCCGGTCTGGGCGCTGCTCGAGACACGCGGCGTCGACGGGGCCGGAGCCGCGAGCTTCGCGGCGACCAGCTCGACGTACGACCGCTGCAGGCCACGCCGGTAGGCGTCGATGCGGACCGACGACGACCGCAGCTCGCTCCAGATGCCACTGCGGAGGTCGCCGAGGTACTCGCCGAGCGGGTAGGTGTTCGTTGCGCCCGGAAGCGCCTCGTACTCGACGAGCCGCGCCATCCGGTCGTCCGACATCAGCGTCGAAAGGATACCGCGCTGCGCGCTGTTGATACGGGCGACCGAGCCATCCGGCTCGAGCCGGCGCAGGATCGCCGGGTCGAGGAGCCAGGTCGGGGTGGTGAAGAGGTTGTCCTGCAGGAACTGCACCGCCGCCCGCTGCCGCTCACGCGGAATCGGGGTGAAGCGCGGGCCCGGCTGCGAGCCGTACTTCTCCTGCCCGGTCGACGACCCCGGGATCGCCGCCACGTGGCGGAGCTCGGTGGTGAACTGGCCGACGATCCGGCTGTAGCCTTCGCGCGTGTAGGAGACGTCCTCCGTCGCCTGCGTCGTCGCGGGGAGGAGCATCGGGACGAGCCGCTTCAGGTTGCGGAGCCCCATCGTCGTGCTCTTCACCGCATCCTGGTCGCCGACGGCCTCGGAGTACGAGGTGTACGGGATGGCGCCGAAATCATCGGGGATGCCATAGCGGAACCAGGGGGTCGTGTCCTGCTCGCGGGCGATGGCGTCGAGCGCCGGGCGCTCCGCATCAGCGCTCGACGCGCCCGCCACGGGGGCGTAGCCCCACCGGATGGCGTACCGGTCGTACACGCCGACCTTCGGGATCAGGTCCTCGAGCGCGATGCCATCCTCCGGCTGCGCGACGTAGTTGAAGCGAGCGTAGTCCATGATCGTCGGCGAGTGCCCCATCCGCGCGACCCACGTCCTGGAGCGCACCGAGTCCGCCGGGTACATCCCGGACGCGTTCTGGTTGTGCGGGAGGCCGAGCGTGTGGCCGACCTCGTGCGCGACGACGAACTGCACGAGCCGCCCCTGCAGCGAATCGGGGAGCGGGAGCGTGGCCGCGCGCGGGTCGAGCGGCCCGACCTGCGTCCAGTACCACCAGGTCTGCAGGTTCATGATGTTGTGGTACATCTGGACGTCAGCCTCGAGGATCTCACCCGACCGGGGATCGACGACGCTCGGGCCGACCGCGTTCTCGATCGTCGACGGGAGCCAGCGGACGACGGAGTACCGCGCGTCCTCAGGCGACCAGTCGGGATCCTCGGTCTTGGACGGCGCTTCCTTTGCGATGATCGCGTTCTTGAAGCCCGCCGCCTCGAACGCCCCCTGCCACTCCTCGATGCCCTTCTTCACGAAGGGGACGAGCCACGTCGGGGTCGCGGGATCGACGTAGTACACGATCGGCTGCACGGGCTCGGAGAGCGCGGCGGTCGGGTCCTTCTTCTCGAGCCGCCAGCGGGAGATGTAGTTGCGCTGCTGCGCCCGCTGCTCCGGGCGGCTGAAGTCGACGGTCGACGTGAAGAAGTAGCCGATGCGCGAATCGCGCAGGCGCGGCATCATCGGCTGGTCGGGGAGTCGGACCATCGACCAGTGGACCACGAACGACTTGGTCGTCGGCGGCGTGCCGGGCGCGGGCGGCGTCGGCGGGAGGCCGGGGAAGAACGACTGCGGCGTCGGCTGCGCGCTGATGGTGAGGGTCGCCTCGACCTCGATGTTGCGCGGGTACGTCGCGACGCGCTCGAGGAAGCTGCGCGCGGCGTCGACCGTCCCACGGTAGCGCTGCACCACGCTGATCTCGGACGGTGGGTTCGTGTAGATGCGCGAGACCTCGATCACCGCCGCCGAGTCCGGCCCGTAGGCGGCCACATTGAAGGTGGCGAGGATCGCATCGTAGTTCGCGTTGCGCACCGCCTCGGCGATCGGCGCCGACGGATCGGAGACGATCGCGTACGAGACGCTGCGCAGCAGCACCCGGTTGCCGCGCCGTTCCCAGCGGACGACGCGCTCGTCGACCGCCTGGCCGCCGTAGCCGTCGCCCTCGTTCGTCTTGGCGATCTGCGTGACGAGGAGGAGGTCCTTCCCCATCTCGGTCGCGGGGATCTCGTAGTAGAGCTGGCTCCCGATCTGGTGCGTCTTGAAGAGGCCGGCCTTCGTCTTCACCTCGCCACGGATGACCTGGGCGTAGGGACGGGGCGCCGGATCACTGGCACCGGCGCCGCCGGCTCCACCAGGAGCGCCGGCGCCTGGGCCACCCGCCTGCGTCAATCCCTGGCCGCTGGCCGGGGCGGTGGAGGAGGGCGCCGCAGCGGACGCGTTCGCGGCGCCACCGGTCGGCGCGGGCGAGGTCGAGGGCGCCGTCGGCTGGCACGCGAGCGCCAGCACGGTGAGGCCGCCGAGGACGAGGGTCGGACGGAGGGTCGTCATCACGGAGTGGGGTGAGGGAACGAGACCGGCGCGTGGCGCCGGACGGACAAGATGCGCCGGGGACCGCAGGGACGCTATCGGACCCGCGCGCGGGGTGACTACCGGGCCCGGGGGGCCGGCGTGCCATCTACGCCGAAGGCGATCGCGGCGCTGCCGAAGCGCTCGCGGACCCGGTCCACCGCGCGCGAAACGGCCCGGTCCTCGGGGCGCTCGACCGCCGGGGCGCCGCCGAAGAGGGCGAGCTGCTCGGCGTCGCGGGCGGGGGCGAGCCCCGAGACGGCGACCCCCACCAGCCGGGCGGGCACCCGGCGCGCGCTCCGCAGGCGCGTCAGCAGCGCGAGGGCGATCTCGCCGATCGCCCGGTCGCTCTCCAACGGCTCCGGGACCGTGCGGCTCGCGAGGCGCGTCGTGAAGTCGCGGTCCTTGAGCTTCACCGTCACCGTCCGCGCCGAGGTGCGATCGCGCCGCAACTCGCTCGCGACCGTCGCGACGAGACTCCGAAGCTGCCCGGCGATCGCCGCGGTCTCGGCAAGATCCTCGCGGAACGTCGTCTCGCGGCTCACCTGCTTGGCCGGGGCGCGCCCCTCGACCGGGGCGTCGTGGATGCCGCGGACGCGCGCCCAGAGCCACTCGGCGGGTCGGCGCCCGATCCACCGGGCGAGGGTCGCGCGGTCGTGCGGGAGCACGTCGTCGACGCGCTGCAGCCCGAGGGTCGCGAGCTTGGCCTTCAGCTTCGGGCCGACGCCGGGGAGGTCGCCGAGGGTGAACTCGCGGAGGAAGGTGCCCTCGTCTCCGGGTGCGATGATGCGCACCCCGTCACCGCCCACGTCGGCGCGCGGCTTCGCGCGCTCCGCCGCGAGCTTCGCGACGAACTTCGAGGTCCCCCCGCCGAAGGAGAGGTGGATCCCCGTCTCGCGATACACCGTCTCACGGATGCGACGCGCGGTCTGCTCGAAGGTCTCGGGCGCGTAGAGCGTCTCGGTGCCGGAGAGGTCGAGATACCACTCGTCGATGCTCGCCGCCTGCACCACCGGGGTGAAGCGATGCAGGACGGCGCCGATCGCCCGCGAGGTCGCGGTGCAGGCGCCGCGAGGCACCGGCACGCAGAGCGCGTCGGGGCAGAGTCGCAGCGCGTGGGCGATCGGCATCGCCGAGCGGACCCCGTAGGCACGCGTCTCGTACGAGGCGGAGCAGACCACGCCGCGCGACCCCGGCTTCCCCCCGACGATCAAGAGCGGGGCGCGCCCGGCGCCCTCCGGGTCCACCATACGCGCCACGGCCACGAAGAAAGCATCGGCGTCGGCGAGGAGGATGCGGCGGGGTGTCGACATAGGCGGGAGGGCAAGTCTACGCCCGACTCCACCCCCTCGCGAGCCCGCCCTAGATTCCGCAGATGGCCGACGACAGCCTCCCCCTCTGGACGCCGGATCCGGCGCAGGCCGCCCGTACCCATCTCGCGCGCTTCCAGTTCACCGTCGCGGCGCTCGACGAGACGGCGCCGGGTCCCACGGCGCCGTACGCGGAGTGGCACGCCTGGTCGGTGCGGGAGCCGGCGCGCTTCTGGGCGCAGGTGTGGCGGCAGTGCGGCGTGCTGGCGGGGGACGCGACGTGGGACGCGGTGCTCATCGAGGGCGATCGGATGGCACCGCCGACCGCGACGGGTGGCCCGCGCTGGTTCCCCGGTGCGCGGCTCAACTTCGCCGAGAACCTCCTCCGCCGGCGGGATGACCGACCGGCAATCATCGCGCGCGACGAGCGCGGGGGGCGCCGTGAGCTGAGCGCGGTCGCCCTCGCCGAGGCGGTCCGGCGTCTCGCGGGGGCGCTGCGCGCCGAGGGCGTCGGGCCCGGTGACCGTGTCGTCGGATTCCTGCCCAATATCCCGGAGGCCGTCGTCGGAGCACTCGCCGCGGCGACGATCGGCGCCGTCTGGTCCTCCTGCTCCCCCGACTTCGGTGTTGGCGGTGTCCTCGATCGGTTCGGCCAAATCGCGCCGAAGGTCCTCCTCGCCGCCGACGGCTATCACTACGCGGGGAAGCGGATCGACTGCGTCGCGCGCACGGCGGAGATCGTCGCGGCGCTGCCGAGCCTGGAACGCCTGGTCGTGGTGCCCTTCCTTGGGGACGAGACCGCCGCCGCGGATCTGGCGCGCGCGCTGCCGACCGCGGTGCGCTGGGACGACTATCTGGCCCGTGGCGCCGACGCGCCGGAGCGCTTCACGCCGCTCCCGTTCGATCATCCGCTGTACGTGATGTACAGCT
>DAISWY010000035.1:15173-20733 GCA_036826135.1 Gemmatimonadaceae bacterium | reverse complement strand
CGGATGAGGCGTACTACTGGACCTGGTCGCGCCAGCTCGCGGGCGGCTACTTCGATCATCCGCCGGTGATTGCCTGGCTCCTCGCCGGCGGGACCGCGCTCTTTGGCGATACGCCGCTCGGCGTGCGACTCCTGCCGAACATGGCCGGGACCCTCGCGACGGCGGCGATCGCGTGGACCGCCGACGTGCTCGCCGGGCCGCGGGCGGCACGGTTCGCCCTTCTCGCCTTCGCCGTGATGCCGGTGGCCGCCGTCGGAATGATCCTCGCGACGCCCGATGCGCCGCTCCTCTTCGGGATCGCGTGGACGCTCTGTTGCGTCACCCACGCGCTGTCGCACCCCGCGCGCAGCGCCACGGCGACGCGGTGGTGGATCGGCGCCGGGCTCGCGATTGGTGTCGCGATGGCCTCGAAGTTCACGGCGGTCCTCGTGCCGGTCGGCCTGTCGCTGACGATCCTCGTCGTTCCGGCGCTCCGCCCACGACTGCGCGAGCCCGGGCCTTGGCTCGCCGTCGTCGTCGCGTCGCTCGTGATGGTCCCCGTCCTCCTCTGGAACGCGTCGCACGACTGGATCGCGTTCCGGTTCCAGCTCGGCCACGGGCTCGGTAGCGGAGCGAAGGAATCCCTCGTGCAGCGCGAGCTCAACCTCGTCGGCGGGCAGGCGCTCCTCGTCACGCCCATCCTCTTCGGCCTCCTCCTCGGGGCGCTGGTCCGTGCGGTCCGCGAGGAGCCGCGGCGACGCGCCCTCGCCGGCGTGTCGCTGTTCTGCCTCTCCTTCTTCGTCTTTAGCGCGACGCGCAAGAACGTTGAGGCCAACTGGCCCGCCATCGCGTGGGTACCCGCGGTCATGTTGCTCGCCGCCGCGCGACCCGGCGACCGCAGCACGTGGGAGCGTCATGGGCTCCGACTTGCCGCCGCACTCAGCGCGCTCCTCCTCGCGCACGTCGTGCGGCCCCTCGTCGCGCTGCCCGGCTCCCGCGACCCCGTGAACCAGGCGCACGGGTGGACCGACCTCGCCACGGCGGTCGCGCAGCGGCAGGCGTCGCTCGCAACCGCCCCATCGGATGTGGTCGGGCCGTCCGCCGCGCCCCTCGTCGCGGCGAATCGCTATCAGGACGCCGCGATGCTCGCCTTCCACCTGCCGGGGCATCCGCAGGTTCCATCGCTCAACCTCGGTGGGCGTCCGAACCAGTACGACCTCTGGACCGCCGCGCCGGACCGCCTGACGGTCGGCGGGGCGATGCTCCTCGTGCTCGAGCTCCCGCGAGGCGGTGGCACGCCGCCGGCCATCGCGGCGCTCTCGGCGGTCTTTCCGCGCATCACCCCGGGCGACACCATCGCCCTCACACGTGACGGTCGGACCGTCGCGCGGCGTCAGCTCTGGACTCTCACCGGTTGGACCGGCACCTGGCCCTCTCGCCCATGACCCTCGATCCCACTCTCGCGGCCTGGTTCGACGCCCACGACCAGCGCCTGCATGACGACCTCTTCGCCTTCCTGCGCATCCCGAGTGTGAGCGCGCGCTCGGAGCACGCCGGCGATGTCGCGGCCGCCGCCGCCTGGCTGCACGGACATCTCGCGCGCATCGGGTTCACGGTCGAGACGCATCCGACCGCGGGACATCCGGTGGTGCTCGCAGAGTGGCGAAAGGCGCCGCCGGGCGCGCCGACGATCCTCGTCTACGGGCATTACGACGTGCAGCCGCCGGAGCCGCTCGAGCTCTGGACCTCGCCCGCGTTCGAGCCCACGATCCGCGATGGCAACATCTACGCGCGCGGCAGCGTCGACGACAAAGGCCAGCTTTGGCTGCACGT
This sequence comes from Gemmatimonadaceae bacterium, assembly GCA_036826135.1. Classification (GTDB taxonomy): domain Bacteria; phylum Gemmatimonadota; class Gemmatimonadetes; order Gemmatimonadales; family Gemmatimonadaceae; genus Pseudogemmatithrix. The sequence continues at coordinate 18,921 of DAISWY010000035.1, read as the reverse complement.
CGCCGCGCTCGAGGCGCACCTCGCCACGCGCGGCACCCTCCCAGTGAACATCATCGTGCTGGCCGAGGGGGAGGAGGAGGTCGGGAGCGAGCATCTCGCGCCCTTCGTCGCGGCGCACCGCGACCGCCTCGCGTGCGATGGCGTCGTGATCTCCGATTCCACGATGTTCGCCCCCGGCATCCCGAGCATCCTCTCGTCGCTCCGCGGGCTCGCGTATCTGCAGATCGACGTCACCGGTCCCAACTCCGACCTGCACTCGGGGATGTACGGCGGCGCCGTCGTGAATCCCGCGATGGCGCTCGCGCGGATCCTCGCGACCTTCCACGACACCGAGGGGCGTGTCGCGATCCCCGGGTTCTACGACCGGGTGCAGCCCTTCCCCGACGCGGTGCGCGCCGGGTTGGCCGCGCTCCCACACGCGGACGCCGACTTCATGCGGCACCTCGACGTCGAGGCGCTCGGCGGCGAGGCCGGTTACTCCACACTTGAGAAGCTCTGGCACCGTCCCACCTGTGAGGTGAACGGGCTGCTGTCCGGCTACACCGGTGAAGGGGCAAAGACCGTGCTCCCGGGCACGGCGATGGCGAAGGTCAGTTGCCGGCTCGTGCCGGACCAGGACCCCGAGGAGATCGCACGGCTCGTGCGCGAGCACGTGGCGCGTGTGGCGCCGCCCGGGGTGCGCGTGACGGTGCAGGCCCTGCACGGGGGCCGGCCCTGGCGGGCCGACCTCGCTGGGCCGCTCTACGATGCGGCGGCGCGGGCGCTCACGGCGGCGTTCGGTCGCGATCCGGTCATCACGGGCGAAGGGGGCTCGATCCCCGTCGTGAACGACTTTGCGACCCTCCTCGGTGCGCCGGTGCTGCTCGTGGGCTTCGGGCTCCCCGGGGAGAACGCGCACGCGCCCGACGAGTGGATCAGCCAGGCGAACTTCCGGCTCGGCATGCGCGCGATCGCCCAGCTCTGGGACGAGCTCGCCATCGGCCGCTGAACGGGGTCAGCCACGGACAACGCGAGAGATGACGCACAGGCGACGCGGGGGGCGCGCCCGATCGGTCGCGCCCCCCGCGGCGGTTGCGGCGATGTCGCTTACAGCCCGGCGAGGAGCGCGTCGTTGCTCGTCGTGCCGGCGATCCGCTTGATGAGCCACTCCATCGCGGCCTGCGGCGGCATCTGCTGGAGGCCGCGGCGCAGCGTGTAGATCGCGTCGATCTGCTCCGCCTTGTAGAGCTTCTCCTCGCGGCGCGTGCCGGAGGTCGCGATGTCGAAAGCCGGGAAGATGCGCTTCTCGGCGAGCGAGCGGTCGAGCTTGATCTCGCAGTTGCCCGTGCCCTTGAACTCCTCGAAGATCACGTCGTCCATCCGTGACCCCGTCTCGACGAGCGCGGTGGCGATGATCGTGAGCGAGCCGCCTCCGTGCTGCGGCGCGATGTTACGCGCCGAGCCGAAGAAGGCCTTCGGCTTGGCCATCGCCGAGGTGTCGAGGCCGCCCGAGAGCGTGCGCCCCGTGCCGCGCTCGGCCGTGTTGAAGGCGCGCGCCATGCGCGTGAGCGAGTCGAGTACGATGATCACGTCCTGCCCCTGCTCGACGAGTCGGCGGGAGCGCTCGATGACCATCTCCACGACCTCGACGTGCCGCTTGGCCGGCTGGTCGAAGCTGGAGGCCACCACTTCACCCACGCCCCACGAGATCGCCTCGCTCACTTCCTCGGGCCGCTCGTCGACGAGGAGGATGAGGAGCGTCGCCTGCGGGTGATTGATGGCGATGCCCTCGGTGATCGCCTGCATCAGCATCGTCTTGCCGGCGCGGGCCGGCGCGACGATGAGCGCGCGCTGGCCGTAGCCGATCGGCGCGATGAGGTCGATCGCGCGCCGGGTCAGCTCGGGCCCACCCTTCGCGGAGCGCCCCGTCTCGAGCGTGAGTCGCCGATCCGGGTACGACGCGATGAGCGTCTGGAAATCAGGGCGACGCACGCCGCCCTGCGGCGTTGTGCCGTTGAGCTCCGCGATCTCGACGACCACCAGTCGTCCGCGGTGGTCGTGCCCCGTGCGTGCGACGATCGCATCGCCGCGGCGGAGGCCGAACTGCCGGATCAGCTGTGGTGGGACCCAGGCGTCGCCCGGCTCGTTCAGGTAGCTGTGCTCCGCGCGGCGGATGAAGCCCGCCTCGCGCGCCGGGTCGAACCAACCGTTCGTCTCGCCGTCGGCGACGAGCACCACCGGCGTCCGATCCTGCTCCCGATCGTGCTCGCCCTGCCCACCGCGCTCGCGGTCGAATCCGCCGTGCGGGCGATGCGGCCGATGCGGCCGATCTCCGCTCTCGCCGCCCTCGGCGCGGTCGAACCCGCCCCGCCCGCGGCCACGCCGACGCCGGCCGCGCCGGCCACGACCATTCCGGTCGTTGCGGTCGAACCGATCGCCGCGATCCCCACGGTCACGCTCCCACGGGCGACCTCCCGATGCGTCGGCGCCGCCCTCGGCGGACGGACGCGGGGCATCGGAGGGAGCTTCGTTCGACGAGGCGGCCCGCGGGGTCTCGGGGACCGCGGCTTCGCTGCGCGGTGCCGGCGGCGCCGACGGGGCCGACGGGGCCGACTCGGGGGCCGCTGCGGCGGACTCCTCCGGCTTCACCTTCCGCGGACGACCGCGGCGCTTCGGGGCAGGGGCTTCGGCCGCCGGAGCGGGGGTCGGCTCGGAGGCGTCCCGGTAGGGATCGGCCTCGATGGGTTGTTCCGGTGCGGTCTCATCCTGAGAGCGCGCACCACGCCCTCGACGGGCGGGACGACGACGTTCGGTCATTCGGGGTGGTGTGATGCGAGTCCCGGCCGATCGCCGGGGAAGCGCCGCGCACAGTGGCGGGGCGGAGAAGCTGTGCAGCGCCAAGGTCGGGGTGGGCGACGGCCTCACCGGGACAGGCGGACAGAGTGAGTATGCCCCGGCCGCTGGCCGGGCGCAACCCTCCCGGCGGCGCTCGTCATCGTGTGACCGCGGTGCGTGTTGGTGCACCCGACGCGCACACCGGGCCGCCGTGCCCGTCCATCGTACCTGTCTGTCACGCCGCGCTCCGATGCCTCGCTACCTTTCGGCATGCCATCGGATCCCCGCGCGGCCGTCGCCGCGATCGTCCGCGACTATCACGCCGACGCCGACATCCCGAAGCTCCTCACCCGGCTCGACGCCGTCTGCGCGGAGACGCCCGACACCGCCGCCCTCATCGCCGCCGTCGAGCCCCATCGCGATCTGCACGAGGTCGCCGGCCCCGTTTACGAACGCGTCGTCGAGCGCGAACCGCAGAACGCCGCCGCGCTCGTCGCTCTCGCCAACGCGTACTGGCTCACCGGGCGCGGTCCTGATGTCGTCGGCGAGATCGCCTCGCGCGCCCTCGCCGCCGACCCCACCAACCGCGCCGCCTGGCATCTGTGGGCGCTCACCGAGCCCTCGCCGCGCGGCCGGATGCAGCGGTGGCACCAGGTCGCGACGCGCTATCCCGACGACAAGCTCGCGCAGGCCGCGCTCGCCGACAACGCGGCGTCGGTGGCCGGCGCGGAGAACGACCCGGTGGCGATGAAGCTCGCGATCGCGACCTACGAGGTGCTGCTCGAGACTGCGACCACGGAGCAGGAGCGCGCCGCGCTCACGACGGCGTTGACGACGCTGCGAAAGTGGAAGGCCTGACGCCGGCGACGGCGTCGGTGGGTGAGGTGGCTGCGCGCGGCACGCCGCAGCGGTAGGCAGCAGCGGTAGGCAGCAG
>DAISWY010000035.1:0-15073 GCA_036826135.1 Gemmatimonadaceae bacterium | reverse complement strand
GCAGCGGTAGGCAGCAGCGGTAGGCAGCAGGGCCGCCGGGCGACGCGCCCGACGGGACGGTCACACCTTGTGGTAGCCGATCCGCGCGGCCTCGACCCGGTCAGCCGCGACGTAGATCTCGAAGTCGGAGAAGAACGCCGGCGCCTCGGCCTGCATCGTCCGCAGCACCGCGACCGCCATCCGCCGAATCTCGAACTCCGCCGCCTCGCTCGCACGCAGCTCGAGCATCGTCCGCCAGGCCCGCGCGTTCCCCGTCACGACGATCTTCGTCTCGGTGGAGTTCGGCAGCACGCCGCGCGCGGCCTCGCGCGCCATCTTCCGACGGTGGACCTTGTCGTCCACCCACTGGTAGCGCTCCATCAACTTGTCGACGAGCGCCACATACGTGGCCTGCGCCCCCTCCACCTGCGCCTGCCACGCGGCGCGGAGCGCCTCATCGCCGATGATCGCCGGCGGCACGACGAACGCCGCATCCGACTCGTCCACGTAGCGCTGCGAGAGCTGCGAGTAGGCGAACCCCGCGCGATGCCGCACGAGCTCGTGCGTCAGCGACCGGCTCACTCCCTCCAGCAGCAGCGAGTAGTTCGCGTGCTCGAGCACGGAGCCGTGTCCCTGCTTCTTGATGTTCTCCAGGTAGTCCCGCGTGGTGCGGCTGGCGGGGTTCTTCTGGCTCATATAGCAGAGCCGCCCGGCGAATTCGGCGAGCCGCTCGCCGTCGGTGCCCTCCCCCATCCACTGCACGGGGAGATGCGCGGGCTCCGCGAACTGCGGACGCGCGAGGACGGTGACCTTGGGTTCGGTGTAGAAGTGCGGCATCGCGGGAATGGCTGGGGTCGAACGGGAAAGATAGCGTGGGGCTGGGGTCCTCGGCCTCCCGTGGAGGGGCGCTCCCGGCGCCGGCTAGGGTTCGGCGGGGAGGAGGGCGAGCCGGTGCAGGTCCCAGCGCCGCTCCCGCGTCACACGGTCGAGGGCGGTGCGCGCGGCGGCCGGGAGCGGGGTGAGCGCTGGGTCGACCTTCATCTCCCCGAGCGACACGGCCCCCGGGAGCGGCACCTTCACCCCGGGGTTCAGCAGTCCCATGGGGTCGAACGCCCGCTTCACCGCCGCGAACAGCGCGAGTGAATCGGCGGGCCAGACGCGCGCCAGCAACGGCGTGCGGAGCCGGCCGTCGCCGTGCTCCCCCGCGAGCGTCCCGCCGAGCGCGGCGACGAGCGTGGTGACCTCGTTGAGGAGACGCTCGCACTGGGCGCGCCAGGTGGGGTCGTCGAGATCAACAAGTGCGTTCACGTGCGCATGAGCGTCCCCGGCGTGCCCGAAGATCACGCCGCGCAGGCCGGCGGCAGTGAGCGCCGCCCGGACGCCGCGCACATACTCGGCGAACCGCGGCGGTGGCACGCAGCCGTCTTCGACGAGCTGCAGGCTCTGCCAGCGCGGCGCGAGGCGGTTGAGGATGGGGCTCGCGGCGTGACGCAGCGTCCAGAGACGCGCCGTCGCGGCTGGCGTCTCCGCCCGTTCGCGATGCGTCGCGCCGTGCGCCTCGCAGGTCGCCACGAGCGCATCCATCCGCGCCGTCGCCTCGGCGGCGTCGGCGCCCTCCGCCTCGATGAGCAGCACCGCATCGAGCGCCGCAGGGAGCCCGAGGTCGTTGCCGTCACTCGCGGCGATGTCGAGGAAGGAGCGGTCGAGGAGCTCCGCCGCGCTCGCCCCGCCGTCCGCCATCGCGACGGCCGCTGACGCCGCCGATTCGAGCGAGGGGAACCCGACCAGGGCGAGCGCGGTGGCGCCCGGCACTGGTGTGAGTCGCACCTCGACGGCCGTGATGAAGGCGAGCGTCCCGTCGCTGCCAAGGAGGAGGTCGATGGGGTCGTCGCTCGCGGCGTACGCGCCGAGCGCGTAGCCGGAGGAGTCCTTCCGTACCCCGGGCCGCCGCAGCACGTCGGGCGCGGCGGAGCGGAGGGCGGGGGCGACGTCCCGCGTGAGGCGCGTGAGCGCCGGCACCTCCGGCGTGGGCGCGCCACGGCGGAGCGCGGCGTGTGTGCCGTCGGCGAAGACGCACTCGAGCCCGACGATCCAGTCGCGGAGCGGGCCGTGGCGGATGGTGCGACTCCCCGCCGCATGCGTGGCGCACATCCCGCCGAGGGTGGCGAAGGCGCCGCTCGACGGGTCCACGGGGAAGGTGAGGCCATGCGCCCGCGCCGCCGCGTCGAGGGCGTCGCGCGTCACCGCCGCGCCCACGCGGACCGTCCGCGCATCGACATCGACGGGCCCGAGGCCCCCGAGGCAGCCGAGGTCGACGATGACGCCATCGCCGATCGCCCCGCCTCCCATGGAACTCCCGCTCCCACGCGGGATGAGCGGCACTCCCTGATCGGCCGCCCACCGCACGAGGGTGACGAGGTCGTCGGCGTCCGCGGGAACCGCGACGGCGCGCGGGACGATGCGTGCCACCCCCGCGGCTTCGCTGTAGACAGCGCGGGCCATGGCGTCCGCGCGGAAGACCCCACGGAAGGTGGCTGGCGGCACGAGCGGGTCGGGCGAGGCGGGCGGCTCGGGGGCCGCAGCTGATGCAGGCGTCACGGGCGCGGGCGTCACGGGCGAGGGCGCGTCACGGCAGAGGCGGGCGTCGGGCCCTCAGGCGCCGACCAGGCCGAGCCGGAACGGCCGCGCCTGTACGCTCGCCACGAGTCGCCGGAGCGCCGCGTTGCTCCCGATGGCGAGGAGCCCCGCGAACATCAGCGCCTTCACCTCGGCGCGTGAGATCTTCACCTGCCCGCCCGCGGTGAGCATCGCGCGCGAGCGCGAGAGGTCGCGGAGCGTCGCATACGCGAAGAGGAGCGGGAGCACGCAGAAGGCTCGGACGCGGAAGGCCCGGCGCGGGATCGCCAGCGTGTACTCGAGCGCCGCATCGAGGTCGGTGCGCGCGAGCGCGATGAACCCTTCGACCACGCGATGGTTGTGCTCGACGTGCGCCGGCGAGAGCAGCGTGGCATGCCCGCTCCCCGCCGCCTCGAGGTCGTGCGCGGGGAGGTAGATCGAATTCTCGTGCTCCGCGTCGTGCGCGATGTCCTTGAGGATGTTGACCGTCTGCAGCGCCTCGCCGAAGGTCTGGCAGCGGCTCCAGAGACGGTCGAATTCGCGACGTCCGACGGCCGGCACGTGCTCGTGCCAGAGCTCGGTGAGCATGCATCCCACCGTGCCCGCGACGTAGTAGCAGTACTCGCGATACTCGGGGAGCGTCTGGATGCGGATGCCGCGCGGGTACGTGCGGACGAACTTCGCCATCCCGCGCCCCATCTCGCGCACCCAGTGCGCGACGCGGTCGCGGGTGCGTGGTGGGAGCGCCCGGAAGGCGACGAGCACGAGGTCCGTGTGCGCGACCAGCCGCAGATGCGCGGGGTCCCCCTGCAGTGCGCGCACCTGCAGGGGGAAGGCGTCGGCGGCGGCCGCGTCATCGAGCGCGGCGAGGAAGGCGTCGAGCCACGCCGCCCGCTGCTCGGGCGCGGTGGTGTTGTCGTCCTCGATGGTGTCGGCGATGCGGCAGAGCAGGTAGGCGGTGCAGACGGCGTCGCCGAGGACGCCGGGCAAGGCCTTGATGCTGATGGCGAAGGTGCGCGAGACCTCGGGGAGGATGCCGCGCCCGAACCGCTGCGCCTCGCGCACGCGGTCGATCGAATCCGGGGGACGATGGGTCGCGCTCATCGCCGTGAACTTACCTCCCCCCGGCACGGCACGCGCCCTCAGATCCCGGTGAAGGCGAGGTCAATCTGGCGGCGGAGCGAGGCGAGCATCTCCTCCGGCATCGGGAAGGCGGCGGCGAGCGCCTCGAGCGCGCCCGTGGCCGGCACGGGACGGCCCGCGAGCCCCAGATACCAGCGTGCGTACCCCTCGGCCAGCGCGGGATCGATCCGCGAGACGAGCATCGCCCCGCCACGCACGAGCCCGGTCGCGGCGAGTGCGGCGCCCGCGCCGGCGCGTTGCTGGGCCGGTGTGAGGTGGTCCGTGATCGCGACGGTGGCGACCGCACCGGCCGCCTCGTGCGCGAAGGCGTAGAGCAGTGTCGCCGCGCTCTCCGCCGTCGTGGGCCACGTCACTGCGTACTGACTCGCGAGCTTCCCGGCGGGGACGGCGCGCCCCTCGCCGCCGAGCGTGAGCGAGGGGATCAGGTCCCCGTTCTGCTGCTGCGTCGCGTTGAGGTAGGGCTGGAGCGCCGGTCGCCAGCGCGCCTGCCAGAGCGAGTCGGCCATCGCGAGTCCCGGGGTCCGCCGCCGCTGCTCCTCGACCCACCAGGCATGGAAGAACTGCGCGCGCTCCCCCTCGAGGGCGGTGCTGAAGCGGCGTGCCCACTCGCGATCTTCTTTGCGCGGGAACTGCTGCGCCAGGAAGGCGACCACGCCCGCGACCTCCGGATTCGACGCGTTGCGCGGATCCCCCTCGGCGCGGAGGAAGAACGTCATTCCGCGCTGCAGTTCCTCCCAGCTGCCGAAGTAGAGTGCGAGGAACTGCGTACCCTCGAGCGCGGGGCGGGCGCGGAGGCCCGCGACGAGGTCGCGTCGCGCGGAGTCGAGCGCCGTGTAGAGCCCGCGTCGGTTCCGTTCCACCGTGACGTGGTCCCGGTAGCCGCGGTCGAAGAGCGGCACCGCCGCGGTGTCGTCCGTCAGTAACGCGAAGCCGTGGAGCCAGAGGTCCACGTGCTCACGGGTCTTCACGGGCCACCGAGGTCCCGCCGTGACGGGCCGGAGCGGGTCACTTGCCCGCTGCGGCCCCGCGCAGCCCAGGACGGCGACGCCGAGGAGGACGGCGAGGGCGGGACGCCCGAGCATCACGCCTGTCGGCCGCAGGTCACGCAGAAGCGCCACGTGGTCTCCAACTCGCTCCCGCACCCCGGGCACCGCTTGATCGTCTGGTCGACGCCGCACCACGGGCAGAAGCGGATGTCCCGGTCGGCGGGGAGCGGGTGGGCGCAGGCGACGCAGCTCGGGCCGGCGTCGGTGTCGCTCGGTGCGGGGGTCTGCTCGGGGGTGTCCACAATCACCTCGGGGAGGTCCGCGATCGGTGCGGATTCGGGAATCGGTGACGGCGCAGGCGGGGCGGCGGGCGGCGGAGGAATTTCAGAGGCGACCGCCGGTGCCGGAGACGGTGCCGATGCCGGTGCCGATGCCGGTGTAGGTGCCGAGGCAGGCGCGGAGGCAGATGCCCCCGCGCTGGAACGCAAACCGGTCAGCCGTACCGTCGCGTGGCCGTGCGACCGGACCACGAAGAGGTCGGGGTTCGGCGAGGTGAGCTCTGCGGCGCACGCCGTCCGCACCGCCGACTCCGCATCCACATACCCACCCTCGCCGGCGAGCAGGCGCATCACCAAGAGGAGATAGTCATCGTTCGTGTCGACGATGGCGTGTGCGCGCACCTGCCGATACGGCGCGAGCGTGTCGAGGATCTCCTTCACGGCGATCGGGCGCGCGGTCGCACTGGCGGTCTGTGCGGCGCGGGCGAGGAGGTCGGACAGCGCGTCGAGTGAGGACATCGTGGTTCCGCTCAGGTGGGACGGGGCAGCGTGGGGGCCGGATGAAATGTGGTAGCGGACGGGAAGGCTGCCACCGGGGCGCGGGCCCCGCCCTTCGCGCGCCGCGCCGCGAGCCAGGTGTCGAAGCCTGATTCGATCAGCCCGCCGGAACTCGACTGCTCGGTGGCGGCCCGGACCGCGAGGTCGTTCGCATACTCGTTCTGCGGATGCCCGGCGTGGCCCTTCACCCACTGCCAGGCGTATTCGTGGCCGACCGTCGCGCGGAGTGCCGCCTGCCAGAGCGCGAGGTTCTCGATCGCGCCGGTCTTCCGCGTCCACCCGTTCCGCGCCCACCCGAAGACCCACCCACCGAGGCCGTCAACGAGGTAGCGGGAGTCGGTGGTGAAGAGGACGCTGAAGCGTCCGTCCTTCGCGCCGAGCGCGGTGAAGGCCTCGATGACGGAGCGGAGCGCCATCCGGTTGTTTGTCGTGGCGGGCTCGCTGATCCAGAGATCCCGGCGCGTGAGCCGGCCATCGGGGTGCTGGAACTCGACGAGCACGCCCGCGCCGCCGGGGTTCGCCCCCGCCTTGCCGTTGCCGAGGCATGATTCGTCGGCGTAGACCGCCACGAGCGGGAGGCGCGCGCTCACCGGATCACCTCGATCCGCTCGCAGTCGTCGAGGCGGAGTTCGAGTGCCGCGCCGGTCGTCGGGTGCCGGGCGACAATCGTTTCGCGCCCATCGCGCAGTACGAGGCGTTCGGCGATGACGATGAACTCCGTGCCTCGGCGCATCACCGCGATGCGCGTGCCGTCGAGGATCGCGCGCTCGAGCGCGTCGTACTGCGCGACGGTGAGCGGCATCAGGCGGCGCCCGTCCACCAGTGGACGGCGCGCGTGAGGATGTCGGTGGCGCGATGGATCTCGTCGACCGGCACCCATTCCTCCGCGGCGTGGGCCAGCGCGATGTCGCCGGGGCCGAAGCAGAGCGCCGGGATCCCCGCCGCCGTGAAGAGCGCCGCATCGGTCCAGCAGGAGAGCCCCTCCACCGCGGCTGGCCATCCGGCGTCGCGACACGCCGTCTCGAGGGTCCGGACGAGCGGGTGGTCGACGGGGAGGTCGTTCGGCTGTTGGATGAGGCCGGGGGTGACCGTGGCGTCGAGGGCGGGCGTCGTGGCGCACACCGCGGCGATCGCCGCGGTGATCTCCTCCGCGAAGCGCCGACCATCCTCGTCCGGCAGGGTGCGACGTTCGAGGCTCACGGTGCAGCGGTCGGGATAGGTTGAGAGCCCGATCCCTCCGCTGATGGTGCCGGCGTGCCAGGAGGCGTGGCCGAGGAGGGGGTGCGAGCGGTGGGTGTGGGAGGCGCGCGCGGCGTCATCGAGGGCCGCGAGCACCTTGGCGGCCCCGGCGATGGCATCCACACCGACATCGGCGCGGGAGCCATGTGCGGCGCGGCCGCGGACGGTGAGCTCCGCCCAGGCGAATCCCTTGTGCGCCGGTGCGATCGCGAGGCGGGTCGGCTCGGTGACGATGGCGGCGTCGGCGCGCAGTCCGTCGGCGAGGAGTGCGCGGGTGCCGAGGCTCTCCCATTCCTCATCGGCGACGGCGGCGAGGATGATTTCGCCGGCGGCTCCGGCGTCGTGGGCACGGACGGCCGCGGCGGCCATCGCCGCAACGCCGGCTTTCATATCGGCCGACCCGCGGCCGTAGAGACGGCCGTTGTGGATGGTGGGCGTGAAGGGCGGGTGTCGCATCCCCTCCACGCCGACGGTGTCGAGGTGGCCGTTCAGGAGGATGGATCGACCGCCATCCGCGCGCCCAGCTCGCGCGACGACTGAGACCCGCCCCGGGGTGTGTTCGTGCCACGCGACATCGAGGCCCCACGAGCGGAGAATCTCCGCGAGGCGTTCGGCCACCTGGCCCTCGCCCGGTCCGTCGGCGGCGAGGCTCGGGTTCCGGGAATCGACCGCGACGAGGGCCGCGGTCAGGGCCAGCGCGTCGCCGCGCGGGACCCCCGTCACTTCTTGGGAGCGGCCTTCTTGGCGGCGGGCTTCGCCGCGGGCTTGGCGGCAGGCTTCGAGGCCGGCTTGGCGGCAGGCTTCGCCGGCGCCTTCGGAGCGGGCTTGGCGGCCGGCTTCGCGGCAGTCTTGGTGGCCGGCTTGGCCGGTGCCTTCGCGGGAGCGGCGGCGGGCTTAGCCGGCAGCTTCCCCTTGTTCTTCTTGGCCCAGGCCTCCTCGGCCTCGGCAATGAGCTTGTCGGCCTCATCCTGCGCCATCTGGCTCCGGCGGACCATATACTGCACGAGGTCTCGGGCGCTTTCGATGGAGAACGCCCGGAGCCCGGCGGCCGCGCCGATCACGTCCTTCATCGCCGCGGCCATCTTGCTCCCGGCCTCGAGGGAGATCTCGTGGGCCTTCGCGGCCATCTCCGCCATCGTGTCGCGTACATCCTGACCGCGATGGCCGGGGCTGCGCTTCGGCGGCGTGGTGGGGGAGGTCTCAGGAGCCTTCGGAGTATCAGTCATAATTAAGAAAGTCGGACGCAGGGTGGCCGCGCGCTGGCGCAGTGCGCGCAAGTATATGATTTTTCAGTGCATACGCAAGTGGCGCTTGGGGTGTTGACGGGGCTCGGTGAGTCCGAAAAAAGTGCACATAAATGTTGCTTCAACAAGCCATCATCAAGTCACATCAATGACATTAACGCTTTCGGGCATCAAAGTGCTGGATTTCTCCCGCGTGCTTGCCGGACCGCTCGCGACAATGATCCTCGGAGACCTCGGCGCCGATGTCATTAAGGTCGAACGGCCCGGGCAGGGTGACGACACCCGGGGCTGGGGGCCGCCGTTCGACGACCGGGGGGAGAGCGCGTACTACCTCTCCATCAATCGCAACAAGCTCAGTGTCACGGCCGACCTGGGGGCGCCCGCCGATCGTGACCTCCTGCATCGGCTTCTGGCGGAGGCCGATGTGGTCGTCGAGAACTTCCGACCTGGGACCCTGGAGCGGCACGGGCTGGGACCGGCGGCGATGCTGGCGACGCATCCAGACCTCCTCTGGTGCACGATCACCGGCTTCGGGCTCGAGAGCCCGCGTCCCGGCTACGACTTCGTGGTCCAGGCCGAGAGTGGCTGGATGGCGATCACCGGGGCGCCGAGTGGGGCACCGATGAAGGCCGGTGTGGCCATCGCCGACGTGCTCGCCGGGAAGGACGCGGCCATCGCCATTCTCTCGGCGCTCGCTGGCGGACGGCGCGGCAACCGTCACCTCTCGGTCTCCCTCCTGCAGAGCGCCACGACGGCGCTCGTCAACGTCGCGCAGAACGCCCTCGTGAGCGGGACGGAGGCGCGGCGCTGGGGGAATGCCCACGCGAACCTGGTCCCCTACGAGCTCTTCGAGGCGGCGGACCGCGCGCTCGTGATCGCCGTCGGGAACGACGCGCAGTTCGCGGCCTGCGCCCGCGCCCTCGACCTCCATGCCCTCGCCTCCGATGCCGAGCTCGCCACGAACGCGGGCCGACTCGCCCGGCGCGACGAGGTCGTCTCGGCGATCGCGGACCGGGTGCGGACCGCGCCAGCGGCCGAATGGATCGCGCGACTCGACGCGGTCGGGGTGCCGTGCGGGGTGGTGAAGCCGGTGCGCGAGGCGCTCGACGCGGTGGTGGCGTCCCCCCTCACCGGGGTCGCGCCGCAGGCGCCGGGGACGGTGCGGCGTCCTCCGCCGCGGCTGGACGAGCACGGGGCGGTCATCCGACGCGATGGGTGGGGGGCGTTCAGGGTCGATGCCTAACCGCCCGAACGGGGCGGTCATGGGGTCAGCACGGCCGTGCGCCGGGCCGTCAGCCGGGCCGTCAGCCGGGCCGTCAGCCGGGCCGTCAGCCGGGCCGTTGTTCTCGCGCCCCGTGACCTCCCGGTGACTTGCTCGTCTTCCCCCTGCGACTCTTCCGGCATCGGCGGGAGGGCCGGGTATGGTCGGGAGGGCTGTCGAGGGGTCGGCGCTTGGGTTAGTCTAGCGTCGTGCCTGTAGACTCGACCGCGTCTCCCCTCCCGCCCAGCGACTCCGCCGACCTCGATCAGGCGGTCATCGACCGCGTGCTCGCTGGGGACCGCGATGCCTTCGGTATCCTGATCGAGCGCTACAGCGATCCGCTGTATCGCCACGCCTACGGGATGACGGGGAGCGCGGACGTCGCGGAGGACATCCTGCAGGTCTCGTTCATCAAGGCGTTCCATCACCTGGGTGAAGTGCGAGGCCGGTTCGATGCGTGGGTGTTCCGGATTGTCGCCAATGGGTGCAAGGACTGGCTCAAGAACATCCGGCGCACGCACCTGAGCTACGAGGAGGACGACCAGCCCTCGGGGTATGAGACCCCGGACGAGGAGCTGGATCGTGGGGAGATCCGGCGCGACCTCGACCGCGCGCTGGCCGCCCTCCCCTCTTCGCTGCGGGAGGCCTTCGTCATGAAGCACGTCGAGGGCCGCTCCTACGAGGAGATGGCCGATCTGCTCGACACGACGGTCGGTGCCCTGAAGATGCGAGTCCACCGCGCCCGCGAGGCGCTGCAGAAGCTCTTGGAGGATCGGTATTCATGATGATGCATTCGGAGTCCCTCGACCCTCGTGATCCCGCCGTCGCGCCGGAGGTGGTCCGCCAGGCGCCGGCCGCCGAGGTCGAGGATCGCGAGGTGGTCCCGCCCTTCGTCGCGAACGTCGCCCTCTGGTCGGCGATCGACGCCGAGACCGCACGGATGCGCGCGATGACCGCGCCCACCGGCTTCGCGGCGCGCGTCCTCGCGGGGCTCGACCGCCGCTGAGCACCGCGCATCGGCAGGTCCGGCCGGCGGCCGGGGAGTTCAACCCGTACTACGCCGGCTACATCGCCCACGTCCCCGATGGCGACGTGCTCGACGCGCTGATCGGGGGGGCGGAGATCGCCACCGCGCTCCTCCACGACGTCGATGACGCGCGCGCGCGGAGCGCGTACGCGCCGGGCAAGTGGAGCGTGAAGGAGGTGGTGCAGCACTGCACCGACGCCGAGCGCATCTTCGCGTATCGCGCCCTGCGCATCGGACGTGGTGACACCACACCCCTCCCGGGCTGGGACGAGCAGGCCTACGCGCCCATCAGCGCCGCGAATTATCGGCCGCTCGATCAACTGCTTCGTGAACTCGAGACGGTGCGCGAGGCGTCGGTGACCCTCTTCGAAGGCCTCCCGGCCGACGCATGGACGCGTGCGGGGACCGCGAACGGCTCGCCGGCGAGCGTGCGTGCGCTCGCGTGGATCACCGCCGGACACCTGCTGCACCATCTCGATATCCTGCAGGACCGGTACCTGAGTCCCTGAGGGGCGGGCGGCGCTGACCGCCCATCCCCCGATGAGGTCAGCGCCGCGCGGCGACCGCGCGCCGCCAGTGCTCCCAGATGAGCACCATCGCTGCCGTGTCGAGCTTGCAGTACTCGCGCAGCAGCGCGCCCCAGCCCTCGCGTGCCGCGCCGTCGCGGAGCGCGGCGTCGAACTGGATTCGCTCATACGCTCGCATCGCGGCCGTCCCCTCGCGGATCGCCTCGATGGATCCTGACACGGGCGCGGGCGGGAGAGCGTCGTACGGACTGCGATCGGCCGCGGCCTCGCGCCCCATCAGCTCGCCGTGCTGCGCCCGGAGCGTCGGGTCGGTCGACCAGAGCGCGGCGAGCACGGCCTTGATGCTGTTGCTCCCCTTCATTCCCGGGTGATAGAACGCGGCCTTCGTCAGCTTGCAGAGGTCGAGCATCCGTCCCTCGCGCCACGTCTCCGGGTCGTCGACATCCAGCGGGCGGACGGCATCGGCGAGCCACGCGGCGAGGTCGGCGTCTCCCTCGTCGATCGTCGCGAGTTCGCGGGCGACGTCCGTGAGGACCGACGCCTCGTGGTGCGCCCAGGTGAGGATCGTCCCGTCGTCGCCGACGGCCGCACGGAGCGCGCGGGCGAAGTCGGCGTTCGGCCACCCCGGATCGAGGAAGAGCCACTCGCGATGCTCGAAGGCGCCGCCCGGCTCACGCTGGGTATGACAACTCCACTGGAACGCCACCTGGCCGTAGGGGCGCATCCCGCGATGCCATGGAATGGCGAGTCGGGCGGTCTCGAAGTCGATGAAGTGCAGCGGGTACCGGACCCGGGCGACCGCGACGTCGAGCCGTTCGTCGTAGTGCGCGGTCCCCGCCGCCGTGTGGCGGATCTGGAGTCGCTGGCGCGCCGCGATCTTCCCATCGCCGAGGGCGGCATCGGGGACGTCGTGCAGCGAGGCCTGGCCCGTCGCAAGCATCCCCTCCACGAGCGGGCGCTTGTCGGCGTCCTTGAGCCGGCCGACCTGATAGAGCTCCAGAATCGAGGGCGTGACGTCGGCGAGCGGTCCCCAGCACTCGTGGAACCCGCTGCGGTCGTCCTCCACCCGATACTCGCAGTCACGACAGCGGTGCGTGAGCGTCGGCGCCGCGCGCTGCATCTCGGGCTCGTAGAGCGCGACGAGGGCCGCGGTCCGCTCGGCGACCTCGGCGCGCAGCGCGTCGACTTCCTCGCGCACCGGGACCTCGATGAGCAGCGCCTCCTGCGCCGCGAGGGCGCGGTCACCGGTGAAGTCGACGGCGAGGACGCCGGTGGCCTCGTCCCGGCGGACGGTGAAGTGCGTGGGCAACCCCTCGGTCGTGCACCGGGCGGCGGGATCGAGGAGGCAGAGGACTGGCTCCACGTCGGCATCGGGAAACAGCGCCTCGAGGATGAGCACCTGATAGGTCACGTCCTCGAGGTACGGACGCCAGTCGCTCATCAACTCGCGCTCGCGCACCTTCCAGAACAGGCCGTTGCCGCCGTGCTTCGTCTCGCGCTCGGCCATCGTGCGGTCGTAGACCTTCGCTTTCACCTCGATGAGGCGGAAGCGGTCCCCGTCGCGCTCGAGGATGTCGACGCGCGCCATCCGCCGTCCGTGCAGGAGCGTCGCCTCGTGGAGCGTGATGCGCGGGGCGGCCAGGGCCGCGGCGGTCTGTGCGGCGGCCGCGGTGACCGAACCGGTCGTCGGCAGTTCGACCGCCGCGGGGTGCCGCAGCTTAGCGAGCTGCTCGACCATGAACCCGCCTTCGGCGAGGAGCGCGAGCATCTCGTCCTCGCCGAGGGTGCTCGGGTACCGCTCCTCCTTGTAGAAGAGCTTGGTCGCGCAGTCCGTGGCGACCTTGAAGTCGGATTTGGAGAGGGTGCGCATGGCTCCCAATCCTACCGCGGGGGGCTGACGCCCGCCCGCGGGGGCGCGCTCAGATGTGCAGCGCGCGCCCCAGCGCGCCGAGCGCCGCTTCCTTCACGGCCTCGCTGAGCGTGGGATGCGAGTGCACCGTGCCGCCGATGTCGTCAGCCGTGCCGCGGTACTCCATCGCGAGCACAACCTCGCTCAGCAGGTCACTCACGTTGGGGCCGATCATGTGGCAACCGAGGACTTCGTCGGTCGCCGCATCGGTCACGAACTTCACGAACCCCTCGGTGCTCCCCATCGTCCGGGCGCGGCCGTTCGCCGAGAACGGGTACTTGCCCACCTTGTACGCCCGGCCACTCGCCTTCGCCTCGTCCTCGGTGAGGCCGCAGGTGGCAATCTCGGGCCACGTGTAGACCACGCCCGGCATGTTGTGGTAATGCATGTGCACCGGCTTGCCGGCGATGACCTCCGCGGCGATCACGCCCTCCTCCTCGGCCTTGTGGGCGAGGAGCTTCCCGCCGACGGCGTCGCCGATGGCGAAAACGTTCGGGAGGTTGGTGCGCATCCGGTCGTCGACGACGATCTCACCGCGCCGGCCGAGGGCGAGGCCGAGCGCGGCGGCGTCGACGCCGGTGAGCGAGGGACGTCGACCGATGGAGACGAGCACGTAGTCCGCCTCGAAGCTCCGGGCGGTGCCGTTCGTCTCCGTCTCGACGATCACGCGGTCCCCGTCGCGGCGGCCCCCGGTGACCTTGGTGCCGACGTGCAGCTCGAGCCCCTGCTTCGTGAAGATCTTCGCCGCTTCCTTCGTGATGTCGGCGTCGTTCCCGGGGAGGATGGTCGGGGCGTACTCGATGACCGTCACCTTCGCGCCGAGGCGGCGCCAGACGGAGCCGAGCTCGAGCCCGATCACGCCGCCGCCGATCACGATGAGGTGTTTCGGGACCTCGGGGATCTTCAGCGCCCCGACGTTCGAGAGGATCCGGTCCTCGTCGAACGGGAGGAACGGGAGCGCGACCGGCACGGAGCCGGTGGCGAGGATCACGTGCTTCGGCCGGTAGGTCGTCACGGTGCCGTCGGCGGCCCGGACCTCCACGACGTTGCCGGCGGTGAGCGTCCCGAGCCCCTTCGCCCAGGTGACCTTGTTCTTCTTGAAGAGGAACTCGACGCCCTTGGTGTTCTGCGCGACGACGGCGTCCTTGCGCTTCATCATCGTCGGGAGGTCGAGCGTCACGCCCGCGATGCGGATGCCGTGCTCGGCGGCGTGGTGCGCGGCGAACTCATAGTGCTCGGAGGAGCCGAGCAGCGCCTTCGAGGGGATGCACCCGACGTTGACGCAGGTGCCGCCGAGCGTCGTGTCCTTCTCGACGCAGACGACGGAGAGGCCGAGCTGCGCGGCGCGGAGGGCGGCGACGTAGCCACCGGGGCCGCCGCCGAGGACGAGGAGGTCGGGGGAGAGCGAGTCGGTCACGGTCCGGGGGGTCGTCCCGGCGCGGTGGGCCGCGCCGGGCGGGTCAGGGTCAGTCGTCGAGGAGCATGGTGGCGGGGTCTTCCATCAGCTCCTTGAGCCGGACGAGGAAGAGCACCGCCTGTTGGCCGTCGATGATGCGATGGTCGTAGCTGAGCGCGACGTACATCATCGGGCGCACCTCGACCCGGCCGTCGACCGCGACCGGCCGGTCCTGCGTCTTGTGGAGCCCGAGGATCGCGACCTGCGGGTAGTTGATGATCGGCGTCGAGATGAGCGAGCCGAAGACGCCGCCGTTCGTGATGGTGAACGAGCCGCCGGTGAGGTCGTCCATCGTGAGCTTGCCGTCGCGGGCGCGCTTGGCGACCGCCCCCATCGCCTGCTGGAAGGCGATGAGCCCCATCCGGTCGGCGTCCTTGATGTTCGGGACGACGAGGCCCGCATCGCTGGCGACCGCGATGCCGAGGTTGACGTAGTGCTTGGAGATGACGTGATCGCCGTCGATCTGCGCGTTGACGACCGGGAACGCCTTGAGCGCCTGGCAGGCGGCCTTCGCGAAGAACGGCATGAAGCTCAGCTTGACGCCGTGCGACTTCTCGACGCGCTCCTTCATCCGCTCGCGGAGCGCCGTCACGGCGCTCATATCGATCTCGTTGAACGTCGTGAGATGCGCGGTGGCGTGCTGCGCCTGCAGGAGGTTGTCGGCGATGCGCTTGCGGCGCGTCGTCATCTTCTCGCGGGTCTCGCGGACGCCCTCGGGTGCGCGCGGGGCGGCGGGGGCCGGCGCGCTGGGGGCCGACGCGGCGGCCGCCGCCGGTGCTGCGGTGCCGGCCGTGTGCGCGATCACGTCGGGCTTGCTCACCACCCCACCACGACCGGTCCCCGGGATCCC
>DAISWY010000034.1:0-20929 GCA_036826135.1 Gemmatimonadaceae bacterium | reverse complement strand
GCCAGCTTCACCTGCGTGAGCGCACGGTCGGTGAGGACGAGCGAGCTCTCGGCGATGGCGACGAACTGGTCGGCCGCGACCGCGTCGAAGTACGCCTGGGCCACCTCGAGCACCGCCTGCGCCTTCGCCGCATCGTAGGCGATCTCGGCGGCGGTGCGTCCCGCCGCCGCGCCCGCGCGCGCCGCCGGGATGCGGCCCGCGGAGTAGAGCGTCTGCGAGACGTTGAGCGAGAAGATCGCGGTGTTCGGCGCCGCGAAGATCCGCGCGATCGGGGAGTCGGTGAAGCCACCGCCGGAGGTGGTGTCGTTCGGATCGCTGAACCGCTCGCTGATCGACGCGAACTGGTTCTGGATGGCGCGCTGGTACGCGATGCTGCCGTTGGCCTGCGGGAGGCGCGCGCTGTTGGCCTGTTGCTGCACCCCCTTCGCGCGCGTCACGCCGGCGGCGGCGATCGCGACCCCTTCGCTCTTCTGCTCGGCGCGGCGAAGCGCCTCGAGGAGGGAGAGTGTCGCCGGCGCGGCCGATGCCGTCGTGATCGAGGTGGGCGATGCGATGGCGCCCCCCTGCGCGACAAGCACCATCGGTGTCGCGGCGAGGAGAAGCATCGCGAGGCAGGCCGCGGCGGTCGCGCCGAGTGCGCGGAGAAAGAGGCGCACATAGGTGCGCGGTGCGTCTGGGGCGGGCGGGAACATGGAAGGCATCACATCACGGTGGAGGGCGTCGGAGAAGAGCGTGCCGAGGAGCATTGTGCAGGCGGCATTCGCATTCGCGACATCGGGAATCGCCCCGGACGTGTGCAGGCGGTCCACGTAGGCCCGGAGCTCGCGGAAGGAGACCGTCGGGTGGTCCGCGACTTCAGTTGAGTGCTCCGGGTGTTCGTGCAACTCCGCGACCGCGGATCGGATCAGGCCGCGGCGGTCGAGCATGAAGCGGTGGGTCTCGCCGACCCAGCGGGTCAGCTCGGCTTCGGGCTCTTCGGGGTCGGCGGGGAGGCTTGCCGCGCCTGGGTCCCGGTGGCAGGACCGGATGACCTCGTCAATCAGGTTGGCCTTGGAACCGAACGTCCGGAACAGTGTAACTTCATTGACGCCAGCGACTTCGGCGATTTTACGGGTCGTCGCGCCGCGGAATCCGAGCTCGGCGTAGACCTTGGCCGCCGCGTCGATGATCTGTTGTCTGGTGGGTTCTGTCATATACGATGCAAGTGGTTGCTTGCAATGAAAGCAAGCGACTACTTACATCAAACTCAAGTCGCCCCGAAAGGTTCCATCCTCCGCGCCAACTGGCCGCCGGGGGGTTGCCCGACCCCCGTACTCGGGCCGACGACCGAAGCAACACGAACCGCACCACTTGCCCGCGCACCGCTCCGCCCGCTCCTTCCTTCCATGGCCAAGCAGAAGCCAGACGATCCGGCCCTCGCCGCTCAGCTCACCCCGCTTCAGTACCAGGTGACGCAGTGCAGCGCGACCGAACCACCCTTCCGCAACGAGTTCTGGGACCACAAGGCCCCGGGGCTCTACGTCGACATCGTCTCCGGCGAGCCGCTCTTCACCTCGCTCGACAAATTCGATTCGGGGACCGGATGGCCGTCGTTCACACGGCCCGCCGTCACCGCGAACGTCACCGAGCACGTTGATCGCTCGATTCCGTTCATGCCGCGCACCGAGGTGCGCTCCGCGCAGGGCGATTCCCATCTCGGCCACGTCTTCGACGACGGCCCGGGCCCTGAGGGGCTCCGCTACTGCATCAACTCCGCAGCGCTCCGCTTCATCCCGGTCGACCAACTCGCCGATGAGGGATACGCGGCATTCCTCCCGCGCTTCGCGTCCGACGCGCCGTCGGGCCGGACGGCCGGCGCATGACGATGCGTGCCTCCGGCGCCACCTCAACACCGCCCCTCGCCACCGCCACCCTTGGCGGCGGCTGCTTCTGGTGCCTCGAGGCGGTCTACCTGATGCTCCGCGGCGTACACGGAGTGAAGAGCGGCTACGCCGGCGGCCACGTCCCGCATCCGACCTACGAGCAGGTCTGCGGGAAGCAGACCGGCCACGCGGAAGTCGTGCAGGTGACCTTCGACCCACAGGTCATCACCTACCGCGACCTCCTCGACGTCTTCTTCACGATCCACGACCCGACCACGCGCGACCGGCAGGGCCACGACATCGGCCCGCAGTATCGCTCGGCGATCTTCACGCACGACGAGACGCAGGTGACGGAGGCGCGCGCCGCCCTCGCCGCGGCTCAGGCGTATTGGTCCGATCCGATCGTCACTGAGATCCGTCCGCTCGATACGTTCTGGCCGGCTGAGTCGTATCACGACGACTACTTCGCGCGGAACCCGCAGAACCCGTACTGCGCCGCGGTCGTGGCGCCGAAGGTGGCGAAGGCACGGAAGGCCTTCGTGGAGAAGCTCGCGCGATGACCGGTGCAATGACCGTGGTGGGCCGCGCCGTGACCCCTGCCCTGAGCTACGGCGTCATCTGCGCCAAGACCCGCAGCGCGAGCCACACGGTGACCCGCGCCGCGATCGTCATGCTGCTCACGCTCGTCGCGCTTGTCCCTGCACGCGCCATCGCCCAGGAGGGCGTCCTCCGCGGCACCGTCACCGACACGACCGGCCGGCCCCTCGCGGGCGTCGAGGTGCTCTCCGTCAATGGGAAGCGCAGCACCCGCACCGACCGCAACGGGCGCTTCGCACTCGCCCGGTTGCCGTTCGGCCAGCAGCTGATCATGGCACGCTATCCGGGCTACCAGCCCGCGGACCGCGCGATCAACATGCTCGACGCGAATGTGCCCGAGCTCACCTTCCGCCTCCGCCGCATCGTCCAGCTCATCGACACCGTGCGGATCGTCTCGCACGACGGCTGTGCGGCCTACGATTTCACAGGCTTCGAATGCCGGCGGCGCGCCGGCGTCGGGCAGTTCCGCGGGCTCGAGGAGATCGGTGCGCTTCGCCCGCACTTCTGGGCCGACATGTTCGAGGGGATGCCGGGGTTCCGCAACGTGCAGGTGCCGGACCCGATCCTCGGGATGGACTGGGATGTGGAGAGCACCACGGGCTGGCGCTGCCTCGAGTCGGGGTGGAACGGTCGTGAGCGCACCGCGAACCTCGAGAACGTGCGCCCCGCCGACATCGTCGCGATTGAGCACTACGACGTCTACGAAAAGGTGCCAGCGGCCTACAAGCGGCTCGCCTGGCCGAAC
This sequence comes from Gemmatimonadaceae bacterium, assembly GCA_036826135.1. Lineage (GTDB taxonomy): Bacteria > Gemmatimonadota > Gemmatimonadetes > Gemmatimonadales > Gemmatimonadaceae > Pseudogemmatithrix. Next base: position 17,725 of record DAISWY010000034.1, on the reverse strand, counting down.
TCGCAGCCGCGGCCCTGCGCGCTCGTGATCTACTGGACCAGGGACTTCATCGAGAGGCAGCGCTCCGGTCGCCGCTGATCCACCCGGGTGGCGGGGCGACCCCCGTCACACGCACGTGTGGGGGAGCGGCGATCGTCACCCGTCCAGAACGACCGTCGCGGACGTCACCGCCCGCGACGTAGCACCCGGCCCGGCCGCGCGGTCGTGACCCGCCCGCCATCCACCATCGCGACGCCATTCACGAACACGTACGGGATCCCCGTCGCGTACTGATGCGGCTGCGTGAAGGTCGCGGGACTCCCGACCGTCGCGGCATCGAAGACCACCACATCCGCCACGCACCCGACGGCGAGACATCCACGCCGTCCGCTCAACCCGAGCCGCGCCGCCGGCATCCCCGTCATCTTGTGCACCGCGGTCTCGAGCGTCAGCACCCGCTGCGTCCGCACATACTCGCCGAGCACACGCGGGAAGGTCCCGTAGGCACGCGGATGCGGCACCCCTTCACCGGGATCGGTGAGTCGCCCGTCGGACGCGATCATCGTCTGTGGGTGCGCCATGATCCGCCGCACATCCCCTTCGTCGATGATGTGATAGACCATCGACGCCCCGCCATTGAGCTCGCCCTCGAGCACGAGGGCGGCGGCGGCCTCCATCGAGTGGCCGACCCCGCGCTGCTCGGCCCAGTCGTACAGCGTGCGCCCCTCGAGGGAGCGGTTCCACGTCACCTCACCGAACTGCACGCGTCGCGTGTCTCCGCCGCCACGGTCCGTCTGGAGCAGGTCGACGATACCCCGGAGGATGCTGTCGCGGAGCGCCGGGTTGGCGACGCGCGTACGCAGCGCCGCGCGCCCGCCGGCGAGCGCCCACGGCGGCAGCAGAACGGCGAGACTGGTCTGGCTCGCGGTGTACGGATACTGATCGAGCATCACGTCGAGCCCGCGCGCCCGCGCGGAATCGACCATTGCGAGCGTCACAACGCTCTTTCCCCACATCGGCTGCCCCACCGCCTTGTGGTGCGTGAGCACCACGGGGATCCGCGCATCCCGCGCGATGACAATCGCCTCCGCCACCCCCTCGAGAAGCCCGAGCCCCTCCTCACGCAGATGCGACGTGTAGATGCCACCCGAGTCTGCGGCCGCCCGCGCGAGCGTCACGACCTCGCTCGTAGTGGAGTAATACCCGGGCACGTAGCGGAGGCCGGTGCTCATCCCGAAGGCGCCCTCTGCCATCCCCTGCCGCACGAGCGCGACCATCCGATCGAGCTCCGCTGCCGTCGGCGCGCGGTTCTCGGTCCCCATCACACGCGTGCGAACGGTGTTGTGCCCGACGAGATACGCGACGTTGATCCCGAGACCGAGTCGGTCAGCGCTGTCGGCGTAGGAGGCGAGCGGAAACGGACCGCTCCCATCGGGCCCGCCGAGGGCGAGGGTGACGCCCTGCGTCACCGCACTCGTCGCGCTCGGCTTCTCGAGTAGCGGCTCAAGATGCGCGTGCAGGTCGATGAACCCGGGTGCGACGATCATCCCCGCGGCATCCACCACCCGCGCCGCACGCCGCGCCTCGAGCGGCGTGCGGCTCACCGCGACGATCCGATCCCCGCGCACCGCGACGTCCGCGCGATACCGGGCGGCACCGGTGCCGTCGACGATGGTCCCGTTTCGGATCAACAGCGTCCACTCGGGAGACTGCGCGCGGGCGCCCCGCAGCGGAATCAGCAGCGCCGTCGACACCACCACCCACCGCATCCACCGTGACCGAATCCCCATTGTCATCTCCTCACTGAGCCATCATCGGGTGATCGCGTCGAGGACCTTCCCGAGGAAGGCATCGATCGCCGCGTTCTCGATCCATCGCACCACCACCACCAGGTCCTGCTCAGGGGCCACGAAGACGAGGTTCGTCCCATTCCCGACGTGCCCGAACGCGCTCGCCGGCGCGCTCGGCATCCACTTCCGCTCGGTGTTGAGGAACCAGTTCATGTACCCGTAGGTGGGTTGCGGCACCGTCGGCGTGAGCGCCTGAGAAACCCACGCCTCCGACAGGATGCGTCGGTCGCCCCACATCCCACGCCGCTGCGTCAGGAGCCCGAAGCGCGCGAGGTCCCACGCGTTGATGAACATCCCGCCACCCCAGTGGCCACCGCCGCTCACCACCTGCGCCGGACGCCCGTCAAGCGTGATCCACGCGTTGTCGTACCCGTTCCAGCGCCAGCTGCGTGACGCACCAATCGGGTCCATCACGTACTCGCGCAACACCTCGGGGAGCGGCCGACGCCAGATGTTCGTCGCCGCAAGCGCGAGGACGTTCACACGCACGTCGTTGTACTCGTACGTCGTCCCGGGGCGCGCACGGGGACGCGTGCGCCACTCGGCGGGGTTCGCCGAGGGCCGGTCGGCCCAGTCGGGCTTCCCCCAGAGCGTCCCCTCCCAATCACTCGTCTGCCGGAGCAGGTCGTCCCAGGTGATGCGGCGATTGTGGGGCGTGCTCCACGGATCGAGCAGCATCGACTCCCCAATCGTGGTGCCGGGTTCCGCTGGTGCGGTGAGACGCAGCCGATACGTCGGCCCCTGCGAGGGCCACACCGTGTCGCGCACCGAGGGAATCAGCCCACGGTCGACGGCGAGCCCGACGGTCGTCGAGAGGAAGCTCTTCGTGACGCTGTGCGTCATGTCGACGCGGTCCGGCTCTCCCCAGCTCGCGATGATGAACCCGCCGCGCAGGATCACCCCGGTCGGCTCGCCACGTGGCGCGAACGGCCCGATACCCTGGCCGAACGGCTCGCGCCCGAAGGTGCGGTAGTGATTCTCCTCCATATCACGCGGGGCCTTCGCCTCGTTCGCGACGGCGAACGCGATGGCGGCCGCGAGCTTCGTGCTGTCCACCCCCATCGCCGCGGGTGCGCGACGCTCCCAGGTGGCATCGGGCACATAGGGTGCGGCGACCGGCCGCGCGCGCCCGAGCCCCGCCTGCGCGCCCGCAATCGACGGTGACGCAATGCCCGCGATGCCTGTGCCAAGCACGGCCAACACAACGGTAGCCGCACCCGCCGCGCCGGTCAGTCGCGCCCGCTTCCGCTTGGTGCGATAGGGCAGCGCCCAGAGGTACGCCCCGGTCAACCAGAGCCCGAAGAGCACGAGCCCCGAGGGAAGGAAGATCCCGAGCTTCGCCGCGTCACCGAAGAACGAGCCATCGTGCAGCTGCTCGATGAGGTCGGAGCGCCGATACGCCGTCTGCAACACCGCGCCGTCAGCGAGTGCGAGCTGCGCCTCCCAGCGCGAGTGCGTGATCACCTTCATGATCCCCTTGCTCGGCCGGACATCCACCCGCTCGATGTCCTCCCAGCCCTGCACGCCAGCCGCTGGCATCGCCCGCGCCGCCGCGAGGATCACGTCCCAGCCCACCTGCGGCACCGAGACGGGTGTCCGTTGCTCCGCCGGTTGCACCCAGGGCACCTGCTTCTTCACCTGGAGCAGGAGCCCCGAGGCGACGACGCAGAGGAGCGGGAGGAAGACGGCGACGGAACCCCACCGATGCAGGCGGCGGGAGAGGATCGAGAGGCGCATGGAGGCGTCGGGCGTGGGGGACGTTGCGCGAACGTCCAGAAGATGGTCGCTTTCCCCCCGACGCCGGAATGCCTGCCGGCCTCGTCCGTCCGCCCCCCTTCGGAGGAATCGCCGCGATGTCCCTGTGGTCCCGTCCCATCCGTCTCGCCCTCGTCGGCCTCGCCGCCCTCGCCCTCCCGGTGACGGCGTCGGCGCAGATGAGCGCCGCCGACTCCGCCCGTCTCGAGCGCCTCAAGGCCGAGGCGCTCGCGAAGGTCGATCCCAAGCTGGTGCAGGAGATCGTCGACCAACTCTTCTCCTTCTCCGAACTCGGGATGCAGGAGTTCGAGACGCAGCGCTACATCACGCGCCTCCTCCGCTCGAAGGGCTTTACGGTCGACTCCGGCTACGCCGGGATGCCGAGCGCCTGGATCGCCCGCTGGGTGAGCCCCGCCGGCCCGAAGCCGGAGATCTCGCTCGGCTCCGACGTCGACGGCATCCCGCAGGCGAGCAACCGCCCGGGCGTCGCCTTCCGTGACCCCCAGGTCGAGGGCGCGCCGGGCCACGGCGAGGGACACAACTCCGGTCAGGCGGTCAACATCGCCGCCGCCCTCGCGGTGAAGGAGATCATGATCCGCGAGCGCATCCCGGGCACGATCGTCCTCTGGCCCGGCATCGCCGAGGAGCAGATGGCGGGGAAGGCCTTCCTCGTGCGCGCCGGGCTCTTCCGGAACACCGACGTCGCCCTCTTCACGCACGTCGGCAGCGACCTCGGCGTCCAGTGGGGCGCCTCGGGCTCCACGGCGCTCATCTCCGCGATCTTCAAGTTCCGGGGGACCAGCGCGCACGCCGCCGGCGCCCCGTGGCGCGGGCGTTCCGCGCTCGACGCCGCGATGCTGATGGGCACCGGCTGGGAGTACCAGCGCGAGCACAATGAGCTCCCCACCCGCTCGCACTACGTGATCCGCGACGGCGGCGACCAGCCGAACGTCGTGCCGAGCACCGCGAGCATCTGGTTCTACTTCCGCGAGCGCGACTACGAGCGCACCAAGGCCCTCTTCGAGCGCGGCCGGCAGATCGCGCAGGGTGCGGCAATGATGGCGAACGTCGCGCTCGACACCGTGATGATGGTCGGCTCCGGCTGGAGCGCGCACTTCAACAAGACCATCGCCGAGGTCACGCACGCGAACATCCGCCGCGTCGGGATGCCGCAGTGGGATTCGGCCGACGTCGCGATGGCCCGCGCGCTCCAGCGCGAGCTCGGCGTCCGCGAGGGTGGGCTCGGCACCGAGACCGCGCTCAACGTCGGTCTCCCGGTGCCCCCGAGCCAGCAGATGGGTGGCGGCTCCGACGACATCGGCGACGTCTCCTGGAACGTGCCGACCGTCACGCTGCGCTTCCCGTCGAACATCCCCGGCCCGCCGGGCCACAACTGGGCGAACGCCATCGTGATGGCGACCCCGATCGCCCACAAGGGCGCGTATGCGGGGGCCAAGGTCCAGGCGCTGACGATGCTCGACATCCTCCTCCGCAAGGAGGTGGTGGATTCGGCGTGGGCGTACTTCCGCGACGTGCAGACGAAGGAGGTCAAGTACACCCCCTTCATCGCGCCGACCGACCAGCCGCCGATCTGGCTGAACCAGGAGATCATGGCGAAGTACAAGCCGCTCCTGCAGCCGTACTACTACGATCCGAAGAAGTTCAAGACGTATCTCGAGCAGCTCGGGATCGCGTATCCGACGACCCGCGAGATGCTGCGGCCCCGGATGGACGGGCAGCCGCAGCCCTGACCGGCCGGCCGTGACGCGGAGGCCCGACCCGGGTGACGGGGTCGGGCCTCCGTGCGTTTGGGCGTTCGGTGCCGACGGTCGGCACACCGCGGACGGTCATCCCGGTGCAGCGGCGCCCGCCACGGGGTAGGATTCAGGGACCACCGATGCCCGGAGGGCGCGTATGGCTGGCCTGGACGACAAGGCGATTCAGAACCTGGTGAAGAAGATGCAGAAGCAGGCGAAGCCCCGGAATCTCGAGGCGAAGACCTACGACGCGACCGCTCCGAAGCGCGTCACCGACGCGCAGGACGAGGAGCGGGAGCGGATGTTCAAGGAGATGAAGCGCCGCGAGTTCTGAGTCGCGGCGCGTCCGGCGAAGACACGACCGGACGCGCGCGCATCCCGTTCGCGCGGCACGTTCGGCAGCATGCGCCGGGCTAGTGCAACGGCCGCAACGCGCCTCGGAGGCTGTCCAGTGACCCGTCGTTGGGCGCGGGCCGGAGCCCGATCAGCGCGGCGAGGAACCCGTAGACGTGCACGTTCCGGAACGCCGGGATCGTCCGGCCGCCCGACGAGACCCCCGGCCCCGCGGCGACGAAGACCGCTCCCATCGACGGCAGCGCGGGATCATAGCCGTGCGCACCGCCCCAGCTCGTCTTCCGGGCGAGCTCCGCCCGTGTCGCGATCGTCCAGCCATCGTCCGCCACCGCCACCACCGGCGTGATGCGGGCGTTCCCCGCGAATCGATACGCGGACGGCACGGCGTCACGTCGATACACCGCCAGATGCGGATGCCGACCCTGCATCGCGGTCATCACGCGTTCGACATCGCCATCCCGCGGGACGATCATCGCCACCGGGTTCTGGTCGAGGATCTCCACCGTTCGCAGGTCGATCAGCTCATCGAGCACGATCACCCGATCGGCGGCCACCGGCGCCATCCCGTGGTCCGCCACCACGACCACGTTCACCACGTCGGTGAGCCCGAGCCGCGCGATGCCGTCGACGATCGCACCGACCGCGGAATCGACACGCGCGATGGCCGAATCCACCGCTGGCGCAGCGGGCCCGGCGGCGTGCCCCGCGTCGTCCGTGTCCGAGAAGTACGCGGCGATCAGCGCCGGCGCCTCCGCCGGCGGCATCGCGAGCCATTCCAGGATCCGGGCCACACGCACCGCGTTCGGTCGCGTGTGCTCGTACGGATACCACCAGGTGGGCCGCACCCCGCCCACCGCCGCCTCCGAGCCCGGCCAGAAGTACGCCGCGGCGCGACGCCCCTGACGCTCAGCGGTCACCCAGATCGGCTCACCGCCCCACCACGCAGGGTTCCGCACCGCAGCGGTGTCGCTCATCCGGAAGAGGCCGAGCGTCGAGTCCCGCATCACATTCGCGACGATCCCGTGGTGCGCCGGCGTGAGCCCGGTCACCAACGTGTAGTGGTTCGGGAAGGTCTTCGACGGAAACGACGGCACCATCCGCTCGGCGCGCACCCCACGCGCCGCGAGCGCCCGCAACCGCACGGCCGTGGGCCGGTCGAGATAGTCGGCCCGGAAGCCGTCGAGTGCAATCAGCACCACGCGCGGGGGCTGCGACGGTACGAACGTGCTCGCCATCGCGCTCGCCGTCGCGCCCGGTGGCGTGCGGGTGCGTGACGGCACGGGCGCGGACGCGCACGCGGCGACAGTCAGGGCGAGTCCGGCGAGCAGCAGGTGGGTACGCATCAGACCGGCACCGTGTCTTCCGTGAGGAACCGCCGCAGCACCTTCCCCACCATCGACTTCGGCAACTCGGTCTTGAACACGACGCGCGCCGGCACCTTGAACGGCGCGAGATGCTGCTTGCACCAGTCGCGCAGTTCGCCCTCGGTGACCGTCTTCCCCGCTCGCGGCACCACGAAGGCGACCGCCACCTCACCGCGCGCCGCATCCGGGAACCCGCGCACTCCCGCCTCCTGCACGTGGGGATGCTTCGCGAGCGCCTCCTCGATCTCACGGGGCCAGACCTGCATCCCGTTCATCTTGATGAGGTCCTTCTTCCGGTCCACGATGAAGAGGAAGTGGTCCTCGTCCAGATAGCCGAGGTCGGCGGTGTGCAGCCAGGTCCGTCCATCCGCGTGGATGTGCAGCATCTGATCCGCGTCGGGCGCGGGGTTGTAATATCCCTTCATCAGCTGCGGTCCGTGCAGGAGGATCTCCCCCACCTCCCCCAGCGGGAGTTCGCGCGTGGGATCGTCGGCGTCGACGACCTTCACGCGGCAGTCGGGGAGCGGGATCCCCACCGATCCCTGCTTCTCCGGGCCCTTCAACGGCCAGACGACCGAGACGAGGTTCGACTCCGTCATCGCGTACCCTTCGACGATGCGGGCCCCCGTGATGTCGGTGAAGCGCTTCCGCGTCTCCGCGAGGAGCGGCGCCGCCCCGGAGACGCACGCCCGCATCGAGGCGAAGTCCGCCTTCCGCGTCGCGACCCGAGGATGGTTGAGCAGCGCGTTGTACAGCGTCGGCACGCCGCAGAAGATCGCAGGCTTCGCCCACTCGATCGTCTTCACGAGGTCGTTCAGGTCGCGCGGGTTCGGGATCAGCACCACCGGGTTGTGCCCGATCGCGCACGCCGACTGCACCCCCGTCGCGCCGTAGGTGTGGAACAGCGGCAGCGGGAGGCAGTAACTCCCCTCCCACTCGGGGAGCACATCCTTCATCCAGGCGCGGAACTGGAGCCCCGTCATCACGAGCGCGTGATGATGCACCCGCACCGCCTTCGGCGTCCCGGTGGTGCCGCCGCTCATCAGCAGGAGGGCGTCGTCCTCGATGCCAGGACGCGCCGCCGTCGGGCGCTCCCCGCGATGCGCTGCCACCAGCGACGGCAGCGTGCGGTCGCCGTCGCGCAGCGTCGGCCGATGCCCACCGCGCCGCTCGAGCGCGAGGGTGAACACCGCGCGCAGCAGCGGTGGGAGCCACTCCTTGATGCTCGTCGAGACCACGTGCGCGACGCCCGGGACCCGCCGCTGCGCGCCCTTCACCCGGTCGTAGAACGTCGAGAGCGTGATGATGACCTTGGGTCGGCTCGTCGTCATCGGTCCGACGAGCTCATCCTCACTGTAGATGGGGTTCAGCGGGACGAGGATCGCGCCGAGCTTCCAGACCGCCCACTCCACGACGAAGAACTGCGGGCAGTTCGGGAGGAGCACCGCGACCCGGTCGCCGCGCGTGACCCCCATCGCCGCCAACGCGCAGGCGAAGGCGTCGCTCTGCTCGGCGAGCGCCCGCCACGCGATCCGCCGGCCCTTGAAGAGCACCGCCGGCGCCTCGGGCCGCTCGCGCAACGTGTCGTCGATGTAGTCGAGGAGCGTCCGCTGCGGGTACGTGCCGATCGTCGCGGGGACGCCGGGGTCGTAGTGGCGGAGCCACGGGAGCTGGTCCATCGGTCTCGGGCTGAGGGTACATTCCGAATATGCACACCCTCGTCCCGCGCCACACCCGCGCCCGCGCCGCCGCCGCGCTCCTCGCCCTTGCGCCCGCCGCCCTCGCGGCGCAGACACCGACCCTCCTCACCGCCGATCCCGTCGTGCAGCGCGCGATGGCAGCGATGCCCACGCTCCAGGCCTGGACCCTCGAACAGCAGGTCGCGATCTGCGAGATCCCCGCGCCGCCGTTCAAGGAGCAGGCGCGCGCCGAGGCGTTCCGGAGCCGGCTGATCGCCCTCGGCTACGCCGACGCCCGCATCGACGCCGAAGGGAACGTCATCGTGCGGATCGGGCGCGGCCGCGGGCCCGTCGTGATGATCGCCGGTCACCTCGACACCGTCTTCCCGGAAGGAACCGATGTCCGCACCACTCGGACCGGCGCGCGCATCGCCGGCCCCGGGATGGGCGACGATTGCCGCGGCCTCGCGGTGCTCCTCACCCTCGCGCGCGTCCTGAAGGAGCAGCGCGTGGAGCCGGCCGGCACGCTGTTCCTCGTTGGTAACGTCGGCGAGGAGGGCCCTGGCAACCTCCGCGGCGTGCGGCATCTCTTCACGAAAGAATTCCCCGGCCAGATCCAGTACTTCATCTCCGTCGACGGCGCGGGCGGCGGCGCAATCACCTCGCGCGCCGTCGGCAGCCACCGCTACACTGTCTCCTTCGAGGGGCCGGGTGGGCACAGCTACGGCGCTTTCGGGATGGCGAACCCGATGCACGCGATGGGGCGCGCGATCGCGAACATCGCCGACCTCCGCGTCCCCACGACGCCGAAGGTGACCTACAACGTCGGCATCGTGCGCGGCGGGACGAGCGTGAACACCATTACGCCGCTCGCCCAGATGGAGATCGACATGCGCTCCGAGTCGCCCGAGGCGCTCGCGACGGTCGACGCCCAGATCCGCGCTGCCATCGACGCCGGGGCCGCCGCCGAGCGCGCGCGCTGGCCCAACTCGCGCGCCGCTATCACCGTGCGCTACGACACGATCGGCATCCGACCGACCGGTGCGCAGTCGGACGACACCCCGCTCGTCCGCATCGCCTGGGCCGCCGTCGAGTCGCTCGGCTGGATCCCCGCGACCACCGCGTCGAGCACCGACGCGAACCTCCCCATCGCCTTGGGGATCCCCGCCATCACCATCAACGGCGGCGGTCGCAGCAGCGGCGCGCACGGCACGGAAGAGGTGTATGAGGAATTGCCCGATTCGTACAAGGGACCGCAGCTTGCGCTGCTGATCGTCACCGCGCTCACGGGCATCGCCCGCTAGGAGGACTGATGGACCGCCGCCGCTTCCTCTCGCAGACGCTCCTCGCGGGCGTCGTTGTCTCGCTTCCCACCGCGCTTCGTGCGCAGGGCGCCCCGCAGGGCACTTCGCAGGGCCGCGCCGCGACCGCGTCCCTCCCGCCGCTCACGGTCTACAAGAGCGCCACCTGCGGCTGCTGTCGCGCCTGGGTCGACCATATGCGCGGCGCCGGCTTCACCGTGCGCACCGTCGACACCGAGGATTTGGGCCGCGTGAAGGGTGAGCTCGGCGTCCCCGGCGCACTGCAGTCGTGCCACACCGCGGTGGTCGGTGCGTATCTCGTCGAGGGGCACGTCCCTGCCGCCGACGTGAAGCAGCTCCTCGCGCGGAAGCCCGCCGTGCGTGGGCTCGCGGTGCCCGGGATGCCGATCGGCTCGCCCGGGATGGAGCAGGGTGACCCGCGCGACTACGACCGGTACGAGGTGATGGCCTTCACCGCGCAGGGGCGGACGTCGGTGTTCGCACGACACTGATCGGCGACACCGGTCGGCGATACAGAACGGCGACACAGAACGACGACATGGCGGCCACGCGCAGGACCGCCCGCCGCGTCACCGCACCGAGCGGTCCCGGCGCACCTGCACCCGCTTCCCCTTGATCGTCGTCGCCGAAAGCGTCGCGATCACCTCGTCCGCGACTGAGTCCGGCACCTCCACGATGCTGTGCCGGTCCCAGATCTGGATGGCGCCGATCGCGCTGGCGTCCATCCCCATCTCGTTGGTGATCGCACCGACGATGTCGCCGGGCCGGATCTTCAGCTTGCGCCCCGCCCCGAGATAGAGCTTCGCCATCGCCCCGGCGGGACCAGCGCCCTTCCGCTTCGCGGTGGTGCGCGGGGCCTTGGCGGCGGACCCGCGGGCGGGACGTGCCTCCAACGGACGCGCCGCGGACATCTCCGAGGCATCGGCCGACACGGTGGCCTCACGGCGCGCCTTGCGCACCGCCTCCCGCTCGCGCGCCGGATGCCGCTCCCGCGCGTCGGGGATCTCCTCCTCCGCCACGCCGTCGACCTCGCCCATCGCCTGCCGCAGCGCGGCGGCGGCGATCTCCGCGGGCGCGAACTCGACGGCGAGCGCATCGACCATCGCGCGCCACGGCGCGAGCTCGCCGGCGACGATGACCGCGCGCAGCGCCTCCTGCGCCGCCGCGGCACGGCTCGCGCGCAGGTCCGCGACAGTCGGGATCGGCTGCACCGTGATCGGCTGCCCCGTCGCCCGCTCGAAGCTCCGCAGCCAGCGCTGCTCGCGGGGCTCCATCAGCGTGATGGCGACGCCGGCGCGCCCCGCACGCCCCGTGCGACCGATGCGGTGCACGTACGCCTCGGTCGCGTTCGGGACGTCGAAGTTCACCACATGTGAGACATGCTGCACGTCGAGCCCGCGCGCGGCCACGTCGGTCGCCACGAGCAGCGTAGAGGTCTTCGCGCGAAAGCGCTTCATCACGCGGTCGCGCTGCTCCTGCGAAAGTCCACCGTGCAGCGCCTCCGCCGGGAGCCCACGCCCGGTGAGCGTCTCGGTGAGCGCGTCGACCTCGGTGCGCGTCCGGCAGAAGACGATCGCGCTCGTGGGCCGCTCGATATCGAGGATCCGCGCGAGCGCGGGCATCTTGTACGGCCGCGCGACGAGGTACGCGACCTGGCGGATCGTCGCGGTCCGCGCGGCCTTCACCGCCGCGGTGTCGACCTCGATCACCTCGGGGTCGCGCAGATGCGTCCGCGCAATCGTCGCGATGCGCGGGGCGAGCGTCGCCGAGAAGAGCGCCACCTGCTTCTCCGCCGGCGTCGCAGCGAGGATCGCCTCGAGGTCCTCGGCGAAGCCCATATCGAGCATCTCGTCGGCCTCGTCGAGTACGACGGTGCGCAACGACCCGAGGAAGATCGTCTTCCGACGGATATGGTCGAGCGCACGCCCCGGCGTCGCGATTACCACGTCGGCGCCGCGCTTGAGCGTGCGGATCTGGCTCTCCATCGGTGTGCCGCCGTAGATCGGCACCGCCACCGCGCCGAGCTCGGCGCCGTACTTCCGGATCGCCTCGGCCACCTGCATCGCGAGCTCACGCGTCGGGACGAGCACGAGCGCGGCGGTCCGCTCACGCGGTGGCGCGTCAGGCGTCAGGCGATGCAGCAGCGGAAGCGCGAACGCCGCCGTCTTCCCGGTCCCCGTGGCCGCCTGCGCGAGCACATCACGGCCAGCGAGGAGCGGCGGAATCGCCGCGCGTTGGATGGGAGTGGGCTCCTCGTAGCCGAGGGCCGTCAGTGCCGCCGCGACGCGCGGCTCGAGGCCAAGCGCGTCGAAGCCGCTCGGCGTGGCGGGAGGCAGTGGGGCGTTCAGCGCGCCGCTCGGCGCGCGCGAATCTCACGGAAGGAGACCAGCTTCCCCTGTGCCTCGTCCCACAACGCGAGCCGCAGCGTCTTCACCGCCGTGCGGAGCGTCAGCACCGGCGCGGCCTCGAAGATCGCGTTCTCGGCGTGCGCCTGCGGGAGCCGGTAGTTCGGGATCTTCGGCCCCAGGTGATGCACGTGATGGAAGCCGATGTTCCCCGTGAACCAGTTCAGCACCGGCGGCAGCTGCAGGAACGAGCTGCCGGTGATCGCCGCGGTGGCGTAGTCCCACTGCTGCCCGCGCTCCCAGTACGCCTCCTCGAACTGATGCTGTACGTAGAAGAGGAAGATCCCGCCCGCGGCGGCGAGATACATCGCCGGCACGTAGAGCAGCACCACTGACTCCCAGCCGGCGGTCAGGATGAAGATCGTCGCCGTCGAGGCGATCGCCAGGTTGGTCATCCAGACGTTCCAGAGCTGCGTCGGCCCCGTCGACGTGCTGAAGGTGCGCCAGCGCGAGAGGACCATCATATGGATCGGGCCGAGCCCGAAGAGCACGATCGGATGCCGATAGAGGCGGTACTTGAGCTTGCCGACCCGGGACAGTGCCTCGTACTCCGCGACTGTCAGCGTCGAGACGTCTCCTGTCCCACGCCGCTCGAGGTCACCCGACGAGGCGTGGTGCAGTGCGTGGTCGCGGCGCCACTGGAGGAACGGGGTGAAGGTCAGCACCCCGGTGATGAACCCGACGGCGTCGTTCACCTTCGGCCACGGGAGGAAGCTCCCGTGCGCGCAGTCATGCATGATGATGAACGTCCGGACCAGCAGGCCGGCGATGATAAGCACGAAGAGCGCCGTCGCCCACGGCGCCACCGGCATCAGCTTGTAGCCGATGACGAGCGTGACGATGAGCAGTCCGATGGTGCTCGCCACCTGCCAGAGGGAGCGGGCCCAGTCAGCCCCGGCATAGCGCGCGACGACGGCGCGCCACTGGAAACGATCGAAGCGGCCGGCCATCAGTTGATCCGGTTGAGGTCGACGACGAACACCAGGATGGAGTTCGCCGGGATGGAACCGACACGCTCGCTGCCGTAGCCGAGCGCGGGCGGGATGATCAGTTGCCGACGGCCCCCGACCTTCATCCCGCGGATTCCCTCATCGAAGCCGGGAATCACGGCACCGGTGCCGAGGGTGAACGGCCCGAGCGTCCCGGCATCGAAGGACGAGCCGTTGCGCAGGTAGCCGGCGTAGCCGACGGTGACCGACTTGTTGGTGTCGGCGGGGACGGTCGCCCCGGTGCCGACGATGAGGTCGCGGTAGTAGAGCCCGCTCGCCGTCTTCGTGGAGGCGGCAAGGTTCACATCGAGGGCGGCGGCGAAGTTCGTCTCCTCGATCTTCGGAATGAAGACCGAGTCGCCGCCACAGGCGGCGCCGACGAGGAGGAGCAGGAGCGCCGCGGCGCGACGCGGGATGCCGAGGGCGGTCCGAAGGGAGGCGTGGGACATATCGTAAAGTAACGCCCCATCGGTCTGTCGGCGTTCCGCCATTCCCCTACAGATGGCGACGCGGCGGCACGAGCAACGCGCCGAAGAGTAGCCCCGCCGTGAGGGCCAGCAACGCGCTCAGCACCGCGATCAGCGTCTCCAGGCCCATGGTGTAGTCGCGGGCCATCACCATCCCGAGCGCCCGGAATCCCACGCTCCCGGGCACCAGGAGCATGATCCCCGGCAACCGCACCAACGATCCCGGCCGACCGCTCCACCGTCCGTAGAGGTTGGCGAGCGCCGCCATCGCGAGACTCGCGAAGAAGACGCCCCCCGCGAAGACCGCCGACCCATCCGCGACCCACGCCCCGGTCACCCGCGTGATCACGTACCCGGCGAGCGCGCTCGCCATCACCAACGGTACGTCACGGCGCGCGGCCTGGAAGAGCGTCGCGAAGCTCGCCGCGGCGAGCACCGCCGCCACCCACTCCACCGCCACCGGGAGGGTCGAGGGCGCCGGCGTCGGCACCGTCCAGCCGATCGCACCGAGCACCTGTGTCGCGGCGATGCTCCCGAAGGTCAGCTTGAGCAGTACCGTCAACGCCCCCGCCGCTCTCGCAGAGCCAGACGAGAGCTGCTGCGTCGCGAGCTCCGTCATCGCCGTCGTGAGCATCAACCCGGGCATCAACACGATGAGCGCGGAGACCACCACCGTCTGTACCGCGATCGGCGCCACGAAGTGCCCGAAGAGGGTCGCCAGCGTCGTCGCGACGAGCGCGCTCACCGCCTCGTTCGCCGCGTCGAGGTCCGGATGCTCGCCGCTCCGCACCGAGATCCACCCGATGCAGAGCCCCAGCACACAGGCCACCGCGAGGTCGAGCCACGACGTGCCGAGCAGCCCCGCCACCGCCGTCGATGCCACACCAAACGCCGCAATGGTGCGCAGCCGACGCGCACGCGTCATCGGGCGGTCGAGGGCCCGCATCGCGGTCCACGCCCCGTCGATGTCGAGCCGACCGGCGAGCACCTCCTCCCCAATCCGGTCGAGCGCCGCGAGCGCGCCCAGATCCACGTGGCCGGGCTCGAGACGCAGCACCCGCGTCTGCTGACTTCCGAGGAGCGCGTCGGTGTCGGTCAGCGAGAGCAGTAAGCCCGTCGGCGTCGACCACGCCTCGCACTCGAGCCGCAGCGCGCGCGCCGTCGCGCGGATCGCGCCCTCGAGCCGTTGGGAGCTCACCCCGGCGTTGTGCAGCCGGCGCGCGTACTCCGTGAGGAAGCGCACCCGCGCGTCGAGCGCATGCCCGTCACCCATCCCTGCCCCCGCGGGTGCGCCCCCGGCCATCGTCACGTCGTCGGACCGCGGCGCGTCGGGATCAGGATCAGCGTCTCCTGCGGCGGCGTCAGGAACTCGGCGCCCTCCGGCGTGATCACCGTCATCTCCTCCACCGAGATCGTCTTCGTCCCCTCGCCCCAGGTCCGGCCGTCACTCCCGGGGAGCGCCCACGCCATGAAGCCGTCATAAGCGAAGGTCATCCCCGGCCGCAGCGCACGACGCTCGGCACGATTGAGCCGCGGACCCGCATCATGCGCCCAGTAGCCGACGCCGTGCCCCGTCCCCCACGGCACCGTCGTCGAGCCTTCGCGCGCCATGATCAAGCGCTGCGCGGAGTCCACCTGCGCCCCCGTCGCGCCCGGCCGCATCGCCGCGAACGCCGCACGCGATCCCGCCCGCGCGATCTCCCACCGCCGCTGCACCTCCGCCGGCGGTGCGGTCTCGCCGGGTCGCAGCACGTACGCGAACCGCTGGATATCCGTCCCCCAGACACCGTGCACCTTGATGCCGAAGTCGGTCTGGATCACGTCGCCCGGCTGGATCACGCGGTCGCTCGCGTGCGAGTGCCCGCGGTCGGGCCCCGAGTTCACGCTCGGATTCTGCGTCGGGTTCCACCCATCCTCCACACCGAGCTCGCGCATCCGCCGCTTCAGGTAGCGCGCGATGTCGGAGTCCTTGGTGACACCAGGCACCACCTGCGCATACGCCTCCACCTCGAGCCGCGCCGTGAGCGCCGCCGCGCGCTTCATGATCTCGATCTCCGCGGGGAGCTTCACCGCGAGCCAGGTCTGCACCAGGTCGTGCGACGACACCAGCCGCCGTGCCCACGTCGGCCCCAGTGCCTGCTCGAGCCCGCGCCGCTGCGTGGCCGAGAGGCCGTCCGCGATCCCGCTCCCCTCTCCGCTGTTGATGGCAATCCGCTGCGCCCCGGCGGCCCGCAGCCGCTCTGCGATGGCGCGGTAGAGCGCTGCCGGCGTCCCGTCATACACGACCACCGAGTCGTGCGTGCCGAGTTCGCGGAGCGCGATCGCCTCGCCGAATCCCGAGAGCATCACCGTGCGTACCGCGTCGCCGCGCCGCGTCACGATCACCGCCGACGGTGCGCCCGCGTTCTCGCCGCCAAGATGCAGCGCGAGCGGGTCGTTCGCGTTCTCCCGGAAGAGGCTCACCCAGGCATCGATATTCGTCTCGCGCATCGCCGCGGGCAGGAGCCGTGCGATGCGCTCCTTCCGGATCGCCGGCCAGGGGTTCGGACCGGTGAAGTCGTCGGCGCGCGGCGCGACCCCACTGGCTGCTGACGCGCCAGCCACTGCCGACCCGGTGACTGCGCGCGGCGCGAGATGCCGCGCGAAGAACTCCCACGTGAGGTTCCACGAATCGATCTGGTCCGGGGAGTCATCACGGAGCAGCGTCTCGCGGTTCACGCGACGGCTGAACGTGTGCCCCCCGCTCGCCGGCCCCGGTGCCGGATCCACATAGATCTTCGTCTCGGCGAGCTCCGGCTTCCGCGCGCGCAGCGCATCGACGAGCTGCTGGTCCTCCACGAAGTCGACGTCGGTGTCGTTCGTCGCGACGTGCACGAGCAACGGGCGCTCCAGCGCATCCACGTGGTAGAGCGGGGAGCGGCGCACATATTCGGCGCGCTGCTCGAACGGCAACCCCGACAGCTCTCGCTGCGTCGAGAAGCTGCGCGCGTACGACGGACCCTTGTACGAGAGGCGGAAGATCAGGTTGGTGACCGGGACGATCGCCGCCCCTGCCACGAAGCGCGCGCGGTCGCCACGCATCAGCAGGAGCGACGCGATGTACCCGCCGTGGCTCCACCCCATGATCCCGATTCGCGAAGGATCCACCTCGGCGCGCGTCGCGAGGAATCCGACCGCATCCTCGACGTCGTCGAGCTCCTTGCCGCCGTAGTCGATGGCGCGGTGGTGCGTCTCACCATACCCCGTCGAACCGCGATAATCCGGCGCGACGATCACATACCCGCGTTGGGTGGCCTCGATGATGAACGGGAGGTAGTTCTGGTCCCAGTTCCCGTGCACGCCGCCGTGCACCCAGACGAGCGCCGCGTGCGCCTTCACTCCGCGTGAGGTCAGTGGGGAGAAGACGTAGACCGGGATGTTGAGGTCGCCGTGGCGGCTCCGGTACGTCGTCTTCTCGTAGCGCATCACGCCGGCGCTGCGCGCCGCGAAGATGCTGTCGGTCCGGGACTTCGCCGCGAGGTCGCGCGCGTAGTCGGCCGCCGGATGGTCCTCGTGCCGGTCGCTCACATAGAGCGTGGCGGCACGCTCGGGGTCCATCGACACCGCCGAGCGCGCGGGGGCCTGGGCGAGGAGGGGGAGGGCGAGACAGCAGGCGAGGAGGAGGCGCATGCGAGGGACGGACGTAGGGGGTGGAGGGGACGGTCTGAAGTTACGGTCCGGCCCGCCTCGACGCCCTGCGTCCCCTGCTTTTCCCTCCAACAGCCGCCCAAGCGTGCGGTCAGAGCGTCGCGTCACCCACGTGAG